>JAWQFQ010000098.1:0-31445 GCA_035967975.1 Scytonema sp. PMC 1070.18
ATAATTCATAATTCATAATTCATAATTCATAATTCATAATTCATAATTCATAATGTTACAAATTCAATTAAGCTGGCAAGATCCAGTGACGGGGGAGAGGCGAGAACCTCGGTTGAGTGTACCGATCGCATTTGGTAGAGATTTCGCAGCGTTACCCACAGAAATTAGAGGACAGAGGGTGACTCGGATGCATCTTGACAACAGTCAAGTCTCTCGCTACCACGCCTTAATCGACTGGGAACAAAATGGGTTTGTGGTGATTGACCAAAACAGTACCAATGGTATCTTTGTCAACGGTCAACGTCAGTCGCGTAGTCTTCTGGCTAATGGCGATACTTTGCAAATAGGTTCTTATATCATCACAATTTCTTTTCTCCCAGCAAGTACACCAGCACCCAACAGAAGTACTAATTCCACCATCCAGTTCAACCCTAATACCAATCTCCCAGACCCCAGCTTACCTCTATCGCGACCGATAACACCTTTAGGTTCTGGTTTTCCACCACCTGTGTTTCAACGGGAACAAGTCCCTGTGCAAGACCTCCATGCTACGGGTTTACCCGTAGATGAAAGTGATTATTTGACTATTGGGGCAGGATTGGGGAGTTATATTTGGGTAGATTTACTGAGAATCTGTGGAATTGGAAGTGATAAAATCGTGGCATTGGGTTTGGAAAAGGAACCATATGCGCGATACAAGCGCCTTTGCCTAAATTCACAAATTCCTTTACACGAACGCCTGCGCTCCAATTCTGATTCTTGCCCTGATAATATTTGGGGTTGGCCTAGTTATGCATTACGGGAAGCTTGGCAGAATTTTACAAAAGGACATCTCAACCTATCTTTGAAGTATTTGTGGCAAGTATTTAACGAACCAACCTTTGCCGAAACTTACACGCCGCGTGCGGGAAACGTTTTCGATTCGATAGACCGCGAGACAAAGCGAATCGGTTGGAACAAGATTTACCATTATGGACGAGTGCGAGCCATTCGCAAAACCGATGATGGTAGGTACTGTGTAGCTTACTCGCGAGGACCGGGAAGTTATGCTTTTCATGTGACTCGTTACTTGCACTTGGCAACTGGTTATCCGGCAATTCAGTTTCTTCCAGATTTGCAAGCATATAGGGAACAATACCAAGATTTCAAAACTGTCGTCAATGCCTATGAAGACCATAACCATGTTTACGAACAACTGGAACGACAAGGCGGTAAGGTGCTGCTTCGGGGACGGGGAATTGTCGCTTCCCGCATTGTGCAACGTATTTATGAGGCTCGAAAGCAGAATCGAGATATTACAGTGTTGCATTTAATGCGATCGCCCAAACCTGTAGGTAACAAATTTGAGAAAGCACAACGCCTTGTTAAGAATCATTATGAATACCAACCTTTCAACTGGCCCAAAGCCTGTTGGAGTGGAGAACTACGAGTCATGTTAGAAAAAGCAAGTCCTGATGAACGCCAGCGCTTGTTAAAAGAGTGGGGCGGTACCACCACGGCTGACCGCCATGATTGGCAGCACATTACTGAAGAAGGGTTAAAAGAGGGTTGGTATAAAATTGTATTTGGAGAAGTAGAGCGTGTTGAACGCGATCCCCAACACCGTCCCGTTACATATATCCAAGAAAAGAGCTTTGGACAAATCACCCTAGAAGCTGACTTCATCATTGACGCCACCGGGCTTGATGCCAAAGTAGACACCAACCCACTTTTAGAAGACCTAGTCACGCACTACAATCTGCCTTTGAATCATCTAGGGCGATTGACCGTAGCCAACAATTTTGAAATGGTTGAAATGCGTAATGGTAAGGGTCAAATGTATCTCGCTGGGGCGATTACCCTAGGTGGACCCTATGCAGCAGTTGATAGCTTCCTTGGTTTGCAGTACGCCGCCCTTTGCGCTGTCGATAGTCTTGCAGCAGCTCGTGCTCCAGGAGTCAAGCGATTAAACGCTATAAGTTCTTTCAAGAATTGGTTAAAGTGGGCGTTAAATCAGTCGCCATAATCTTGTAAAAAGTGCAATTATCTGATATTCTTTTTCAGGAGTGTTATGCGGGAAACGGTAGCAACCCGCCATGAATGAAACAAACACTTTTCCCCCTACACCCCACACCCCACACCCTAAACCCTGTGTTTCTTAAAAGGCAATTCTTGCAAACATGATGCCAAACAATCACAACCAAGCGCCAAGCTGGCAACCCCTAAGTAAATTGCCCCTTCTTGCACAGATGATTGATGAGGGATTAACCTACGCTCTAGAGCAGTATCAAAAATTACAAAAGGCTCAAAACCTGACTCACCCACTAGATGACCAAACAGTTGAACGGATACTCAAAGTATTTGCTGAACAGCAAGAAATCATGTGGGTATACACAGAGCAAGTCTCAAAGTGGAAGACAGAAAATCTTGATGCTACCCAGAAACAAGAAATTGACAAACTGGAAACTCAACTCTCACAGATGGAGAATGCGATCGCCGACATTTTGTCTTTAACCAACCAGTTAAAACAGAAGTCTACCTAACAACGACCCTAAACCCAACGCATTCAAAACCAGCATAGCATCTTACAACACCCCTTAGTTCACTTAAACACAAATTTATCTGCGTTTATCTGCGTTCATCTGCGGTTAATTTTTTCTTTACTGAAGCAAGAGCTTGTATTACGCTTTAACACAAAAGCTAAGCAGTGGTGAAAAACATGGCGGCTGGGGAAAACTTCATATTAGATTTGACAACAGTCTTAGGTGCATCCGCCGTTGGAGGCTACCTAGCCAATCGGCTGCGCCAACCAGTGTTGTTAGGATATCTAGCCAGTGGCTTAATTATCGGTCCTTTCGGTTTGAAACTTCTCAAAGAAGTTGACCAGATTAAACCTTTGGCAGAAATAGGAGTAGCTTTGCTATTATTTGCCCTTGGTGTAGAGTTCTCAATTGCGGAACTCAAACGGGTAAAAGACATTGCCCTTAAAGGTAGTTTACTACAAATTGGTTTAACTATTGCCCTTGTAGCCCTATTGTCAACTGTGGTTGGTTGGGTAGACACGCCACCGCAAGGTATATTTCTGGGAGCAGTTCTCTCACTTTCCTCAACGGCTGTTGTTCTGAAAACCCTCACCGAACGGGGAGAAACCAATACAATACACGGTCAAGTCATGCTAGCAATTTTGATTGCACAAGACTTGGCTCTAGGATTCATGTTAGCCATCTTACCAGCTCTCAATAACCCTGCTAATATTGTGACAACATTAGGGACTGCCTTACTGAAAGTCCTGGTATTTTTAGCTGCAGCTTTTGTTGTAGGTCGTTGGTTGGTTCCGCAAGGAATGAAACGTATAGCAGAAACTGAAAATAGCGAGCTATTTCTTCTAACAGTCATTGCTCTGTGTTTAAGTGTAGCATTAGTGACTGCAAAACTTGGTCTTTCCATTGAAATGGGAGCGTTTGCTGCTGGCTTGATGATTTCCGAGATTGATTATGCAGACCAAGCCCTGGCAAAAATCCTACCTTTACGAGACACCTTTGCCAGTTTGTTTTTTGCTTCCATAGGGATGCTGATTGACCCCCATATTCTTATTCAAAATTTTGGGATCATTTTAGGTTTGGTTGCTGTTGTGATGTTTGGAAAAGCAGCAATTGTTTTACCTATTGTGATGAAATTTGGCTACTCATTTAAAACAGCGGTCATTTCCAGTTTAGGACTCAATCAAATTGGAGAATTTTCCTTCGTGCTAGCCTTAGTGGGTTGGCAACAGGGCTTTATTACACAAGAAAAATATTTGTTATTATTAGGAACTACAGCAATTACACTATTACTCACGCCCGTATCGCTACGACTCTCACCCATCTTGGCTAATAAGCTGGCAAATTTGCCATTTTTATCAGGTTACTTGCGACGATTTCAAGATACAAAAGATTTATCTATACCGGAAGAATTTCGTGATTATGTAGTCGTTGCAGGATATGGGCGAGTTGGACAAGTTGTAGTCAATATTTTGCAAAGCCAAGGACATCAGGTTCTGGTGATTGAGAACAGTGAAGCAGCAATCAAACGCTTAAGACATGAAAATGTTCCTTATGTTTTTGGGGATGCGGATTCAGAGTTAGTTTTGGAAAAAGCTCATCTGAACAAAGCCAAAGCATTGGCGATCGCCTTACCCGATCCTGCTAGTACACGACTGTTACTCAAACGTGCTTTGGCTTTAGCTCCAGAACTAGAAATCGTTGCTCGTTCCCATCAAAATAAAGAAATTGACATTCTCTCCCAATTAGGTGCAAAGGAAGTCGTACAACCAGAATTTGAAGCGGCGCTGGAAATAGGGGCGCATATGTTAGGTACTCTTGGAGAACCCCAGTCGGTAATTTACTCAGTGATTAATGGGATGAGAAACAACCGCTATCAGAGTATTCGTGGGGAAATAGTCACTCGTAAGCTTCAACCGGATGTAACTCTCGCCGCACCAGAACTTAACCGCGAATGGATAACTTTAGCAAGCAATTCCGCGTTAGTAGGAATGACTCTGGCGACAGCAGATATTCGGAAAATCACGGGAGTCACTATCATGGCGATAAAAAAGGGTGATGAGGTAGTGTATTATCCAGCACCAAAGACAGTTTTGAACGCAGGCGATCGCTTACTAGCTGTGGGTGGACGAGATGAATTGGCTGCATTTCAAGTATTGATACAAAATCAGCTTAAATCATAACCGATTTATCGTTCTCTCCTTGCAAGTAAACGTTGTTCATAGGCTCCAAAAGTAGGATAACCCAGCCCATACATATCGTAAAAGTAAGGTTCTTGTAGATAATCATAGATGCCATAGTTATAATCTGGAACAGCAGCCGTTGTACCTACTAATGGACGGTATACACCTCTAACTCGTTCTTCATAATCTTGGTTAATCGCCAAATTTTCTGTAAATTCTGGCAAATCTTCCACTTGTTGTTTAGTCAGCCTTGCAACATAAACACGTTTGTCATCATCATCAAGACGTGCAAGACCTACAGGAACCAAAACTTTTTTCCCAAAAACCCAAAAACCCGTATCTACTATCAAATAGCGAAAACGTCCAGTCTCTTCATCAACCAAAATATTTTCAACAGAACCTACTTTATCATCTCCATTATCAGCATAAACGCTATAATTTATGAGGTCATTCCCTCCAAAAACATCTTGAGTATAATCAGGATAATATTCATCAATTTTCATTAAAGCCATATTAATCTCCTTGGACTCATTAGAAACTGCAATATGTTAGAAAATTTTTTATTTGTACCCTATATATAAAATATCTTCTCTTTTTGTCCTGAATCTTCTACCGAAGGAAAGCATATCAAAACAAGAAAATCCCTCCTAAGAAATACCAAAATCGCCTGGAAATAAATTTTGGGATAAATATTCATGCAAAGACGCCAAGGCGCTAAGAGGATGTTTGAAAAGTGGTTTGTTGTATTTTCAAGCACTGGTTGATCCCCCCTAGCCCCCCTTAAAAAGGGGGGAAAATCTCTAACGGTCCCCCTTTTTAAGGGGGATTTAGGGGGATGTGAAATGTGCATGCTACTGACGAGAAGACTTTTAAAACATCCTCTAAGAAAAGTTTTGCGACTTTGCGTGATATTTAAAACAAAGCTTATGATAGTTTCTCACCAGGTAATATCGTCGCCAGAGATTCAGATACACCTTTAGACAGTAAATGACTACGTACAGTATCCATAGAATTTGGCGATCGCATTGCAAAGGACAGTTGGCGCAATTGAGCCGATTGCGTTGTTTCCTGAGACAGGAGTGCTGCAAATTCCTTATAAAGTTCCGGCTCGACCGCAAAATAGAAAGCAAGTTCTTCACCAACTTCTTGCAAGCGTGAAGGTAGTTCCGCTTCTGAAATTTGTAAAAGTTCAGCTAGCTTTGTTTTCAGTGGGTTCTCTATTATACCTGCATCCCTAGTCTCTACGGGAACTTCTGGCAAACTTTGCTCAAAAAGGTGGACAAAAGGCTTTAGTTGGTTGGAGGTTGTCAGAATATCTTCTTGACGTTGAAAAGCAGTCGCCATTAAGAAATTATTAACATTTCTTGGCAATTCTGCTTCTAAAACTTTCTTTGCGTTCACAATACCTGCACCAAACCTACCTGTATTCCATCCAGGTACTGTGTCACAATTATTACGTATAATTCGCTGAAAAATAATAGGTATATTTTCTGCTCCATAACGCTGAATGAGGTTTTCCCGTCCGTGATAGGAAAGCCATAATGCTGCAATGCCAGCGACGATAGGAGTGCAAAGAGAGGTTCCGGTACCTTTTTTGACCCTGTATTCGATATTACCATCTTCTTTACGTTCGGGTAATGCGAACCAAACTTCTTCACCAGGTGCGGCGATATCGACTTCACTTCCAGGTGATGAACCGACCCAAACCTCTTTATTGATATTACTTGCTCCAACAGCAATCACTTCATCATACGCTGCGGGGAACACAACGAAAGGAACAAAGTTACCAACAGCTGCTGTGATGATGACACCCTGTTTTTGAGCATAGGCGATCGCTTCGTGTAAACGCCTACTAGACAATCCTCCCAAACTCACAGAAATGACATGAGCCCCTTGCTCGACAGCATATTCAATCCCCTTAGCAAGATTAAGCATATTAACTTGCACAACGGAATAGGCGATTCTAATCGGGATTAACTTTGAACCGGGTGCAATCCCCGTTACAGTTTTAACAGATGGGTCGTTAGTAGGATTATTCCTAGGACTAATAGCGATACTACCTGCAAATGTACCGTGACCAGGATTGGGGATGAGAACACCAAAAGGTGTTTCCAATTCATCAAGAGGGTCATTATCGCCTTTGAGAAAATCATAACCTTTGTGAATCAGCAGATTTGGGATAACTTCCGGGTGCAATGTATACCCAGTATCGGGAAGCCCAATCACAACCCCATGTCCCGGCGGTTTCCGAGGGTCAGGAAAGAAACGTTCCCATACTTCTAGAACTTGAATTTGCTTATGCATCCATAGCGGATCGTCGGTTTTATCAGAGGGTTGGGCTTTGATAGCAAACGTACGCCGTTCCAGTTCAACTTCGTTTGTTTTGTTAACACTTGCTTCATTCGCCATTTGAGCGGGTTGGTCACTCCAGTCCGGACTATGGGAAATAGCAACTGTAAAGAGTGGTTCCGCATACTCTACCTCTGGAAGCCCCCGCAAACGATAAGTCATTTCCCAAGCTTCCTTCACTGACAAAGTTGCTTGTTGAGGAATCACCTCGAATTGAGTTTTCCCAACCGTTGTTTGATGCCCAAATGAGTTAATCTGCCAATGAGTACCAATTTCGCGATACACCAACTCACGCATATCGTCTTCTTGAATTGGTTCTTTCATTTCAATGGTAAATCCCTCAAAACTGGGACCCAAAGAATTCACTGTTGCAGACTGATTAAAATTGTGCATATTCTGCATTGCTCACAGACGTACTACAATTTCCAACTTAGCTTGTAAATACTCATCTGTATTCATCTGCGTAGTAGGGGGTTAAACCGCTGATCTCCTACAAACGGTCTGGTTTATTTAGGTGAAAACTGCTAGAAACAACAAATCTTTAAAATAGATTTACAAAATTATTTTTTTTCTGACAATTTAATTTTGGTAACTATGCTTAAATCAATAACGGTAGAATAATCAAGGAGCCAAAGTTATGGCAGGTACAGTCGATACTTCAGCGTCTTTATCACCTCCACAGCCCTCTGCATATAGGTGTTTCACCCTTGATGCCGGAGACGAAGACAACACTATCACCTTTGGTGATGGCAATAACATCATCTATGGTACATCAAGTAATGACGTTATCACCGCAGGCGATGGTAATAACACCATATATGCTGGCGATGGTAAAAATACTATTACCCTTGGTGATGGTGACAATGTCATCTATGGGGGTAGCAGTGCTGACGTCATTACAACTGGGGATGGTGATAATCAAATCTTTGCTGGTGACGGGAATAACAAAATCGCAACAGGTGCTGGTGATGACCTCATTTACTCTGGCTCTGGGGATGATTTGATAGCAGCCGGGAAAGGCTCAAACACTGTGTGGTTAGGAGGCGGTCACGACACCATCGTGCTTGAGTTCCGTGGCTTCACAAAAATTAATAACTTCAATGTGGCTGAAACCAAAATTGACCTATCAAGTATAGGGACTAAGGGAGTTGCTCTAGCTAGCTTAGGAAGCGATACTCTCGTTGTTCTACCTAGACTGTCAGTTTTAGCAACATTGACGTTTGTGGATGTTGCAACGGTTTCTGCAAATTCAGAGAGCATTTTTGGTGCTCAACTTCCTATTTTCACAGCCTGAAGAAAGATGTCACCTCGAAACCTATAATTTTGTGAGTGAATTCACAATCCGCCCACGGTTAAAAACGGCGATTCATAGCTCCAATGCGTCAAAATAGACTGAAATTAAGTCAAATTGTCAGTAATGCGTTACAAGCTTCATTAATTCTCCAACAGAGTCATCTATCTTGGAGCCAAGATTAAAAGGCGGAAATACAGATTCATCTGTGGTCATCTACCTTTATTTTGCATTTCTACTCGCTTTAACGTAGGGAATTCCTAAAGCAGCTGGAGGTGTAGATTTAAGCGCTAACCCAACAAGAGCAAAGAGTGCGATCGCATAAGGGAGCATAACCAAAAATTGATAAGGTATATTCGCACCTAAAGCCTGAATTCTCAATTGCAAAGCTTCTGTTGCACCGAACAGCAAACAAGCTAAGCTACTACCAATAGGATGCCATTTGCCAAAGATGAGAGCTGCGATCGCAATAAATCCTTTACCGACAGTCATCCCTTCTGTAAAATATCTTACCTGCACCACTGTTAAATAAGCGCCACCCAAACTAGCAAGACAGCCGCTAACTATTACAGCTAAATAACGCACTTTTGAGACAGAAATTCCAGATGTATCTGCGGCTTGAGGATATTCACCGACAGCCCGCAAGGTTAAACCAAAGCTAGTTTGATATAAAATGTACGTAGTTATAGGGATTAACAAAAACAAAAAATATACGATTAAGTCTTGTTGAAATAGCAGACGACCAATCAGAGGAATATGACTAACAACGGGAACAATTATAGGTGCAATTTCTGGTAAACGTTCTTGTCCAGCATTGCTAAATACTAACCGTGAGAAGAATGATGTAAAACCAGCAGCAACTAAATTAATCGCCAGCCCTGAAACTAATTGGTCAACGCAAAGAGTTACACTTAAAAATGCATGCAGTAATCCTACCATTCCACCTGCAATTAAGATACCTAAACTAGTGAATAGTAGCGGTGTCATTTTTGTGAGAGTGTTACCAAATCCAAAATACGTTGAGAGGGATTCTTGGAATAAAACTGTGTAGGCGTTGATGGGGTTTGCACCTGCGATTAAGATGAGAATTGCACCGACAATCAGAGCGGAGAGTATGGCGATGAGAGGTGAGAGAAATGGGAATAGAGGTTGAAGGCGATAGGAATTCATGAGGCTCCTCCCATCAACAAACCAATCTCCTCCACTGTCGCTGTCTGTGCATCCAAAACACCAACAAACTCACCCCTGTAAATGACAGCAATCCTATCACTCATCGCCATAATCTCCTCCAACTCAGTGGAAATATACAAAATAGCCGCGCCCCTTTCCCTTTCCGCCAACAACCGCAACTGTACCGCCTCCATCGCCCCCACATCCAACCCGCGTGTCGGTTGCATCGCCACAATTAACGCAGGTTTCCCCGCCAATTCCCTTGCTAGCACAACCTTTTGCTGATTTCCCCCCGAAAGCTGACTCACTTTCACACCGACACCAGTTGTCCGAATATCAAATTCTTCCATTGCAGACATGGCATTGTTATTGATACTTTCCTGTTGCAACAAAGCACGACGACAAAAAGGGAGGTTTTTAAAAACTTTCAAAATTAAATTTTGGGAGATTTTAGATTGTAGCACTAAACCCATTTTTTGTCTATCTTCTGGAATATACCCCACTATCCTATTTCCCTTTCTCCCCTGTGGATAAGAGTCGGTTAACGATGATTGAGGTGTCAGAAACCCGGTTTCTCCAAGAAACCGGGTTTCTCGTTTGTGCTTAACCGAAGAGTATTGCTCCTGGAGGGATGAGTTAGGGGATGGGTACATTTCAATCTTTCCCCGCTTCACATTCCTTAAACCACAAATCGAATCCGCCAATTCTCTTTGTCCATTCCCATCCACACCAGCAAGTCCTAAAATCTCACCCTCTCGCAATTCAAAAGAAACATCATTAACAGCACTTACCCCCCTATCATCTTCTACATACAAATTTTGCACTGACAGCACAACATCTCCTGCTAAAGTTGGGGATTTATTCAATTGTAAAGATACCTCACGCCCTACCATTAATTCAGCTAATTCTTTAGGCGTAGTTTCTTTAGTTGTCGTCGCAATGACCTTTCCTTTCCTCAAAACTGTGACTGTATCGCAAAGATTTATGATTTCATCTAATTTGTGACCGATAAAAATGATTGTATTACCAGCCGCAGCAAGTTGACGAAGAATTTTGATTAACGATACAACTTCCGGACGTGTTAAAACTGCTGTTGGTTCATCAAGAATTAACAATCTTGCTTTCCGATAAAGGACTTTGAGAATTTCTACCCTTTGTTGTGTTCCTACTGGCAAATCTGCCACTTTTGCAGATGGATTGACTTCTAATCCATAAGTTTGGGATAAAGCAGCGATTTCCTGTTGTTTTTGAGATAAATTGAGATGCAACTTATTGTTTCTTCCCAAAATTATATTTTCTGTTACAGTTAATTGAGGAACTAGCATGAAATGTTGGTGAATCATGCCAATCCCTAATTGAATGGCTTCCTGGGAAGAGCTAATTGTAACTAATTTATCTTGAATGTAAATCTTTCCGTTGTCAGGTTGGTAAAGACCGCTGATAATATTCATTAAAGTCGTTTTCCCTGCACCATTTTCTCCCAAAATGGCATGAATTTTGCCAGCTTCAACACTGAAACTGATATTATTGTTAGAAATGAAAGACCCAAAGCTTTTCGTTATGTTTTCTAAACGTAGATATGACATATTTACAACAAAGGAGAAATGCAAGCCTAGCAAGGAATATACGTTGTTTATGTTTTTCACAACAATGCCGCATCGTTTCCCGTAAGTTACGAGAGTCAGCATCTGTTCAAAGGGCAGCTTTTACATCACCCAACACTAGACATCTCCGAAAAATCCCAATACCGCTCTGTGATTGAGCTTTAAGCAAGCGATAGCCAGAACTTGCTTTCCTCCCAGTTTCAACGTCAAAATCAGGTTTTGAGATAGTTCCTGTTGACTGGAGTTTCGTATCGGTAGCGATATTTTGCATACCGTCTAATGATCGCCTCGGTTGCTGCGATCATTTTCATATCTTGCTCCCTAATTTCAGACATGAAAAAGACAAGAATTGCTAGGATATTTCTCTCTACTATAGGTATTCCAAAGCCAGCTTTAGCTCCAAAAGCTTTAGCAATTTGATTCCGTAAAAAATAGGATTCGGATTCAGCAGAGACATCGGCAATCCACTCCGAAGTTTGAGTGTCCCAAACTCGTCCAGCCAATCCTTCACCTAAACGCAAGATAAAACTTTCACTACAATCCCGGAAATGCGCCCAAGCAACTTGCCGATTGTCGCTCACCCGTGAACTAACGTACCAAGCTGGATTTAGTTCCAAAATTGTGTCTGTTTTAGGAAGCCACACTTCGCCATACTCCCACTGTGTTTCTTCACAAACTTGTTTGAGTATACTTGTGAATATGGTAGAGATTGTTGATGTTTCAGTAGTCGTTTTATCAATTGATTCACTCATAGAATTATGGTTGAAGAAAAGCAGCTATGCTGGAGAATTAATAGGAAGATTGTTAGCTTACATGGGAATTGGGTAAAGTTGCGATAGCTTCGCTCGCCGTAGGCATCGCATTCTCATCAGCAGCGATTAGCTCTTCTATGTCGTTGTGCAATTTACGACAAAGATTATCTAAAGGGATATCATTTGCATCGTGACCAAACGGATTCTCAATTTCTAAACCAATGGCTTCAATCCCAAACAATGCAAAAGCAACAACACCAACAACTGGAACTGTCCACCAATGCAAATCCTTGACCATTTGAAAAGGCAGGGCGAAACAATACAAAATCAACAAATGTCGTAAATGCATTGAATAGGCTCTGGGCATTGGTGCATTGAGAATACGTTCGCAGCGTGATAAACACTCAACTAATTGGTCAAGTAAGCGGTTGAGAGCAGCAAATTGAAAGCTATCTATGTGTTGATGGGTATATTGTTTAGTTAAATAAGCTCCAATCCATTGCGTGATTTTGAGTGGCATATTGCTTACATTTTTCAGTTCCAAATAATGTTCTTGAATTAAGAGAACTTTGAGGTTGTCGTCTACTCTTTTTCGCCGCAAATGTTGTGTCATAGCAACAAAAAATGCGGCAATCAATCGCAGATAAGCTACTTTCTCCTGTTGCTCTTCAGAATTTTTAACGATGATATTCATCCACATTTGCCGGGAGAGGTTTCGACCTGTAAATATTGTCATCCCAGCAATCTGCCAACCTTCCCAAAAGCGTTCATAGGCAGTGTTAGTGCGGAAAACCAGCAGTAAGCCTAACACAATACCTGGAATCAATCCAGCTAGGGTAGGCTGGCTGAGTCCGGTGTATCCATTTTCATAGATGACTGTGATGATTAGAGCAATGAACATACTCACTGCTAGCTGATATTTAATACCTCCAATGACGGAACCCCGCCAACTCAGAACTAATTTCAACCAATTTTTTTCATAGCTCATATTCTTTTTAAGAATCTCCCTTAAGCCGAATGTTTCTAAAAATCTCTCCGTATCTGCCTTTTGTGCTTAAGCCTGATGGTGAAATGGACACTTACCAGCAGCAGATTCTGTTTGCCAGGGGTCACGCTGATAGAAATAATTGGGTTTTAGAAGACGGTTTTCAAACTCTACTTTATACACCGGAGTCGTGGAAGCTGATATTGGTGGAATCAGCCAAATGCGATCGCCATAAACGTGACGACCACACTGTTGTTCATCATCTACAAACTGCATAAAGGAAGCGGTTAACGCGTGGTGATCAAGTATCCTGACACCATATTTTTTGTATGAGTGCAGGACAGCCACATTCAGTTCTACTAAAGCTAAATCTTTCCACAGTGTTATCGTTTCGCTGCAATCTAAGCCTATCTTTTCGGCAATAATTGACAACATATTGTAGCGGTCGATATCGCTAAAGTTTCTTGCCCCAATTTCTGCACCCATGTAGAAGCCGTTAAACGGTGTGGGGTATTGAATGCCGCCCATATCTAGCATCATGTTACTAACCGCAGGCAAAGCGAACCACTTCAGTCCTAATTCCTCAAACCAGTCATAGCGGGGATGAGAAAGAGGAACTTCCATAACAATTTCTGGTGGAATTTCAAACCATTTCGGCTCTCGTTCTCCTATTTGGATAATTAACGGTAGTAGATCAAACCGGGTTCGAGATTCTTTAGTCCAACCAAATTTCAGTGCTTGCTCAGTCAACTCCACGTTGGCAGGATCGCCTAAAATTGAATTATCTGGTTGCCGATAACCTGCATAGCGCAGCATCAGACCGTTCCATACCCGAATCTTCAGGTCAGGACTTAGGATGGTAATGGTTGATCGCAAATTTCCATTATTGGTGGCAAACTTAATGTGTTCCAGCAGAGTTTGGAAAATTTCTTCCTCAGTTTGCAGATGTCGCATATCGCGCAGTTGCAAGCTCTGCCAAAAATTCCGTCCCAAGCAGCGGTTACTATTGCGCCAAGCTAGCTTTGTGCCGTATGCCAGTTCATCGTAAGTGTGTTCGTAGGTTCCTGTCTGCTCAATGGCAGCTTTTACCTCTTGCCAGCGCGGTGTAAATACTTCCGCTAACCCTTGTTCTAAGTAACATTGCTTGAGAAATACTTCTGCTTCCTGCATCACCGAGGCGATCGGCTCAACGTATATACTGTTTTGCTCAATTGGGGTAATTCCTCCTGCTAATTGAATTACCTGCCGGACGGGAGCTTTAGCTTTGCCCTCCTCATCCAACTTTGAGGAGAATAACTCTTGACGAATGGCAGTATCTTGCCAGCCTGATTGTCGCAAATAGTCTCGTATTGCATCCATGAAGCGTTGAGGACCGCACATGAACGCAACTGTTCCCTCAACATAGGGATAGAGATTTTGTACTGCTGCCGCATCTAGTCTGCTACTTGATCGCGTTGCTCGCAGAGTGAAGGTTAAATTCGGGTGAGCAGCAGTGAGTTCTTCTAATTCTGACTTCAAGACGAAATCTTCGTTATAGGGAGCCGACCAATCAAGGTGAAATGAACGAGTATCGCCGCGACGGGCAAGGGTTCGCATCATGGCGATCGCTGGAGTAACACCAATTCCTCCTGCAAAGAAGACAACGGGCTGTTCATCTTCTAAGACAAACTCACCACGTGGTTGCGAAATACGAACTAAGGCTTCTGCATCGGCGCGATCGGATAACCACCGCGAAAATAATCCTAATTCCTCGCGTTTGACTGTAATTTCGTATTCCTCTGTTTGATCGGCAGGCGAACTCAAAGTATAAGCGCGAGTCACCCAATTTCCATCGACCCGCCCTTGAATCAAAATATGTTGTCCTGGTTTAGAAGCAACGATTTGTTCATACACCGGACGAAACTGCAAGGACACCATATTTCGTCCTAAGTCAAGTTTCGCAATCAGTTCAGCAACCGCCAGATTTGCAGAACCCAGCATTTCTTCAATTAGCGGTTGGCAACTGCCACAAACCATTGTGACTTGGGTTTGTTCAACAATTCCTTCCAGCGTATCCAGACCTGTATCGATCAGTTCTCGCACCTTACCACAGGTGGTCTTTGTGCAGTTGCAAACGATATCGCTATCCGAACCCAGCGTTATAGCTTCCTCAATTTGCAATTCTCCTAGTTCTCGGAACAAAGCAACCTGCCAACGTGGCAAAGGTGCATCTTGAAAAAATAATTGAATTGCCAACCGCCGCCCTGCCCAACGTCCTTTAACAGAGAGGCTAAAGAGCTTGCTGTCTCTTAATTTTAAGACTCGTTCACCGCCGTCTTCTGCTGTATAGCGTACCTCCTCAACCTTGCTGGTATCCTCATCTGCCCAGCGCCATTCCAATAGTTCACCATCAAGGCTGCGCTGACCAATCAGCATTCTGTTATTAGCTTGCAGCAAACGGGTGATGAGTGCAGGTCTTCCTGACAGCAATCCTTCGCTGACGCTAAGAATGCCTCGCCCTGGCAGAATGTAGACGTTGATCAATTCCAAAATATGTTGGCTAGCCCAATCTGTTAGAGAAGGATTGGGTAAATTCAGCCATTTGGTTACGGCTTGTCCCTGTTTTGGCAATCCATACTGATTCAATGTCGTGAGCCACTCTAAGCGGGACTGGGCTGCTTTATCGCTCATACCGCTTACCATCCAGTCGTACAATGCTGCTCCTGGTGGCACGTCAAAGTAACGCACCTCAGTAGGCACGTTTGCCAAAATTTTGTTGAGATGTTCTTCTAAGCCCTGAATAAATTCCTCAAAATCAATTGTCCCACTGTTGTCTGTATCTGCCTGTTGCAGAATTGTTTGGGCATCGTCGTGGCTGTATCCCAAATCCAGCAGATAGGGAAACAGTTCTGCCGCATCAATCTGTCCACTTTGATCTAGGTCGATCGCCTGAAATCGTAGTTGAGCAAACTGCCGCGTATTTATAGTTTGCCTCAATACATCTGATAGTCCTTTTGCAATATCCTGTCCGCTGAGTTGCGTCGCACCTGTCAGCAGTTGTGGCGGTTGGTGATTCAATTCACCCAGCCTCCATTTATACAGTGCCTTGGCAATTACCTCTGGTGCTAACCAAGGTAAACTACTGTTGCCCAGTGGCAGAGATAGGGTGCGACGGAATTTTAATTCTTTCTTTTGCTCCAGCAAATCAGACAGTAATGGTGCATGATATAATACCAAAGTCTCTAACCCAGAGTCACGCACAAGATTTGCAGCTTCAGTTAGGCGATCGCTTAGTTCTGTTTCCGCAGGACAAGCAGGTGCAACCCAAGCAAAACGCCGCACTCCTGCTTCTGTTGCCATCTCTAGCATTGATCTCGTCAGCTGAGTAATATCCAACAAATCTGTGGGCATGATAAACACAAATGCAGTTTCAGCACCACAGAAATATTCTTGAATAACATTTGGAGATACAGTGTTGATATTCACCCATTCTATGGCTGAATTGGTTAATGCTACAACACCAAAACGTTTTAATGCACGTACTTTTGAAGACTCCGCACTTGTCAACAAATTTATCAGCGCTATAGCAGGTGCATAGTCAGCATCGGACGCAAAAACGATAAAGGTTGATGCTGATTTAGACATAAGTGTTTTATCTCCTAAAAGCATAAATTCACCAAAGTTAGATTAACTTAAATTTTTTTTAGTTATGCCGTTTTATATTTAGGTCACTATACATGGTCAGCAGAGGAGATTATTTGGTTCTGTTGAAAAAAAAAATATTCATTTGTAATCAGCTAATTTTCTTAACAATTCTATAGCAATGACATCGACCTACTTAAAGTGCTAAGCTGTCACAAATTTTATTCCAAAAAGCTGCGTGATCGCTGAGTCTTGATCAAATATACTTGTGTGGTCAAGAGGAAACTGACAAAACTGGCAATGGCAATCACTGGTATCATCGCTGTACCAGAAAGTACACTTAAAATTACCGTCGTACTTATTGGCGTTCTGGTGATTGCCACATTCACGGCTCCCATCATACAAACCATAGCAAGTGTCGGAATGAAGAATTTGTCCAAAGACTAGTATTTTGGACTTTGGACAAAAAAAGAGTAGTTCGCGAGTATTACTTGCGAACTACTTGCAGGATTAATCTTGCTAAGAGTTTTCCAATTCTTGTATCAAATGTACTAAATCTAAACGCCCTTTTCACTTATTCTCAGCTGATACGGCACCACACCTACGCCCTTATGCCAAAACCTTACCGGAACGTGGGTACGTTTACCAACCAAACACGAAAAAAGGTAATAAACCTATCAATATTGGTCATCGCTATTCAAAACATTTAATTTTAGCAGAAAAAGAGATTAATAGTCATGCTGCTTGGGCAGTTCCTTTATCTGCACAAAGAGTGTCAGCCCCTTCGGGGAAGTCATTGGAAAAAAGTGGTACTGATGTTGCTAGTAACTCAAATAGGATTGCTATATCACCTTGCTAAATTTTAATGCTTGTGCCCTAGACAGATTTATACAGCTTTTTTAACACAACGTGTATCTTTACCACTATCTTTACAATCTTCAAAAGAAATTTTTTTAGTGATAATTTCCTGTTTTGCAGTCAATGCCTTTTGTTTAACTGATTCTGGTACTACTTCAGAAAATTTTCCTAAATTCAGTATATCTTCCCTTTCCAATCCTAGCCGATAAACTTCACCTTTTAACTGTTTCTGATTTGCTAATTCTGTCAAATAAGCAATTGCGACATCTAGATGTTTAACCGCACTTGTTAATACTGATTTAGGTGCAATTTCTAACTGGTCTCTTGTATTTCCAAACGAAAATACACCTTTATCGCTAGCAGTTTGTAACACAGCGGCTGAGGAATTATCTAGCCATTGATAAATAACATCGACACTAGAAGAAATTAACGCTAGGGTGGCTTCTTTGGCTTTGACAATATCATTCCAATCTCCGATAAAAGTTGGAATCACTTGAATATTAGATTTAATAGATTTTGCTCCTAACTCAAACCCTCTTAATTCTTCCTGAGTCGCTTGAAATTCTTGTCCAGCAATATAAGCTAATTTATCAGATTTGGTCATCAAAGCGCCAATAATTCCACACAAATAACTAAGTTGCATATGATCTAATCTTAATGAGGCGATATTTGCACCCTTCACAGCACCATTTACACCAATAAAAAATGTGTTGGGAAATTGAGGTGCTGTTTGTTCAATAGCAGCATCAAATTGTCCCCCGTGAGCAAACACTACATTATAACCTCTGCGAGCAAAATCTGATAGCACTTCTGTTTGGTCAGCTTGTGCTACCTTTTCTACATAGGCTACTTCTACTCCCAGCTTTTGTTTCGCTAAATTCACTCCCTCATAACCAGACTGGTTCCAAGCTTTATCCGTGATGATTCCAGGAAGTGCGATCGCCACCTTAAACCCTTGACTTTCCTCACCCTTTGTTGTCGTCGTTTGATTGCTACTACAAGCTTTCAACAGCCAACTTGTACCCAAAGTAGCCGATCCATAAATAAGAAATTGACGTCGGCTAAAGTTTGACACCATAGAGAGTCCTGAATGAAAATTTTTTACTTGTTCATAATGTAAAAGGTAACAAAAATCATACACCCTATGATAAGTCCATACAGTTGGTCTTAAGCAGTTATTGAGAAACCCGGTATCTTCGAGATACCGGGTTTCTAGGACCCTCACAACCCTTCATGGAACCGTATTGTATGATCAGCATCCCTTATCAAAGTCTTTCAAGGCTTTCATCACTATCTACTATCCACAGCATTAGGGATTGACGAGGCGATCGCCAAGCTTAGCCCAAGTTTTTTCACCGACTATACCATCCACCACCAAACCTTGATTTGTTTGGTAGTTTTTCACAGCTTGTTCTGTTTTTGAACCGAATATCCCATCAAGTCCATAGGTTCGATAACTTTGAGCTTCCAGAAGTTGCTGTAAAAGTAACACAGCCGCACCTTGGGTACCAGCACGCAAAACGGGTAAATTCACTACGTTGCTTGTTGTTGTCATAGAAAATTGCGTCTTAATACAACTCAGTAATACCATTGAGACTTTTTATGCAGCAACAGACATCATCATAAAGTCAGAGAAAAATTATACTTTTGTTAAGCGATTGTGTGCTTACACGCAACTACTTGCCAATTTATGGTACGGAATCTTAAGTACCCTCATGGGTAATCTTGGTAAAGGTCTCTGGAATCTTCTCCTTTTACTCTGAAGCTCCTTTTGGAAAAACACAATCCAAAATTTCAGGAGAATTTTATGGCTACTACAACTTTTGTAACTCTCAAAGAAGGCTCTACTGGACCTGCTGTTACTAAACTACAACAACGTTTAAAAACTCTTAGTTTCTATTCTGGTGCCATTGATGGTATTTTTGGTCCAGCAACTAAAGCTGCTGTAATTAAGTTTCAGCAAAATAATGCTGTTACTGTTGATGGGATCGTGGGATTAGAAACAGAAGCAGCTATACAAAGAGATATTTGGGTTTTGCAAAGACCGACTTTACAACAAGGCGCTAGCGGTCAAGAAGTGAAAAGAATGCAAGAACTGTTAAAACGTGCAGAAGATATTTCCCGTGAAGAAGGAGGTTCCCTGAAGTTAGATATCGGTGCTATTGATGGTATCTTTGGTCCTAAAACAAAAGCAGCTGTGATTAAATTCCAAAAAGATAGAAAGATTAAGGATGATGGTATTGTAGGTCGTGTTACCTGGGAGCAATTATCCTTTGTACTCACTTACGATTTATCACCAGAACAAATTGTTCTTAACAATGTTTTTAACTTGGCATAATTAGTCTAAGTTAAATAGGTAATCTTAGAGGATGTTTGAAAAGTTCTTTCATCAGTAGCAATCATATTCAAGATCCACCATTATCCCCCTTGAAAAGGGGGACTTTGAGAGTATTTCCCCCCTTTTTAAGGGGGGCTAGGGGGGATCATTCAGTGTCTAAAATCACAGCCAACCACTTTTCAAACAACCTCTTAGAGACTTTCAAGAAATAAATTATCGCTCTTGTGATACAGACGTTCCCACCCGTCCGAATACTACTCAGTTAACAATAGTCGAAGTCTCACTAAACCCGGTAACTCCTGCGAAACCGGGTTTCTAATTCTCGCTTATCATAGCCCCCGTCCTTTAAATCTGTAACCATTATTCCGGAAAGAACGCTAAACTCGTTGAATCTTGATGCAAATTGCAGCAGGTGACATATCACGATCGCTTATGAAGTTAAAACGCCGTCAATTTTTGTTTTTTGGTAGTCTCAGTGCGATTGGTGTAGGATTTCTAAGTCTTTTAGGTCGTCGGACAAGTACAAATACTCATACTGCGGCGGCGTTGAAGACAGCAGAAGTCCCTATTCCCGATGATGAGTTGCTGCTACGTTTTGTTTCTGTCGCAGATACCGGAACAGGCGATCGCGGTCAATACGCTGTTGCTGGAGCAATGGCTCAATATCACAGCCAACACCCCTACAATCTCGTGGTTTTAGCAGGAGATAATATCTACGTTGATGGCGAAATTGAAAAAATTAATGCAGTGTTTGAGCGCCCTTATGCTCCTCTACTCAAACAAGGTGTAAAGTTTCAAGCTGTTTTGGGAAATCACGATATTCGCACTGCAAATGGCGAACCTCAACTGAAATATCTTGGTTTTAATATGAAGGGACGCTTTTATACATTTCGCCGCGATCGCGTCCAATTTTTTGCATTAGATACCAACAATAATGCTGATTGGGAAAAACAGCTAAAATGGTTGGAGCAGGAATTAAGCGCCAGTAACGCCCCTTGGAAAATTGTCTTTGGTCATCATCCCGTTTATGCATCGGGTGTTTATGGTAGTAATCCCGCTTTTATCAAAACCTTTACTCCACTTTTTCAAAAGTATGGTGTCCAACTGTATATAAACGGTCACGAGCACCATTACGAACGCACTCGTCCCATTAATGGGACCACTTATTTAATATGTGGTGGAGGTGCGGGGACTCGTCAAGTTGGAAATTCTACATGGACAGAATATTCGGCATCAAAATTGAGTTTTGCCGCTTATGAGGTTTATGCAGATAGAATAGAAATAAGTGGTATCGGCACCGATAACCGCGTTTTTGACAAAGGTATTATACCAATTAAATCAGCTTAAATTTTTATGAAAGTTAAGCGCCTAACAATAAATTCTTTCCGTGGAATCGGCGATTTGACCCTAGATTTCAATACAACAGGTCCAACCGTACTTATTGGTGTCAATGGAGTAGGAAAATCCAGTATACTTGATTGTCTGGCTATTCTCCTGTCACAAATGACCGGACGAATTCAAAATTCTTTATATTCTATACGTTCCTTGAGCGAACAAGATGTAACCAATGGAAGCAAAGAAACACAAATTGAAATTGCTGTTTGTCTAAAGGAAGGGGAAGAATTAACATGGTCTTTGAGTGAGGCTCGCGCAGAAGACCCATCATCTCAAAGTGCAGCAAGTCGCTTAGAGGCTTTAAAGTTATTAGCTGATATCAGTCAACAACGCCTGCAAAATCTCCAGCAGCGTCCTTCAAACTCGACAATACAAGCTTTACAAGTACTTTTGGACGAGTACAAGCAGATGGAAGCTGATGCGGTTAGTAAAGACCCTTTAACAGAAGCAGTTGACAATATCAACAGTCAGTTGACAGCAGATGAGAAAGCAAATATTCCTTTGGCTATTTATTATCCGGTAAATCGTGCTGTTCTGGATATGCCTTTGGAAATTTCCGACGAGCATTTATTTACGCAACGTAACGCTTACGACCAAGCACTGACGGGTGGAAGAATTGACTTCAAAGGCTTCTTTGAATGGTTTAGAAATCGGGAAGACTTAGAAAATGAATTGAGAAGAGATAATGTCGGCTATCGCGATACACAATTGGAAGCAGTCAGAAGGGCGGTTTCATCCTTACAACCTGATTTTTCTGACTTAAGAGTTGAGCGATCGCCCTTAAGAATGACAGTCAAGAAACAAGGACGAGAACTCATCGTCAATCAATTATCAGATGGCGAAAAGTGCTTGTTAGCATTGGTGGGAGATTTAGCAAGACGTTTAGCAATTGCTAACCCAGGGAAGGAAGATCCACTACAAGGAGACGGTGTTGTCTTAATTGATGAAATTGAACTGCACCTGCACCCCAAATGGCAAAGGGAAATGATTCCCGCTTTAACCAGAACCTTTCCCAATTGTCAGTTTATCGTTACCACCCACTCGCCACAAGTGGTGAGCCATGTCAAAGCTGATAGCATCTACCTTTTAGAAGCCACTGCTGATGGTATTGTTGCCGAACAACCAGAAAGTTCGTTTGGTAGAGATACAAACAGTATTCTAGAAGACATCATGGGTGTTGCTGAACGACCCCAAGAAATTAAAGAAGGTCTCCGCGATTTGTTTATATTAATCGATCAGGGGAATCTCGATCGCGCCAAGCAATTACGACAAAACTTGGCTGATGAAATTGGAGAAGACGATCCGGAGTTTGTACGAGCCGATGTCCTCATCCGACGTAAGGAAATTCTCAACCGATGAAACCCATCCAAAAGAGACAACAACCAGAAAGCTTAACTAAATGGCAACAAAAGCTTGGTAACAGAATACCCGATTGGAAATCTTTCTCGAAATCCGTGAAAGATGATGTCTATTACTCACTCCTACAGGAGCAAGGTTACATCTGTTGCTACTGTAGTAGACCCATTTCAAGAAAGCAATGTCATATTGAACACTTCCGACCTAAGAGTGTTTACAGACACTTAACCTTTGAGTACACCAATCTAATTGCTTCGTGTCAGGGAGAAGATGAAGACAGACCTCGGGTTCCAGTACATTGCGGACACAAAAAACAAGCTTGGTTTGACGAGGATTTGATGATTTCTCCCCTCGATCCAAAGTGTGGAGATTATTTCAAGTATTCTGGTTTTGGAGAAATTCTTCCGACAGATGACCCCGAAAAGCAAGCGGCTGCTAAAACCACCATTCAAAAACTAGCTCTTGACATTAATAAGTTGAGAAAGTTAAGACGCGCAGCAGTTGATGCTGCATTACAAGCTACGAGTGGGCTGACACCTGATGAGATCCAACTTCTTGCTCAAGCTTACGACCAACGAAATTCTGATGGAAAGTTCACACCCTTTTCAGCAACAATTACGTATATTCTCAAGCAGTATTATTAAGCTTTAAATGTTTCCGTGTACCAACTTCTTTTTCGTGAGAACTGCTAATGGCTAATAGCTAATGGTAAAAAAGCAATTAGCGCTTTTTCATCACTCTAGCTAGAAAATATTGTTCCGCACAGACACAAAGCCACTCTCAATACTTGCCGATAAAGGGGAAATTAGAAACCTGAGTTGAACTCTGTGTAAAAAGTAACGAGCTTGCTATAGTACATTGAGACCATCAGCGAAGGATAACTGATTTGCCTCACCCAAGTCTAACGTGCATTGAACCCAATCTACCCGCTCTAATCTACGGCAACGCAGTCGTCTCACCAAAACACTCCATGATTCGATGTCTCCCGAGTCCGAAATTTCGTTAATCTCAACAAGTTCGTGTGCATCCAGCAGCACTGGCTCAGCCAGTTGCACACAATAGGGCGATCGAAGTTCGGTAGTAAAACTAACGGAATAGCCTTTGGCATTGCGGATCTCATCTGTCCATCTCTCAGCACGCACAACAGCCGTTACTTGTGACGCTCCGAGAGGTTTATTTGTTGTTACATTACGAAGGTGGCGAGGATCGATGCAGATGTATTCTTGCTGTGCATTCAATTCCCTATCGGAAAAACACACTAAGGCGTAATGGCTTTCCTTTTTTCTGCCAGAAGGCGCATTAGCACGGCTCGTAACAAAGCAGTGAATTGGTAATTGTCGTTTTTGGCCTTGGACGTCAACCCATGCGTTCCACAATACCACCTCAGTCGGTGCCACGTCGATAGCCTTTGGTTTACTGAGCATTGGTGAAAAAACCGCACGCAAAGAAGCTATATCACGGGCGGCAACTCTAGCATTCTTTCCTAGGGACTGACCAACTCCCCAAAAGAAGTACCCGCCACCTAATTGGCGTTCCCATTCTTTCCTGCGAATAATTGCTGCCAAATCTTCGCCAGCCTCAGTTCCCATTTTGGTCCAGCAGAATGTTGGCGGCAGTTTGTTCATTGTCATAGGCATCTCCAAGTGCCTAGATTATACCACCATCCTATTCATTCGTAATCAGTGTATTATCTAAAAATAACTAAAAGAAAATATAATCAAGCACAGCCAGTAGTGCAGCAGCTACTATCTCGTTAAAAGGCGGATAGCGGTTCAACCATAATTGCTAAGCTAGCCATTATGATTCAGAAACCGTTTTGCGTACGCAGCGTTTTGACTGTTGCGTCAAGGAAGAGGCAGCTTTGCTGGGAGAAGGGAGCAGGGGGAAACCCCATCCATTAATGGAGGGGCTTGGTGGGGGATGAGGAGAAAAGGTGCAGTTCCACGAATAAATACGTTCGCATGAGACCAATCGCAGGGATACAGGGGACAACAATTTTCGAGTTTTTTCTTTTCCCCCTTGCTCCCAGCAAAGCTGCACCCCTGCTTGGTTCGGTCAATGCGTTGGTAATTCATTCAATAAGCTATGCGCTTTCTATATATATGCCACGGACCGCGTTTGGTAGAGTCAACCTATAGATAATAAGTTGCTGCGGGACGTTATTATTGAAGTATGACACGGAGGTAGATAGAAGAGTGCTGCTCATGGCTACCAAAAAACTGAAAGAGCCAAACAGAACACCAGGTAACTTAGTAGGAGATTGGCTTGACTACACCTGATCGCCAGATTGACACGATCTTTGGGTCATTAGAGTCTGCTGGCTTCCCTCGCAGCTTGCAAAGTATATTGCTGCCAGAGTGGGTCACGTCGGAAGTCCTATCGGATGCTGCCGCGTCATCAGAACTTGCAACAATTCTTGCAAAGCGATTGGGTCTTCGTGCAAGTTCTCTTTTCGCTGCCAGACCGCGAGTTGAATTGCTTCGACGACGTGACATAAAGTACAAACGCTCAATTTCAAACAAGCCGAGGAACCTGACAGCCGCGACATCGATTGCCGTTAGTGTTGCCGAATCTATTGCATCAGCTTGTCGCGTAGAATTCAACTCTTTTGTAGGCAGTGCTGATGCTCTTCGCACTGAGGTGCTTGCTTCTTTTCCAGGTAATTGGCTGGGACTGAGGAATTTGTTAATGGCTTGCTGGTCACACGGTGTACCCGTAGTTTATCTGGCAGAGTTTGGCAAAGGTGTGGCGAAAATGGATGGCATGGTGGTTTATACAAGCAGTCGGCCAGTCATCATTTTATCAAAAGTATCGCCGCTTTGGGCATGGCAACTCTTTATCTTGGCTCACGAAGTCGCCCACGTTGCCCTTGGGCATATAGCTCCCGACGAAATATTGGTCGATGAGAAACTGAGCGAAGACTCTTACGCATTGAAAGATAACGACTCGGACGAGCTTGCGGCAGATGAGTTCGCGCTCGAACTGTTAAATGGTAGGCCAAACGCAACTTATACCTCATCAGACAATCAGATCAACTCCCAGGAGCTAGCACACTCGGCATTTCAGTTTGGTAAGACACACCGTATAGATCCTGGTCACATTGTGTTGAATTTTGCGAATCACTCCGGAAAATGGAAAGTTGGTTATGCTGCGGCTAAGGTTCTGCAGGGTGAGAACCTGCCAGCACCCACGATCATCAATGAAGCGATGTGGGGTGGCATCGACTCTGAAGTACTACCACCGGACACCATAGAATTCCTTAGTAGGGTTACTGGTTCACACAGTACTGATTTATATAATAAGTGAGGTCGTTCGTGGGTCGGCTAATTCTGATTGATAACGATGCCTTAGTTAAACTTGCGCGTTACGGCTTGCTTGATGAGACCCTAGTTCTATTCGGATGTGTTCCCACCGATGTGCGCGTACTTGCAACTGCAAAATATTCGCTCTTGCCTGTTAAGAATCGGTTACATCGCTGTAAAGATGAGGAGAGTGCAGCAAGGTTGGAAGCATTCCTCAGAACCTCTGAGCCGTTGGACGCTGGATTAGCCGACCCGGATCTATTGGATGCGCTAAACGCTGTTCAAAATATTGATGCAGGGGAAGCCCTGCTGCTCGCGGTGGGCGCTACCGTTGGCAACACGCTCGTAATTACAGGTGACAAGCGCTCTTTGAAAGCACTTTGTACTAATGACTCTGTTGCTCAGGTCTCCAATGCGCTGGCTGGTCGCGTGGTGTCAATGGAAGTACTATTCTTACACTTAGTTGAACACCAATTTGCCTACGTCCAAGAGTGCGTGAGATCCAAACCGAATGTAGACACAGCGCTGAAAATTGTGTTTGGTGTAACCGCTCCCGCCGCTTTCGAGTCAGTGCAAGAGGGGCTTGCTTCTTATATTAGGGACTTGCGTACTGTGACTGGAACTTTGCTATATATCCCATCCAGTTAATTCTTCAAGAGAACTGCATACGGTTTTTTCACGCGAGCGACAATTTCGATACGCTTCACAACCTGTTGCTTCTGTGCATCTGGCAGATCTTGAGACTCGTAAAGAAAGCATCCTTTGTCTGCCTGACCAACCAAATACTCGTCGGCCTTGCGCCCACGGCTTGGACCGACCCCAACCCGTAATTCGCTCAGATTTAAGTCAAATTCCTCTGTACGAAGGTTATCCAGAACTAAAGCGTAACGTGACCCACGGACTTCTATGCCCTTGGGAATGGGTTGCCAATTGACACCGTCGTCCGAGTACTGTTTGGCAATTTCTGGCGGAGCGGCATGTCTAGAGTTCATCTTTTGCATAACAATGAGAACTTCGTTGCCATTTTCCTCCACCTCTTTTGCAAACGGTTGGACCATAGTCAGAGGATGACAGGTATTACCACCATAACCCCAGAAAATTGAACCCGTCTCTTCAAATTCACGTTGTTTACGCTTGATAATGTCATCAATGTTTTCTTGCGCGTGCAGACCAACTTTCATGAAAATGAAACCTGCTTTCTTCATCGTGTTATTCACTATGCACCTCCAGCTTTTCAAGTATGTAGAGTTGGTCTGATTCTCTGTTTGTGTTCAGAGTTGGGCGCTCGCGCACGTATCGAAAGCGCAAAGGGGAATTCTTGCCATAAAAATTTTCAAGTCGCGCCAACTCAAGAGGTTCCGATGTTTTCTGCATACAAACAGGGTCGATACGACGGAATAGGCACGAACATGAACGCAGATCGGGTGCGTCATCGAGATGATAAAGGTGCAACTGTGGCTGTAGCTCGGATACCACATATCCGAGATCAAGCGCCCGGCGTTGCGTGTCGCGTAATACTTCCTGAGTCCAGAGTAAGTCGGGGTCATCTGCTATGACGACGATACCTAGGCTCTTCTCTTTGGTTGCTTGACTACCGCGCTCGAAAAAAGCTATGACACTTTCTCCATTGTTACTTGCTCCCCAAGGAGGATTGATGTGAAACCCATCGTATGCACCAAAATGTTCCTGGGGCAGTGCTTCTGCCACGTTATAAAGGTGTGCTGAAATCTCAATCTTGGGGTAAAGCTTCTCACCAAATCGCCGCACGGAATTGACGATCCGCTCATCAAAATCAAGCAGAGTGATCGACTTGGGTCCATAATTAATGACGTTTTGGGCTTTTAAATGAGCGGCAGACAGTGCAATTCCATCACCGTCCCCGACAAATACGACATCCTTGTTGTTAAAAACACGAGCTACGTACTCTGCTTGAATTACCATATCGGCGACCTTCATATATATCTGGTCGAACTCACGAATAGGGGCAGGTCGGTTTTGGACAACGTCTGAAATTGCGTTAAGCGCTTTTCGCAAGTCGAATTCCATGCAAGCTTCCAAAGAGTGCTTTTGTAAAAGCTGATTACCATTCTATATTAGACACATTCTAAATGGACTTCCTTCAGCAAAGATACTTAGTGCGATCGCTTTTCAAAATACCATTGTCACCGCATTACCCTAGTACCGCTGCACGGAAGTCATGCATTCAAAAGTTAAAAGTCAATTTATCGATTCAGGCATACTGATTGCTGCAGCACGGGGTGAGGGAGCCATCGCTCAAAAGGTGCTGGCAATTCTTCAAGATCCAAACCGTATCTTTGTGTCAAGCATCTTTCTCAAATTAGAGGTCCGCTCATATACCTTGAATAAAACTCACGCAAAGACGCAAAGGCGTTAAGAAATTAAGAAACATTTATTATGGTTATACTCCCGACATGATATGACAGACTAACACAAATGTCTTGTTAAAAATATGTATTTTTTTTAATACTTCTTTTAATAGTTGTTTATTTTTTATTTTTCTGATAAGCAATTACGAGATTCCCTTGAACAGAAATGTTGAGCGCAGTTCCTAGAAGTAGCTTTGGTGGACTACTAGAGAATACACAGAGCCACTCTGACGGCAGACAAAAGAATTTTAAGGTGTTCGGACACAATTATCTAGTGCGTTCCGTCATTAATCAGTCACTGGAACCACCATACTAGATTAGTGCTATGGATTCTATTTCAGATAATCATATTGATAATCCTAACGGAAACATACCACATAACGAAACAGTAATCTCACTGGATCGAATGGAGATGGTAACAGCAGTACGGCAAGCATTACGCGATTTTCTGTATCCGGACGAACTGCGGGAAAATTCTTTACTAAATTCGCCCCTTGTTGTTCAACGCGCAGGTAGCAATTCTTCTACATCGGAACGCATCGCTACTTTACAACTGATACTGCAAGAGGCGATCGAATCATTGGAAAGTTCTCCTCGTGAAGCTAAATTCTATCGGGCTTTGTATCATGCATACCTGCAGCCAGCCCGTTCTCAGGAATATGCAGCAGAAATTTTAGATATTTCTATCGGTAGCTTTCGCCGTCACTTAAAAGCTGGAATTGCAAGAGTGACGGAGATTTTATGGGACCAGCAAGGCGAAAGTTAAGAAGAGACATCTCTAGAAATTAATTATGCGTTAGGGGGTTCCAAATAAAAAAGTCTTCAAAAATTTCTTCTTGTGGTACGGGCGTCCTCGCCCGTCAACGAGCAGAGGTCATCCCAGATGAACCACTACATTTCTTGAGTACCTAACATCTGTAAAATTTTCTCAGCGTTATCCAAATTCCCGACCATTCGTCGAACGGGTTGGGGCCAAACTTTGACAAGGGTGGGAGTTGCAGAAACTTGATTGGCTTCGGCTTGGTCTGGATGAGTTAAAACGTCAATGACTTTTAGGGTGTAAGGGTATCCCAGATATTGCTCTAAAAGTTCGTGTAAATTCTCTAATATCCTTTCAGTTGCAGCACTATGTCCCGCAACAAACAACCGCAGAACGTAACCTTGTGTTTTTGATTGAGGGTGTTGGGTGGATGGAACTGGTTGACGCAAAGAAGGAGTTGTTTCAGAAAGTTCAAGGCGCACAACTAAGTCATGGTCTTCCCAAAGTTGGGGAAATGCGGAACGATAGGTGGTTAAGACCATGCGATCGCACAATCCTTCTGGCCAGGGTGTCTGCTGCCAAGCTAGCTCTCCCATGTCAAAAATAGCATTCAATACGGCTTGGTGCCTCATAACTGCCGGATAAGCCTCAGCAAAGGTCTGTATTTTCTGATTACGTGGATCTAACCAATGGTCAATCGTCGCTGTATAACAAGGCACTAAAAAATGAGGTGGTTCTGATAAATCCAGAATTTCCTGCAAAGTGGCGCATAAATGTAAATGCCATCGACCCCGCTTGCTGGGATCGATGCAGTAAATCAAATCTCCTCCAGGCGTAAACAGGGCAATGCCTTTAAATAACTGAGGTAAAGGTGGTTTGTCTGAAGTCAAGGGCGTGTGAGGAAAAAATTATGAATTATAAATTATGAATTATGAATTACGAAATTTTTTATCATTCATAATTCATAATTCATAATTCTCTTACACTCTACCACGAAGGAATTGAGCCATTTCGTTAGGAGTTGGGGACATTTCTAAAGCTGTTTCTTCAGTGATGCGACCTTCCTGATAAAGATTAAGCAGGGATTGGTTCATGGTGATCATGCCATCAAAGCTGGCTTGCTTCATCAATTCGGTGATTGCATCATACTTGCCTTCTTTAACCCAATCTTTAACAGCATCAGTGTTGATCAAGATATCGTGGAAAGCTGCACGCTTACCATCTGTAGTACGGCACAAACCTTGGGCAATCACTGCTACTAAGGACTCCGCAAGGGCTACCCGCATTGCATCCTGTTCGTCACCATTATATAGATTGAGAATACGTTCAATAGTTTTCACAGCACTGTTGGTATGTAGGGTTCCCATAACTAAGTGACCAGTTTGTGCTGCTTTGAGGGCTGTATTCACCGTTTCCTTATCCCGCATTTCCCCCACCAGAATCAAATCTGGGTCTTCCCGCAAAGCTGCTTTTAAGGCATTGTCGAATTTACGGGTATGCATACCCACTTCTCGTTGTTTGACCAAGGACTTTTTACTTTTATGAACAAATTCAACCGGGTCTTCAATGGTGATGATGTGTTTAGCCATTTCAGAATTGATATAATCAATCATCGCCGCCATCGTAGTAGATTTACCAGAACCCGTAGGACCCGTAACTAAAATCAATCCTTTGTGGTAGTGACAAATATCTCTAAAAACGGAAGGCAATCTTAGCTGTTCCATCGTCAGAATTTTCAACGGAATTAACCGCAGTACCATTGCGTAGCCCTTCAAGGAACCAAAAACGTTAATCCGCACACGTGCAAATTCGTACTGAGTAGCACCGTCAAATTCTAAGTGTTCTTCAAAGCGTTGAATTTCTGCATCAGTCATGACCTCCTGTAGCCAATTCATAAAAGTTGGTTTATCCGTTTCTGGATAATCCGTTGGCTGCATTTCTCCTCGGTTGCGGAAACGGGGAACTTCACCCACTCCTAAGTGAATGTCAGAATAACCTTTATCAAAAGCTTCACGGATTATTTGTGCCAACGTCAGGTCGGAACCTTGACTTTTTGAACGTGCGGGTGCTGTAGAGGGAATTGGTGGTGGTGTTCCAGGACGATGAGCTGCAACCGGAACTGGTGCTGGCGCTGGTGCTGGTGCTGGTGCTGGAGGTGTGGAGTTAACCGCAACAGCACGGTTGCTATTTCTTTCCACTGGTAATTCTAAAGTTTGTGTAGATTGACGAAGCGTACTTATTGCAGGTGGTGGAGGGGGTAGTGGGGGAACACCACGAGTAGCACCGGCTGCGGAACTGAATGAAGGTTGTGATTGTGTCATATTTTTTTACAAAAGATGAAGGTGTTTAAAGAAAGTTGTTTTTGAATAAAGCTTGTTTCGTTTTGAGGACAGTTAGTGGTTTGTGGATAGTCGATAGTTGTGAAAGTGTTATCTGATAAAGGCTTCAGCTAGTAACTACTAACTACTAACTACTACCCACTTACAATTCAACATCACCGCATTTGTATGTATCTTTTTTTATCTTTCTATTTGTCCTACAAATTATACACTTCTCCGAGCCCACGAAACATTTC
>JAWQFQ010000099.1:0-31449 GCA_035967975.1 Scytonema sp. PMC 1070.18
CTCTACTTCTATTATTTCTATCGGGTGGGACGGTGGAACTCTGACGGGCGGGACGCCCGTACCACAAGAGAAGAGAATTGATACTCGCAAGCAAGGACAACAAAAAATCCCCTACCTTTTGGCGGGGGATGTTGATTAGTTATTTACTACTGCTCATTTGATGAACTACATCAACCGAACTTACCTGCAGTTGATGCGATCAGGAATGCTGCGTAGGTAAAGACGTATCCCACCGCGAAGTGAGTTAGACCAACTAAGCGAGCTTGAACGATGGACAGAGCTACGGGCTTGTCTTTCCAGCGCACTAGGTTCGCTAAAGGAGTGCGCTCGTGTGCCCAAACCAGGGTTTCAATCAACTCTTGCCAGTAACCTCTCCAAGAGATTAGGAACATGAAGCCTGTTGCCCAAATCAGGTGTCCGAACAGGAACATCCATGCCCATACTGACAGGTTGTTCATACCGTAGGGGTTGTAGCCGTTGATTAACTGCGCGGAGTTCGCCCACAGGTAATCGCGGAACCAGCCCATCAGATATGTGGAAGATTCGTTGAACTGAGCGACGTTACCTTGCCAAATTCCCAGGTGTTTCCAGTGCCAGTAGAAGGTGACCCAACCGACGGTGTTCAATGCCCAGAATGTTGCTAGGTAGAACGCGTCCCAAGCGGAGATGTCGCAAGTACCACCACGACCGGGACCGTCGCAAGGGAATGCATAGCCGAAGTCCTTCTTATCGGGCATCAGCTTAGAACCACGGGCATCCAAAGCACCTTTGACCAGTACGAGCAAGGTGGTGTGGATTGCCAGGGCGAAGGCGTGGTGAACTAGGAAGTCACCAGGTCCAATGGTCAAGAACAGGGAGTTGGTGCTGTTATTGATTGCATCCAACCAGCCAGGTAGCCATACGTTACCGTAGTTAGGCCAAGCAGTGGTTGCTATGCTATCTGGATTAGATAGCAGAACGTCTAAACCGTACAAAACCTTACCGTGAGAAGCTTGAATGAACTGTGCGAACACTGGTTCAATCAGGATTTGCTTTTCCGGTGTGCCGAATGCTACTACTACGTCGTTGTGTACGTACAGTCCCAAGGTGTGGAAGCCCAAGAACAGTGATACCCAGCTCAAGTGCGATATGATTGCTTCTTTGTGCTTGAGTACCCGGTCGAGTACGTTGCCCTTGTTCTGTTCTGGATCGTAGTCACGGACCCAGAAGATAGCTGCGTGAGCAAACGCTCCTACCATCAGGAATACAGCTATGTATTGGTGATGGGTGTACAACGCCGCTTGGGTTGTGTAGTCCTTCGCTATGAAGGCGTACGGTGGCATGGCGTACATATGCTGCGCTACCAACGAGGTAATTGTTCCCAGTGCTGCCAAGTGTATTGACAACTGGAAGTGCAGCGAGTTGTTGTAGGTGTCGTACAGCCCTTGGTGTGGCAGGTTGAACTGACCTTCTGTCTTCACGCCGAAGAAGTTCTTGGCATTCAGCATTTCTTTGATGCTGTGACCGATACCGAAGTTGGTTCGGTACATATGACCGGCGATGATGAATAAGACTGCGATCGCCAGGTGGTGGTGCGCCATGTCTGTCAGCCACAGTGATTCTGTCTGAGGATGGAATCCACCTAAGAATGTCAGAATCGCTGTTCCTGCACCTTGAGATGTGCCGAATACATGGTTGGCTGTGTCGGGATTGGCTGCGTATACTCCCCAGTTTCCTGTGAAGAAGGGTTGTAAACCTGCTGGGTGAGGCAGGGTTGAGAGGAAGTTATCCCAACCTACGTGCTGTCCGCGTGATTCTGGGATAGCTACGTGTACCAAGTGACCTGTCCATGCCAAGGAGCTGACTCCAAATAAACCTGCTAGGTGGTGGTTCAAACGGGGTTCTGCGCTCTTAAACCAAACTATACTTGGACGGAACTTGGGTTGTAAGTGCAACCAACCTGCGAACAGGAACACTGCTGCTAATATCAGCAGGAACACTGACCCCATGTACAGGTCATTGTTCGTCCGCATCCCGATTGTGTACCACCAGTGATATACACCTGAGTACGCTATGTTTACCGGGTTGCTTGCTCCTGCTTGCGTAAATGCTTCTACTGCTGGTTTTCCGAAATGAGGGTCCCATATCGCATGGGCGATCGGTCGAATATGAAGCGGGTCTGTAATCCACTGTTCAAAGTTCCCTTGCCAAGCAACGTGGAACAGTAAGCTTGATGCCCATAGGAAGATGATTGCCACATGACCGAAGTGTGTTGCGAAAATCCTCTGGTAGAGATTTTCTTCTGTCATGCCATCGTGGCTTTCAAAATCATTTCCCATAGCCATCGCATACCAGATCCGACGTGTCGTCGGGTCTTGTGCGAGATCCTGGCTAAATTTTGGATATTTTGTTGCCATAGAGATGAATTCTTGTTGCCCACATTAAATTCTACGCTCTCAATACCCACTACTAACTTGGGTTATTGATGGTTGTTATAGAATGCTTTTAGGAACTTCTAATTTCTTAGAAGCCCACACTGACCCGGAGGGTATGTGGAGTCGTCACCATGAAGCGTAATTGCTCTTTATTTTAAAGCAATACTATTATTCATGTTACTCAAGGATTTCCAAGAAATAAATTATTCCAATATGTGGTACGGACGGTTTTTTATTTAGGTAATCTTTGGGTGGGACTGACTCTGACGGGCGGGACGCCCGTTCCACAAGAGAAGAGAATTGATAGTCTCAAGCAAGGACAACAAAAAATCCCCCGCCAAAATGCAGGGGATGTTGATTAGTTATCTACTACTGCTCATTTGATGAACGACATCAACCGAACTTACCCGCAGTTGATGCGATCAGGAATGCTGCGTAGGTAAAGACGTATCCCACCGCGAAGTGAGTTAGACCAACTAAGCGAGCTTGAACGATGGACAGAGCTACGGGCTTGTCTTTCCAGCGCACTAGGTTCGCTAAAGGAGTGCGCTCGTGTGCCCAAACCAGGGTTTCAATCAACTCTTGCCAGTAACCTCTCCAAGAGATTAGGAACATGAAGCCTGTTGCCCAAATCAGGTGTCCGAACAGGAACATCCATGCCCATACTGACAGGTTGTTCATACCGTAGGGGTTGTAGCCGTTGATTAACTGCGCGGAGTTCGCCCACAGGTAATCGCGGAACCAGCCCATCAGATATGTGGAAGATTCGTTGAACTGAGCGACGTTACCTTGCCAAATTCCCAGGTGTTTCCAGTGCCAGTAGAAGGTGACCCAACCGACGGTGTTCAATGCCCAGAATGTTGCTAGGTAGAACGCGTCCCAAGCGGAGATGTCGCAAGTACCACCACGACCGGGACCGTCGCAAGGGAATGCATAGCCGAAGTCCTTCTTATCGGGCATCAGCTTAGAACCACGGGCATCCAAAGCACCTTTGACCAGTACGAGCAAGGTGGTGTGGATTGCCAGGGCGAAGGCGTGGTGAACTAGGAAGTCACCAGGTCCAATGGTCAAGAACAGGGAGTTGGTGCTGTTATTGATTGCATCCAACCAGCCAGGTAGCCATACGTTACCGTAGTTAGGCCAAGCAGTGGTTGCTATGCTATCTGGATTAGATAGCAGAACGTCTAAACCGTACAAAACCTTACCGTGAGAAGCTTGAATGAACTGTGCGAACACTGGTTCAATCAGGATTTGCTTTTCCGGTGTGCCGAATGCTACTACTACGTCGTTGTGTACGTACAGTCCCAAGGTGTGGAAGCCCAAGAACAGTGATACCCAGCTCAAGTGCGATATGATTGCTTCTTTGTGCTTGAGTACCCGGTCGAGTACGTTGCCCTTGTTCTGTTCTGGATCGTAGTCACGGACCCAGAAGATAGCTGCGTGAGCAAACGCTCCTACCATCAGGAATACAGCTATGTATTGGTGATGGGTGTACAACGCCGCTTGGGTTGTGTAGTCCTTCGCTATGAAGGCGTACGGTGGCATGGCGTACATATGCTGCGCTACCAACGAGGTAATTGTTCCCAGTGCTGCCAAGTGTATTGACAACTGGAAGTGCAGCGAGTTGTTGTAGGTGTCGTACAGCCCTTGGTGTGGCAGGTTGAACTGACCTTCTGTCTTCACGCCGAAGAAGTTCTTGGCATTCAGCATTTCTTTGATGCTGTGACCGATACCGAAGTTGGTTCGGTACATATGACCGGCGATGATGAATAAGACTGCGATCGCCAGGTGGTGGTGCGCCATGTCTGTCAGCCACAGTGATTCTGTCTGAGGATGGAATCCACCTAAGAATGTCAGAATCGCTGTTCCTGCACCTTGAGATGTGCCGAATACATGGTTGGCTGTGTCGGGATTGGCTGCGTATACTCCCCAGTTTCCTGTGAAGAAGGGTTGTAAACCTGCTGGGTGAGGCAGGGTTGAGAGGAAGTTATCCCAACCTACGTGCTGTCCGCGTGATTCTGGGATAGCTACGTGTACCAAGTGACCTGTCCATGCCAAGGAGCTGACTCCAAATAAACCTGCTAGGTGGTGGTTCAAACGGGGTTCTGCGCTCTTAAACCAAACTATACTTGGACGGAACTTGGGTTGTAAGTGCAACCAACCTGCGAACAGGAACACTGCTGCTAATATCAGCAGGAACACTGACCCCATGTACAGGTCATTGTTCGTCCGCATCCCGATTGTGTACCACCAGTGATATACACCTGAGTACGCTATGTTTACCGGGTTGCTTGCTCCTGCTTGCGTAAATGCTTCTACTGCTGGTTTTCCGAAATGAGGGTCCCATATCGCATGGGCGATCGGTCGAATATGAAGCGGGTCTGTAATCCACTGTTCAAAGTTCCCTTGCCAAGCAACGTGGAACAGTAAGCTTGATGCCCATAGGAAGATGATTGCCACATGACCGAAGTGTGTTGCGAAAATCCTCTGGTAGAGATTTTCTTCTGTCATGCCATCGTGGCTTTCAAAATCATTTCCCATAGCCATCGCATACCAGATCCGACGTGTCGTCGGGTCTTGTGCGAGATCCTGGCTAAATTTTGGATATTTTGTTGCCATAGGTTTGATGAATCCTCTGACCTTTAGCTATCAGGTATTTAGCTATCAGCTATCAGCTATCAGCTTTTGGTTTTCAGTTTTCAGTTTTCAGTTTTCAGCTTTTGGATTTTTGCTGAAAGCTGAGTGCTGAGTGCTGAAAGCTAAGTGCTGAGTGCTGAAAGCTGACAGCTTAAATCAGCCTAGTGAAATGATTCTTGCGTGGAAGAACGCCCAGGTAGTCACAATTCCTCCTAAGAGGTAGTGAGCAACGCCTACTGCGCGACCTTGAATGATGCTCAGAGCACGAGGCTGAATAGTTGGTGCTACTTTCAGTTTGTTGTGAGCCCAAACAATAGACTCAATCAATTCTTGCCAGTAGCCACGACCACTGAACAAGAACATCAAGCTGAATGCCCAAACAAAGTGAGCGCCCAAGAAGAGTAGACCATAAGCTGACAGCGCACTGCCGTAGGAGTTAATCACTTGGACTGCTTGTGCCCACAAGAAGTCACGCAACCAGCCATTGATGGTGATGGCACTTTGAGCAAAGTTCCCACCAGTTAAGTGTGACACCACACCATCCGAGTCTACAGTTCCCCAGACATCGGATTGCATCTTCCAGCTGAAGTGGAAAATAGCAATGGAAATGGTGTTGTACATCCAGAACAAACCGAGGAACACGTGGTCCCAACCAGATACCTGACAAGTACCACCACGACCTGGACCGTCGCAGGGGAACCGGAAGCCCAAGTTCATCTTGTCTGGGATCAAACGAGAACTACGAGCAAACAGGAATCCTTTTAAGAGAATCAGCACAGTGACGTGGATTTGGAATGCGTGAATGTGGTGGATCATGAAGTCCGCCGTACTCAACGCAATTGGCATCATTGCCACTTTGCCGCCCACAGCTAGAATACCGCCACCAAAAGCGTAGCTAACGGGTTCTAGTGCATTGGGAGCAGTTGCACCAGGTGCTACAGTATGTAGGTTTTGTACCCACTGAGCAAATACTGGTTGCAATTGAATTGCTGTATCCGAGAACATGTCTTGAGGACGACCCAAGGCACGCATCGTATCGTTGTGTACGTACAGTCCGAAGCTGTGGAAGCCAAGGAACATACATACCCAGTTCAAGTGGGAGATGATTGCATCTCTGTGACGAAGTACCCGATCCAGCACGTTATTTTGGTTGACCACTGGATCGTAATCACGAACCATGAAGATAGCACCGTGTGCGGCAGCACCGACAATCAAGAAGCCACCAATCCACATATGGTGAGTGAAAATGCAGAGCTGGGTAGCGTAGTCTGTTGCCAAGTACGGATATGGGGGCATCGCGTACATATGGTGAGCCACGATGATGGTCAACGAACCCAACATTGCCAGGTTAACTGACAACTGAGCGTGCCAAGATGTGGTGAGGTTTTCGTAGAGACCTTTGTGACCGTCGCCAGTGAAGGGACCTTTGTGGTTCTCAAGAATCTCTTTGATGCTGTGACCAATACCCCAATTGGTACGGTACATATGACCAGCGATGATAAACAGGACAGCGATCGCCAAGTGGTGGTGAGCAATGTCCGTTATCCACAAACCGCCTGTTACTGGGTTCAGACCGCCCTTGAAGGTCAGGAAGTCCGCATACTGACCCCAGTTCAAGGTGAAGAAGGGCGTTAGACCGTTCGCAAAGCTGGGGAACAGTTCGGTAATCAGGTCACGGTTCAAAATGTACTCGTGAGGTAACGGCACATCTTTGATGTCAACTCCTGCATCCAGCAACTTGTTAATAGGTGCGGATACATGGATTAGGTGACCTGTCCACCCCAAGGAACCACAACCCAGCAATACTGCCAAGTGGTGATTTAGCATTGACTCCACATTCTGGAACCATTCCAGTTTAGGAGCACGCTTGTGGTAGTGGAACCAGCCTGCGAACAGGAATAAACCTGCTAACACCAGACCGCCTATTGCAGTGCAGTACAGCTGGAACGAGTTGGTTATACCCCAACCACGCCATATTTGGAATAAGCCGGAGGTGATTTGAATACCTCTGAAGCCACCACCGACATCACCGTTAAGAATTTGTTGACCAACTACTGGCCAAACAACTTGAGCGCTTGGCTTGATGTTGAGGGGGTCGCTCAGCCAAGCTTCATAGTTTGAAAAACGAGCGCCGTGGAATATCATCCCGCTCAGCCAGAGTGTCACTACGGCTAAGTGACCGAAGTGGGCTGAAAATATCTTGCGGGAGATATCTTCTAAATCGCTGGTATGTGTATCAAAATCGTGGGCGAGCGCATGAAGGTTCCAAATCCAGGTTGTGGTTTTTGGACCTCTGGCTAGAGTTCTGTCAAAGTGACCTGGCTTGCTCCATAGTTCAAATGAAGTGGGTACCGGGTCGTTATCAACAATAACTCTTGCCTTTTTTTCCTCACGCTCTGGAGGACTAATCGTCATTCGACCTCCTCTCTTAACAAGGATTGAGGAATAAATACCACAAGCTGGCTTCGCGGTTTTTAAAAACCGCTCTCGCTCTTCCAGAAAGTTTCTGGAGTAGCGATGAAGACCATCTGTGGAGAGTGGTTTCTCGTTGAATTATAAAGGCTTACCTCGCATCTTGTTAGACAGATGTTAACAATAATTCAAATTCCCCAAATCAATTGCCCAATCTGGTTTTGAAATTGAAGGGACTGGTCAAAAAGTCAATACTTTCTTCATTTATTTTACAAAGGGCAACAATTCGTAAAACTTATCCCCCTAGCATACAAATGCTCAAAAGGGAGCTGTTCTCATTTTTTCAGTTTTTACTGCTTTGCCCATAGGTCAATACGGTTCAACTCAGGATGGCTAAGGGTCCTCCAAACCCGATAACTCCTACGAAACCGGGTTTCTCAATAACTGCTTAACGCCAACTGTATGGGCCTATAGGTATAGTTTCCTGTAAATTCTCAACGTCATCAAATTTAGCTTTATCAAAGATTTTGCTAAGAATATAACAAAGTATTAAAAAATAGTAAGATTAATAAAATTAAAATCATTTTTGTGGTAGCCCTTAAGGGTTGTCGCTATTCCCCACACCCCACACCCCACACCCGAAATCCTATCTTGCACTTTTTGGGCTATATTTTGCAGTGGACAGTTGATTGTCATTCAACTGTCCGTTGTTCTTAAATATCTTTTGGTGAAACGCATGAACTTGTGGCAGAAGACGGCTATTGCTATCCTCAGGTGGTTCATGGCACTTGTGTTGGTCATAAATTTAACCAGCTGTGGAGGTGAAGAGAAAGCTGTCAGTCAAGAACCATCTAATACATTTCAAGAAAAAGTTCCACTTTCAAGGCAAATTTCAGAAGTTTCCCCACCAGCAACGATTCAAGAGCTGCGTCAATTGCTGGAAGTATATGAGCCACAAGTATCTATACTGACCCCCAAACAAGATGAAATTCTTCAAGAGAATGTAGTCAACGTCCGCTTTCAAGTCAAAGACCTACCTATATTTAAAGACAAAGAATGGGAGCTTGGTCCCCACCTACACGTCATTCTTGATAACGAACCTTACATAGCAGTTTACGATTTAGACCAACCCCTAGTTTTGCCAGACTTATCCCCTGGTACTCACAGCCTGCGTGTTTTTGCATCCCGTCCTTGGCATGAGAGCTTCAAAAATGAAGGTGCTTATGCCCAATCGACATTTCATGTTTTTACGAAAACTGACGACAATAACCCCGACCCAGCGCTACCAGTACTAACATATAGTCGTCCTAAAGGTAGTTACGGTGCAGAACCTATCCTACTAGACTTTTACTTGACCAACGCCCCCCTGCACCTAGTTGCTCAAGAAAACCCTGACGACCAAGTTGCTGATTGGCGCATACGTTGCACAATTAATGGTGAAAGTTTCGTTTTAGACCGTTGGCAGGCGGTTCACCTCAAAGGCTTTAAACCTGGGAAAAACTGGGTGAAACTCGAATTTATAGACGAACAAGGAAACCCAGTCAAAAATGTTTTCAATAGTACTGTCAGGCTGATCGACTACGAACCGAAAGGTCAAGACACCCTTTCTAGAATTGTGAGAGGGGAACTTACAGCAGATCAAGTTCGCAGCATTGTAGATCCAAACTACACAGCTAAGATACCTGTTACAGAACCCACGCCTACACCCATCCCAACGTCAGAACCCACTATTGAAGAAACACCACAGGAAAAAGCGCTTGAAGAAGAAAAACCACTTGTTCCTGAAACCGAACCTGTACCATCCCCAACTTTAACCCCAGGTACTCAAGAAAAAACACCACTCGTTCCTGAAACCGAACCCGCACCGTCCCCAGCTTTAACCCCAGGTTCTACAGAAAAAGCACCTGAAACACAACCTGCTCCTAAAACGGATTCAGAACAAGCACCCCAAGCACAACGATTCCAGAGTCAACTAGATGAGACATCTCCGGATGAGATAACAAGCCAACCTACTCTCAATGAACCTACCACTCTACCAGAAATTGTGATTGAGTCTCCTGCTTCAGAACCAACAGAACTACAACCAGAAGCAATGCCAAAAGCTGATACAGAGACATTACCGAAAAAACTGGCACCTGATCCAGACAACCCAGAGTTGAATAAATATTTCAGCCCCGAACAGTATCCAACGAGTCCTGCACCATCTCCTACATTGCCGGAAACTTCCCCAGATGTGATTGAACCTCCATCAGTTTTGGAAACATTGGAAGATGCAACAACTTCTGACGAACAGCCCTAAAACTAACATCCATAGCAATCCTATCTGATTTGTAAAATTGCGAAGCCCCAGAAACCCGGTATCTTTGAGATAACGGGTTTCTCGCCTTTTACGAATGATTTAGGGTTGCTATTACTCCTTTTCCGCCCAAAGATTATCTATTTAAATGAACCGCGTTCGCGTAGCGTCCCGCAGGGAAGACGCAAAGAGCGCGAAGAAGGAAACTAAGAAGTCGGTAATCTTGTAGTGGGAAGGGAGTAGCTAACTTCCAAAAATGCTCAGTTGTAATTCTTGAGATAAAGCTTCAACAAAAGCGATCGCAGCTACAGAATTCCCCGCACTATCCAAGGGTGGACTATAACAGGCGATCGCACCCTGTCCTGGAACTATAGCTAGAAGCGCACCACTAATTCCCGACTTCATGGGTAAACCGATACGTACAGCGTACTTAGGGGAAGATTCATATAACCCACAACTCAGCAACAAAGCATTCACACTACGGCGGTGCTGTAACTGAACTAATCCACTCTCACAAGCCAAAAGCATACCCAAACGAGCTAAGTCTTCCACTGTTCCCGATAAACAGCATATTTTTTGGTAGGTGTCAAGTGCTTGCTCGCGATTTTCTAAATACCCGGTTTCTGTCAGACAGTGCGCGAGCACTCGATTTATCGACTGTCCCAAACGCACGGAAACAAGCATTTCCTCATTCAACTCCAAGTTACACCCTGCCATTTGATTCAACCACTGACATAATTGCTCAGAGCGATCGCTAGTATTCTTTCCTGGTAACTTATCAGCAAGGGTAATAGCCCCACTATTAATCATAGGATTACGAGGTCGTCCACTATCAGCAACCAGCTGTTTAATAGAATTAAAAGCAGCATCGGATGGTTCAATCCCAACCCACTCAAAAACTGTCTCTGCTCCCATATGCTCTAGCAGATACAGTAAGGAAAACGGTTTAATTACACTCATCAAAGGGAAGACACAAGCCGTATCGCCTTGAGTAAAAGATTGTCCTTCCTGACAACAGATGTACACTGCGAACCAATCAGGATTAGCCAAAGCCAGTTGCGGAATGCGATCGACAACTCGTCCTTTACTTGACAAGGCTCTAGCTTGTTGCACCCAAGCTGATAATTTGGTAGTTGTTAGCTTTGTCAGTCCACCCATTGACTTAGTTAAGAAACCCGGTATCTCCAAGATACCGGGTTTCTAGTGTTTTAAAATTTCTATAGTGTATTCAAAATCTCAAATCTCATGACTCCTCGTGTCCGAGCACCAGAATTACCACAAAATTACCCTTGGCTCAACACGAGTCAACCTTTGTCTCTTCAACAGCTAAGAGGTAGAGTCGTTATTTTGGATTTTTGGACATACTGTTGTATTAACTGTTTACATATCCTACCAGACCTAAAGTATTTAGAACAAAAATATAAAGACAGTCTGACAATTATTGGTGTACATAGTGCTAAATTTGACAACGAAAAAGAAACCGAAAATATCCGTCAAGCTATTCTACGTTATGACATAGAACACCCAATTTTAGTTGACAGAGGGTTTCGAGTATGGCAAGAGTATGCAGTACGTGCTTGGCCCACCTTAATGGTAATTGATCCCGAAGGTTATGTAATAAACTACGTCTCTGGTGAAGGTAATCGTGACATTTTAGACCAACTTCTTCAAAAGTTAATTGACCAACATCAAAACAAAGGAACTATTGATTTTAAAGAAATCAACGTTACCTTAGAAAAACAAATAAAGCCATTAATTACACCCCTCGCTTTTCCCGGTAAAGTCCTTGCTACACAAGCAGGTTTATTTATTGCTGATTCTGGACATCACCGGATTCTGGTGAGTGACTTAAAAGGAGAAATTTTACATTTAATTGGTACTGGACAACCTGGGTTAAAAGACGGTTCTTTTGATGAAGCGCAGTTTTTTACACCACAAGGTATGGTATTTGATGAAGAAAATTTTATACTATACGTTGCTGATACAGAAAATCATACCCTACGACGTCTTGACTTGAGAAACCAAGTCGTAGAAACCATAGCTGGAACAGGTCAGCAAAACCGAAATATCCGTCCTCAAAATGGTGTTGCTAAAGAAACAGCACTCAATTCTCCTTGGGATTTACAGCTCTTTGACAAGAAACTATTTATCGCAATGGCTGGTCCTCACCAGATTTGGGAGATGGATTTAGCAACTATGAATATACGAACTTATGCTGGTACTGGTGCAGAAGCTTGTGTTGATGGTACACTTAGCGAGTCTGCTTTTGCTCAACCCAGTGGTATTACAACTGATGGGGAAGAATTATACATTGCTGATAGTGAAGTCAGTTCTATTCGTGGTGTAGGAATAGTTGAACCGCAAATAGTAAGAACAGTTTGTGGTAGTGGAGATTTGTTTGGTTTTGGTGATGTTGATGGTACTGGTTCTGGTGTCCGGTTACAGCATTGCTTGGGTATAGAATACGCCCAGAATCACCTGTGGGTTGCAGACACCTACAATCATAAAATCAAATTAGTTAATCTCCACTCTGGTTATTGTCAAACTGTTTTGGGAGATGGGGTCGCTGGTTTACAAGATGGTCAAGGTAAGAAGACTCGTTTTTCTGAACCTTCGGGGCTCAGTGTTATGGGTACTGATTTATATATTGCTGATACGAATAACCATGCTATTCGTCGTGTAGATTTAAGTACATATACAGTGACAACATTAGAATTTCCCGGTCTCTGTGCTCCAAATGTGTGTATACCTCAATAAGGTTGATTTTAAGGGTTGCGAGGGACCAGAAACCCGGTATCTCAGAGATACCGGGTTTCTCTGTTTTAGTCTCTGTGCTCCGAATGTGTGTATACCGTGTTAATTTTATGTCAAAAAATTACCAGGATATGTTACAAAGTGAGCACATGAGTAAGTCGTTACAGTGCATGCGCTGAAGCACTACTACGAGCAAATACAAACGTTTTACTTTTTGTTACATAGGTTTGTTGTTTCTCGCTGACTTATTTATAAAAAGTTTTTTCCTCTCTATCTCACACTCTATTTTTTATGAATATTATTCTACACATAACTCAACGCAAACAATGGGAGAAAGCCAACATTGAAGGGGTTTATCGCGGTGATACGTTAGATTCTGAGGGCTTTATCCATTGTTCCACGCCAACACAAGTCATTAGAGTTGCAAATACCTTGTTTCATAACCAACAAGGCTTGGTACTTCTTTATATTGATTCCAATCAAGTTCAACCAGAAATTCGATATGAAGGTGTTGAAGGGGATGAGAAATTTCCTCACATTTATGGTGCTTTGAATATTGATGCTGTTGTGAAAGTTATCGATTTTGAGCCAGATGAAGATGGTCTGTTCTCTATAGAAACTGTGTAGGGTATAGGGTGTGGGGTGTAGGGAAAAATTTTTTTCTTCTATCTCCTAAACCCCATACCCTATTACTTCTGTGCTAAACCCAAACGGTCTAGAACAAAAGCATATTCAAACGCCAATTCTTTCAAGCTTTCATAACGCCCTGATGCGCCACTGTGTCCTGCACCCATGTTAGTTTTTAGCAAGAGAATATTATTATCTGTTTTGAGTTCTCGAAGTTTTGCTGTCCATTTGGCTGGTTCCCAGTACATAACACGAGAATCATTTAACCCAGCAAGGATGAGGGTATCGGGATAATCTTTTGCTTCAACGTTATCGTAGGGCGAATAGGATTTCATGTAGTCGTAATACACTTTGTCATTGGGGTTTCCCCATTCTTCCCATTCTGTTGCTGAGAGGGGAAGGGAGGTATCTAGTATTGTTGTGACTACATCTACAAAGGGAACATCAGCAACAATGACTTTGAACAGGTCGGGACGCATATTCATCACTGCTCCCATTAATAATCCTCCTGCGCTACCACCGGAAATAGCAAGGCGATCGCTTGATGTCCACTTTTCACCAATCAGGTATTCAGCACAAGCATTAAAATCGGTAAAGGTATTTTTTTTCTTTAAAAACTTACCATCTTCATACCACTTGCGTCCGAGTTCTCCACCACCACGAATATGTGCAATAGCAAAGATAACACCACGATTTAGTAGTGAAAGTCGATTTGAGGAAAACGATGGGGAATAAGGATAGCCATAGGAACCATATCCTGTTAAAAATAGGGGATTACTACCATCTTTTTTGATTCCTTCTTTATAGACGATGGATATAGGAACTTGCGTACCATCATCAGCAGTAGCCATGAGCCACTCACTCTTATACTGCGTTTTGTCATAGCCACCAAGCACTTCTGTTTGTTTTTTCAATTCCCTTTCATGGCTTTCCATGTCATAGTCAAACACAGAGTGAGGAGTGATTAATGAGGTGTAGTTGAATCGTAGGATAGTCGTATTAAATTCAGGGTTACTCCCTTCATCAAACTCATAGGTTGGTTCTGGAAAGATAATTGGCTGTTCATTACCTGTTGATAAATTTTTGACTCGCCCAATTGGTAATCCATCTTTTCTTTCATAAATAACCATATAATTGGCAAAGAGACTGATCCCAGAAAGCATGACATCTTCTCGATGGGGAATAACAGTTTGCCAATTTTCTTTTGTTGGTGAAGCAATTGGAGTTTTTAAAAGCTTAAAGTTGATTGCATCTTCATTAGTGATAATATAAAAATCATCACTATGATGGTCTACATCATATAACACGCCTGGAGTTTTAGAATAAAGTAACTGGAAAGAAGCATTGGGATTATTGGCGTCTAAATAATGTACTTCTGATGTGATTTGACTGTGCAAACCCATTAATATATATTCTTGACTCCGCGTCTTACCAACATCTAAAGAAAAAGCATCATCTTGTTCTTGATAAATAAGGTCATCTTCATCTATAGGTGTACCTAAGGTGTGGCGAAAGAGTTGAAAGGGACGATAAGCTGCATCAATTTTTGTGTAAAATACTGTCTGATTATCGTTAGCCCAAGCAAAAGAGTAATGAGTCTCTGGAATACTTTCTGGAAGAAGCTGAGATGTAGAGAGGTCTAGAAAAAAAAGTGTATATTCTTCCGCGCCAGTGGTATCGACAGAATAAGCTAAGATTTGATGATTGGGACTGACTTGAAGTACACCGACGCTAAAAAAATCGTGACCTTGTGCTAATTCATTTTGGTCTAATAGCACTTCTTCATGTGCCTCAAGGTTCCCCTTTTTGCGACAATATATTGGATAAGCTTTCCCCTCTTCAGTGCGGGAATAATAATAGTAATCGTCTTTACGGTACGGTACTGAAAGGTCGGTTTCTTTGATACGAGCCAGCATTTCTTCATAAAGTCTTGTTTGCAGTGCTTTCGTATGCTGCATCATTGTTTCAGTATAAGCATTCTCCGCCTCTAGATAAGCGATGACTTCTGGGCGATCGCGATCGCGCATCCAAAAGTAGTTGTCAATGCGGCGATCCCCATGTAACTCCAAAATATGTGGCTTTTTTTCAGCAACAGGTGGATTGATTGTAGCTTGTAACACATTCTCTTGATTCATTGCTTTCCTTTCAATCTGAAATATTTTCTTCAAAGACATATAAAGTGTAAGGAAAAATAATTCCCCTAAACCCTTACACCCCTTTTCAAAACACATAAGCCAATAGCTGGAGTAACACCCAAAATCACTGCTGTTATTCCTTGCTCGCTCAAATACAATACCTGATCCCGGTTCACTACTGAAATAAATTCCTGTACAAGAGAAAGCAACCAAACAGAGATACTGATGAATAAAAATGATATTGAGGGGAGAAAATTCCACCACCAAGTCTTTGGAGTGTACCGCTGTAATACCAACCATTGACAAAAACCAAGCCAAATTCCTGAGAGAATGTATGCAAGAGTTGACAAAATTCCCAGGATTGCCGTTTCTTCAAAAGTTAACATTCTATCAAATGATAAAGCGATAGATGAAATATAGTTAATCCATGCTGCGGAAACACCACTGGAAATCAGCCAACCTATACTCGTCCCAATCATCCACAACCAACCAGAAACATATTGTCGAAGAACAAGTGCTTGATCAGCACTAAAAATAGCCGCAAACGCGACACTGCTTGTGTATTTTCCTAAGGCGTACCATGTTGGTTGCTGCACAACCGCAGGTGACAGCACCTCTGCTATAGTCTTTTCTACTGCAATACTAGCAATTCCACCTACAACCCACCCTAAAATAGACATCAGGGTAAATTGGATAAAGAACCTCCGTCGCTGATCTCGAGGTATTAGAAAGCTTTGTGAGTTAGGATTCGTAGAGGAAGACACTCCATTAGAGGGGCGATCTGAGTTGATTGGCATAAAAACATCTTATCCAAAGGCGTGCCTTATCAAACTCAAGTTTTAACAAACACGGCTGGGCTAAGTTTATTTCAATGTTCTAAATTGTCAATATCTGCTTCTCAAAACTTTGCATTTAGTTGCCGATTTCCTAAGAAGTTTTGCAAACGGCATTTTAAGACCCAACAACCGAGAGAAAGAACAAACTGGGAATGATAAGCTAAACAATGACATAAAAAAGAGTTTAGGATGAATTGTTAAATGGGTATTTCCTCTAACGATCCATATCTCCTCAGGGCTGCTCGTGGCGAAGCATTAGATCGTCCTCCTGTATGGATGATGCGACAAGCGGGACGATATATGAAAGCTTATCGAGATTTACGGGAGAAGTACCCCTCTTTTCGCGATCGCTCGGAAATACCAGAAGTGGCGATTGAAATATCCTTGCAACCCTGGAAAGCGTTCCAACCAGACGGAGTGATATTATTTTCAGACATTGTCACTCCTTTACCAGGTGTAGGGATTGACATGGATATTGCAGAAGGTAAAGGACCGATTATTTTCTCGCCCATTCGCACTCAAGAGCAAGTCGATAACCTGCGCCCCCTAGAACCAGAAGAATCCCTACCGTTTATCAAGACGATCTTACAGGCGTTGCGTCAGGAAGTCGGGAATAAGTCAACCGTGTTAGGCTTTGTCGGTGCGCCTTGGACATTAGCAGCTTACGCAGTCGAAGGAAAAGGCTCGAAAACCTACTCTGCTATCAAGGGTATGGCATTTTCAGATTCAAGAGTACTGCATCAACTGCTAGAAAAATTAGCAGATTCCATCGCCACCTATGTCCGCTACCAAATTGACTGTGGTGCTCAGGTAGTACAAATGTTCGATTCTTGGGCGGGTCAATTGAGTCCTCAAGACTATGAAACCTTCGCGCTTCCCTACCAAAAACGGGTTTTCCAGCAAGTTCGAGCAACTCATCCAGATACACCCCTCATTTTGTTGGTCAGTGGTAGTGCTGGGTTACTCGAAAGGATGGCGCAATCCGGAGCAGATGTTATCACTGTAGATTGGACAGTGGATATGGCTGACGCAAGGGAAAGATTGGGTAAGCACATGAAAGTGCAGGGTAATCTTGACCCTGGTGTTCTGTTTGGTTCCAAAGACTTTATCCGCGATCGCATCATCGATACTGTCCGCAAAGCAGGTGACAGAGGACACATTCTCAATCTCGGACACGGTGTTTTACCAGAAACCCCAGAAGAAAACGTAGCTTTCTTCTTTGAAACTGCAAAGCAACTCAACGCTGCAGTAGTCTAGGAAACCAGAAGTAGACAATACTACGTAGGATTTGCAAAAATTAGAAACCCGGTTTCTTCAAGAAACCGGGTTTCTGGAGCCTCGACTATCTAACAACTTTCACTCTCTAATTCCAGGAAACTTTTTTATGAATTCATAATTCATAATTCATAATTCATAATTCATAATTCATAACTCTCTATGGGTCAAAAACGAATATTGGTGACTGGTGCTAGTGGTTGTATCGGTCATTACATTAGCGAAGCTTTAATTCAGGGAACTAATGACGAGCTCTATTTACTCGTTAGAAATCCCAAAAAGCTGCAAGTTGATACTCAAGCACGTCCGGGTATCAACGTGGTACAAGGAGATATGCAAAACATAGAGCAATTTGCTGATTTACTCAAAACGATTGATACTGCAGTACTAACAGCAACGGCTTGGGGTGGAGAGAACACCTTCGATATAAATGTCTCTAAAACCATAGAACTCCTAAATCTTCTCGACTCCAACAAGTGCGAACAAGTGATTTATTTTTCCACAGCTAGCGTTTTAGATCGCCAAAATCGACCCTTGAAGGAAGCAGGAGAACTGGGTACAGATTATATCCGTTCCAAATATGATTGCTTACAAAAAATCCCGCAGTTAGCTATAGCCCCCAAAGTCACTGAAGTCTTTCCAACTTTAGTTATAGGAGGCGATCGCAACAAACCCTATTCACACATTACATCGGGTATTCCAGAAGTCACAAAATATATAGATATAATTCGTTTTTTACAAGCGGATGGTAGTTTCCACTTTATTCACGGACAAGACATAGCTACTGTCATTAAGTATTTGATTGACCATCCTCCCACAGAATATGAACCCCGTCGATATGTTTTAGGTCAAACGCCCTTAACTGTAAACCAGGCGATAGAAGAAGTGTGCGCTTACCTTGGCAAAAAGATTTACTTTCGTGTTTCTCTATCTTTAGCTTTAGCGAATTTAATTATTGTTTTATTCCGCATTCAAATGGCTGCTTGGGATAAATTTAGTATGAATTATCGACATTTTAATTACAAAAATGCTGTTAATCCTGCCAGTTTTAATTTACCCAATTACTGCGAAACAATAAGCGATATCTTAACAATTTATGGTGTTGCATATACGAGTTTTTGATGCAATGATATGAAATCCGCTTAAATAGTTATCGTATAAACTGACGCTGAGACTTTGAAACACACCGGACGAGGGGAAGTTTTTACGATAAGTAATCACCAGGATTTCATATGAGGGTGCGTTGAAGGCGACTCGGCAGGGTCACTCGCTAATTCCCTTGCCGCCCACAACTGTACGTAAGAGAGCATTACTAAGCGTATGTCCCTAGTTAACTAAGTAATATAACTTAAGTTTACGTGCTTTTATATTACCTTTACTACGCTTTTACTATCGCAACTCACTATCGAGTCAAGTAGTGAGGTGTTTTAGCCGATTGGCGTTTTACTGTAACTGCGACAGCAATTCCTCATAATCTGCATGAGAGCCAACCCAAAACCAAATTACGGTACTTCCACGTAACCACCCAACGGCTCGGTAGTTTTTATTGATTCTGGCAGAATAAACGCACAACTCTGAATTCACTTTCTTGAAGTGTAGACTTGGGTGAAATGGGTCATTTTTAAATTGACGGTACGCTTCACGGGTTTGATGACGAACATTTTCGGGTAAATAGCCAAAGGCTTGCCGAAATTCTGGAGTAATGCGGGATATCACAGTGTATCTGGGTCTAATTCCTCAGTTTCTCCAGCATAATACCTTGCCATTGCTACACTCACTAACTTTGCTAATGCACCTGAAGAACGAGAAAAAGCTTCATCCCATCGATTTTCATCTTCTAGTTCCTCTAAATCTTCCAAAATCTTTTTAGCCATAGCATCTTGTTGATTAGATGGCAATTTTTTTAGTTCGGCAATGGCTTGTTCAAGTAAAGAAGTCATAGAGATTGCCCAAAATGCACAGTTAGGCAGGGAATACACGATTTTTGTAAGATTATTCTACTCAATATGTAATACATATTCCAGACGAAAAAGTTACTTTTTGAAAACTGAGTTTTTAAAACCCACAGGCCAGTAAATTGGGCTGTCGGTAATTTACTGCTAAAGACACTGCGGTTTTAGTACCCGAAAAATTGTAAATAAATTTAATAGATACTTCCACTTTAGTAGCAATGTATACTCGAAGTATATACCTTTATGTTACTGTTACTGAAAATTCCTTAAGCCTGTACGTTAGGAGTTTATAGGCGATTTTGCCCAAAAATCCGGAATTTTTTGGAACTAAACCGTTTAGGCAAGCACTTCATGACAGCTACGTTATATCTACCCCAATATCTCTCGTTTCCACCTTTTTCCAATTGCTGAGAGAATGGCTTCCATTTCTTCCTCATTGGCAGATTCTACTAAATCTGTGATTTTTTGGCTTATGATTCCCACCACTGTCGAAAACAATAACTCTTGGGTATATTGCTTTTCTCTTGTAGCTTCAAACAATTCGTCTAGTTGTTCTGCGCGTTCATATTCTTTCTAATGTTACTCGCAGCATCACTGTCACTGGTGATGCTTCCACAAATCGTTCAAAAATTGGACTCAGCATAGCACAACACCCACCCATTAAAACTACTTTCATGCTTATCATCTCATGTTGGATTGTGCGCTCACTTAGCAACTTTGTGTTGGTCTTTTCTGTTAGTATTAGTCTCATTCTCCTAACAGCAAGGGTTTCAGCCGTTTCTTAGTTCATTTCTTAGTACACCTTAACAGGGCTACCTCAAAGGTTTAACCTTGGAAATTTAAAAGACCTTAATTCACAAGGATTCTGGCGCTTTAAATCTGTCGAACTTACCTAGAGTTGAGGCTCCACAAACCCGGTAACTTCTGCGAAACCGGGTTTCTATTCCGGCTGAACCGAGTAGTATTGTTATTCTGATAGAAACTTTGAATAAGATAGTGTCGTCATAAACACATCAAGGTATATGCTTTTAAAGCTGCCGAAACAATCCTTTTTAATCACCTGTGACAGTTAATGAAGATTTTACTGATTTATCCTATTTTTCCGAAAACTTTTTGGTCCTATGAAAAAATATTAGAACTAGTGAATCGTAAGGTTTTGCTACCACCTTTGGGTTTGGTGACAGTAGCAGCGATTTTACCTCAAGAATGGGAATTTAAGCTAGTTGACCGCAACATTCGCCCAGTGACTGAAGAAGAGTGGGCTTGGGCGGATGTGTGTATCTTGAGCGCGATGATCGTCCAAAAACAAGATTTACTAGAACAAATTTGTGAAGCAAAGCAACGGGGTAAGTTAGTTGCTGTCGGTGGTCCCTATTCTACCTCTGTACCTCATGAAGTGCAAGCAGTGGGGGCGGATTTTCTGATTTTAGATGAAGGGGAAATTACCCTACCAATGTTTGTAGAAGCAATTTCACGCGGTGAAACCTCTGGTATTTTTCGCGCTACAGAGAAACCTGATGTCACAACAACACCCATAGCCCGGTTCGATTTGCTGGACTTTGATGCTTACGACTCAATGTCAATTCAGTTTTCAAGGGGTTGTCCCTTCCAATGCGAATTCTGTGACATTATTGTTCTCTACGGGCGCAAACCTCGTACTAAGACTCCAGCACAACTGCTAGCAGAGTTAGATTCCCTCTACGAGTTGGGTTGGCGACGCGGTATTTTTATGGTAGACGACAACTTTATCGGCAATAAACGCAATGTTAAGTTACTGCTGAAAGAGTTGAAAGTTTGGATGCAAAATCATGGTTATCCTTTCCGTTTCAACACAGAAGCATCTATTGATTTAGCACAAGACACAGAATTAATGGATCTCATGGTAGAGTGCGGTTTCGATGCTGTGTTCTTGGGAATCGAAACTCCAGATGAAGAAAGCTTACAGTTGACGAAGAAGTTTCAAAATACCCGTAGCTCACTGACAGAAGCTGTTCATAGTATCATCAAAGCAGGTTTGCGTCCAATGGCTGGATTCATTATTGGTTTTGATGGTGAAAAATCAGGTGCGGGCGATCGCATTGTCCGTTTTGCTGAACAAGCAGCTATTCCATCAACGACCTTTGCCATGTTACAAGCGCTACCAAACACAGCATTATGGCATCGTCTCAACAAAGAAGGAAGACTGCGAGAAAACACTAACGGAAATATCAATCAAACCACCTTAATGAACTTTATTCCCACCCGTCCTTTAGAAGACATTGCTAGAGAATATATTGAAGCTTTTTGTACTTTATATGACCCAATATGCTACTTAGACCGTACCTATCGGTGTTTTCTAATGATGGGTGCGCCAAAGTGGACAGCATCATTTAAACTACCAAGTTGGGTAGACGTGAAAGCGTTGCTGATTATTATTTGGCGACAAGGAATAAAACGGGAAACTCGCTGGAAGTTTTGGCATCATTTGTTTAGCATTATTAAGCGCAATCCGAGAGTAGCAGAACATTATCTTATTGCTTGTGCTCACAATGAGCATTTCCTCGAGTATCGCCAAATTGTACGCGAACAAATAGAAGCGCAATTGTCCGAATATTTAGCACAAGGCGTAGAAGAACCAATAAGCGTTCAGCAGTCAGCTATCAGCTATCAGCCTGTATCAGCTAGCGCTACAGGTGTTTAAATATTTCTTGTGGTGCGGGCTTCTAGCCCGCCACAGGACGGGCGGGACTTGAGCCCAACCCATGTGAATACTGTATCGGCGCTATAATATTGATTCTAGTTTAGGGCGAAAGCGAGAAAACTTACGGAACAAAGGTTTGCGATCGCACCACAATTGAATCTCTCGTTGTAATACTAGCCCGTCACGTGTACACGACGGGTGGGACGCCCGTACCACAAGAGGTCGAATTTATTTCTTGGAAGTACTGATAGCTGTTAGCTGAACGCTTACGCTTTTCCCGATTGTGAAAGAGGTAAAGTCAGGGTAACTGTTGTTCCTTCACCCAAGACAGAATTGACCTTAATGTTACCCCTATGTTTTTGCATAATTTGGTAGCAAATCCATAAGCCCAATCCCGTACCTTTACCGACTTCTTTTGTTGTAAAAAAGGGGTCAAAAATTTTATCTTGTAATTTTGGTTCAATTCCAGAACCATTATCAACGAACTGTATGCAAACACTTGGTTCAGAATTAGCAGAAGTATCAATTGTTGCTATTGTCGTCCGAATCCGAATAACGGGATTTTGTATAGGGAGGTTTTTCCATCTCTGTTGCACCGCATCTATTGCATTATTCAGTATATTCATAAATGCTTGATTAAGTTGTGCAGGATAACACTCAATCTGAGGTAAATTACCGTATTCCTTAATGATTTGAATAGTGTCTTTCATTCGGTGATTCAAAATTAATAAAGCGCTATCAATTCCTTCATGAATATCTACCATTTTCATATCAGCTTCATCAAGTCTTGAAAAACTTCTCAATGAGAGAACAATGTCACGAATACGTTGAGCACCCATTTTCATTGAGGTCATTAATTTAGGTAAATCTTCGCTAATAAAATCAAAATCAATTTCTTTCAATTGATAGTTTATAGGAGCGGTAGGTTGAGGATATTCCTTTTGGTATAGAAACAATAATTTTAATAATTCCTGTGTATATTCTTTGGCGTGACTGATGTTACCGTAAATAAAGTTAATAGGATTATTAATTTCATGAGCCACCCCCGCCACCATATTACCCAGGGAAGACATTTTCTCTGTTTGAATTAATTGCGCTTGAGTTTGCTGAAGTTCGGTTAAAGCTTGACTAAGTTGGTCATAAGCTTGATTCAATTCCTGATTCTTCTGTAGAAGTTGTTGAGTTCGCTCCTGAACTCGTCTTTCTAAGGTTTGTCTTGCTAACTCCAGTTGTTGGGTATATTCTGCAACTCGACGAATCAGACTGTTTAAAGAAGTTGCTAACATTCCCACTTCATCATTGGTAGTTACAGGAGCTTGCAAATCGAAATTTGATTCTTTAGTGACTTTTTGAGCTATGCGAGCTAAAGCTAAAATGGGACCAGCAATTCCCCGTACAATGTTTCTACCAATAACAATAACAATGAACGCTCCCAATACAAAAAAACCCCATAGCCTCAACCACATAAACTGTAAAGTTTTATTTAACGGCGAAAGTGACTTTAAAAGTACAACTATTAAAGAGGTATTGTTCACCCCAGAAATAAGAGATGCTTTCGCCAAATAATCCTCACCTGCAATAATGAGACGTTGTGGAGGCTCAGAAACAAGCGGTATTTGCCAATTAGTATTGCAAGCAACTGGTAATGTAGATGCATAGACACATAGCACAGCACTTTGATCGGAGTGGAAGGCTGTTGCGTGTTCACCATTTGGAGTATCTAAATATTGAAATAATTTTGGCTTAATAACTGTCCCTAATTCGATAGCACCAATCACTTCTTCTTGAAACTGAATAGGTGCTATACCAACTATAACGGATTGTGTTTGTCCCTCTTTTTTAAGAATATTAACAACATCTGAAGGGTACATCCCACTGAGTGCTAAAGAGATACTGTTTTTATCTTCTATGGTTGACTCGCCTAAAGCTGGCTGTGTCATATTTAACAGTACTGCACCATTCTGATTGACAATCTTCAATAAATCTAGTTCTAAAGTTGTTTTTTGAGAAACTAATATCTGAATGAGTTTTTGAGTATCTGCTTGCTTAACAGCCGTACGCACATCTTCCCGCTCTGCGAGCAACTTTGCCCAAGAATTTAAGTTTTTTTTCTCTTGATGCAATTCCTGTAGAATTATTGAAGCTTTCATTTCAAGGTCGTTAGTCATTTGTTGCTGCATACTACTGGAAAATACGTAAGCAGAACTGATGACTAATAATACCATGATGCTGAAAAACACCAGAAGAAATGGCATGATTAACTTCTGGCTCAATGCCAGTTTTGAGTAACTGGCTTGTAACTTCACACCCCGCACCACAGTTCCTGAGTTGACCTGTTGCTCTCGGGTTTCCTTAGAGAAGCGGTGAATTGACATATTTATTTATCTATAAATTGGCAACAGTTACCCAAGTCGTTGGGGTTGATAGTACTCAACCAGTTTCAACAATTTGGGTTGCTTCGGTCTTCACGTTCTGCTGCTTGTTACAGTTATAGCTCAAGCGTATCTAATGATACTATTAAGCGTTGATAGGGTTGATATATCTTTTAAAAAAGCTCAAACAAGCCTCCACTCTAATTTCCAAATTTTTTTTCGCCAAATCAGGATCTTTTACAAAACCTTTCAGCTATGTAAGGGAACGGTAACAAATTTATTGGAATTACTGTGTGAGTTGTGGGGCGTGGGGTGTGAGAGAGAAAATTTGTGCAGGAACTACATAAAAGCTAGTACAGCATGGCGTAAATAAGGCAATTATTTGTCATTAACAAAAAACCTAAATTAATAAAACCTTTTGCACTTTCTGCCATCTGACGATCGCACTTCTGCCTTGATGTACCAGTAAAATTTACATTTCAATACAATAACTATGTCATCTATTAAAGTTCATTGCGAAGTAAGAAGATAGGAAAAATATCATGATAAATATTGGTAAAGTAAACAATTAAAGGTCAAAGGAGAACACTGTGACAATGGAATCAAATTTAACAATGGGCGCAGACGCAGTACGTGAAGAATTCAGCGAATACGTTGCTCATCTACAACTTCACATGACTTTGCAAGCTCGTAATCTGGTTCCATCCCTGACACAGAAATTGGAAGACTCTCGAGAGGAACTGCTCCATCAAACCCAAGCTAATTTTGAAAAGCTGATCTCTCGGCAGGCTCTGTAGCAGATCCAATTGTTAAAGAAGGTAAAATAGAATAGAGTAGAGTATAAGCAGATGGTATCAGGGTAGCGATCGCGTTAACCTGGTATTGTCTGCTATTTTAAGTATTTCAGTTATTAAAATCACCCTTTTGACCTAATAGAAAAGAGAGGAAAGCCGTTAAGATGATTGCAGCAGTTCCTCTGACTCAATTGTTGAAAGCTCAATGGCGGCTCGAATGAAAATGACTTCCTTACTTTCCCGCAACCTCAGCGTTATCATCCGACCAGTCCAATACCGGGATTTGGATGGAATTGAACGCCTAACTCAAGAGTCATTCGCAGCCCAAACCCCTAAAGGATCTGATGATGCAGCGCGACAAATGCAGTGGCTGCGTCGATGGTATGGGTTACTAAAGTTTTTGAGTTGGTTTCCTAATCCATTACAATACAGTCTTTGTGCCTATGTAGCAGAACAAGGGCGTACCCTCTTGGGTATGATTCAAGTATCACCATTTAACCGCACCCACAGCACTTGGCGGGTTGATCGCGTGATTCTTGAGCGTGCTGTCGATAAACAAGGAATAGGCTCACAACTGTTGCGCTACTGCTTTGAATCGATTTTAGAAGCTCGGACTTGGATTTTAGAGGTCAATGTTAATGATAAGGATGCTTTGGCTCTTTATCGACGCAATGGATTTCAACGCCTTGCAGAAATGACTTACTGGAAAATAGACCCAGAGTCACTTCAAGAATTGGTACAAGCAGAACCAGACTTGCCTAATCTATTGCCTGTAAGTAATGCGGATGCTCAACTATTATATCAATTAGATACAGCATCCATGCCGCCCATTGTGCGTCAAGTGCTAGACCGCAATGCAGATGACTTTAAAACAAGTTTATTCGGTGTTTTAACACAAGCATTCAAGCAATGGATGACGAAAACAGAAGTGGTAAGTGGTTATGTATTTGAACCTCAACGCAAAGCAGCGATTGGGTATTTTCAGATACGACTTGACCGTAAAGGTGAACAACCTCACGAAGCAACCTTGACAGTTAATCCGGCTTACACTTGGCTGTATCCAGAATTACTGGCTCAGTTGGCGCGAATAGCTCAAGATTTTCCCCCTCAAGCTCTTCACCTGACTTCAGCAGACTATCATCCGGAAAGAGAAGAGTACTTGGAGCGGATTGGAGCAAGTCGCATCGAACATACTCTCATGATGTCTCGCTCTGTATGGCACAAACAACGAGAGTCAAAATTTGTCTCTCTAGAAGGGATTCAATTGCCTGAAATGTTACAAGGTTTGCAACCAGCACGCAAACCAATACCTGGAGGGATGTCATGGGTACACCCAAGGCAAAAATCAATAGAAAGGGGATCGCAGCCTAGCTCACCTAAAGACACAGTTGCTTTTTCGTGTAAAAACCAAAATAATATTGAAGCCTCTGGCAAAATTGAGCCACCAGACGCACAACAGGAGAAATAAGCGTGGTTTTTAACAAAGGACAAGAGGCAACAGGTAAACTAACGGACGAAAAAACAGACGTAACGGATAGGTTAGATGTGGAATCAGATAACTCATCTGTTACAAAGAATACTAGTATAGGGACAAAAAAATACATCTCAGCTTTGGGTTTGGATGTAGGGAGTAAGCGTATCGGTGTAGCAGGGTGCGATCGCACTGGTTTAATTGCTACTGGACTCGCAACAGTAGAGCGCACATCTTTTGAGAAGGACGTCGAAAAAATCCGACAAATCGCCAACGAGCGTGAAGTGGAAATTTTGGTCGTAGGATTACCTTATTCAATGGACGGGTCGTTAGGTTTTCAAGCACGTCAAGTGCAAAAGTTTACGAAAAGACTTGCTAAAGCTCTCAACTTGTCTGTGGAGTATGTTGACGAACGATTAACTTCTTTTCAAGCAGAGCAATTACTAATCGCCGAGAAGCGTTCACCCTCTCGTAACAAAGAATTAATTGACCGTAAGGCAGCAGCACTTATATTACAGCAATGGTTGGATGCACGGCGAACGATCGCAACAAGCAAAAATATGCCTGCTGAGTAACTTACCTTCTAACATGATATCCTAAAGGGGATTAACCAGTCTCAAAACTATTTAATTTCTATTGTCTGTATAAAGAAAAAATAAGTAGTATTTATTATTGCTGGTAGTTATAAACTCAATATCTCGGTTATGTTTCCGTCTCCATTTCCCGAAGAAAATGATAATGTTCACGCAGGCTCTATCACCTTGACTGATGATAAGGGGCGATCGCTTGATTGTTATGTAGAGCATTCACTGACTGTGGATGAGCAAGAATACGTTTTACTTCTTCCAGTAGACTCGCCAATAGAAATTTTTGCTTGGCAAGGCGACGAGGACGAAGAAGAAGCTGTTCCTGTAGACAATGAAGCAACTATTGGTGAAATTTTTAGTATTGCTCAAGCTGTTCTATCTGAGCAGAATTTAATCCTAAAGAATAGTGCTTATGCGCTGACAGTGGCTGGTGAATTACCACCAGTTGAAGAATCAGAACTCTTCACCCTAGAAATTGAGGATGAAGAAGAAGAGCTAGAGCCAGAACAATTACAGCTACTTGCGAACTTCTATCATGAAGAGCAGGAATACGCAATCTATACACCCCTAGACCCACTTCTGTTTTTTGCACGGATTTCAAAAACAGGTAAGCCAGAACTCCTCTCTCCAGAAGAGTTCCGCAAAATTCAACCACAATTGGAAGAACACTTGTTTAACGAAGTGGAGTAGAATTAGAAATTCAAAATGAGAAGTTAAAAGCTGAATATTTTGAATATCATCGGAATAAGAAGAATTTTTGGTGAGAAACCAGGGAGTGGTCATTGATGATGGAGCTGCTACCCTCGGTTTTTTAAAGATTAAGTTATAAAATTACACAAATTCTTCACTTCTCACTCCTCAGTGTTAATCGGTAACTTATGAGCTGGAACAAACTCTTACAGCCAGATTTGATTTTGGAAGCTTCAGTGTTAAACCTTACACCAGATATCCTCAAAAAATATCGGCTGAAGGGGCTGGTGTTGGATGTTGATGAAACATTAGTACCAATAAGAGTAGCATCAGCTTCCATGGAACTGCAAAAGTGGGTAGAGGATATTCGCTCTTGTACGAAGTTGTGGTTAGTAAGCAATAACCTCAGTGATACCCGTATCGGTGGAATTGCGCGATCGCTGGACTTACCTTACTTTATCGGTGCGGCTAAACCCTCACGCCGCAAAATCAGAGAAGCACTCGAAGCCATGAATTTACCAGCACATCAGGTAGCGATGGTAGGCGATCGTTTATTTACTGATGTCTTAGCAGGTAATCGTTTAGAAATGTTTACAATTTTGGTTGACCCGATAGTTCATCCAGATGTTGCTCTTCGTTCTCATCCAGTACGTAATTTTGAAGTTTGGGTGTCTGAAATTTTAGGAGCCTCCATTACTCCCAAAAAGAGAAGACTGGTAAATCTTGATAAATAATCAGGAAAGTAAATCTAAAAAAATAATTAAAAATATTCTGATTTACACGAAAATCGAGCATCATTTAGGTATAAATAACATGGGGTCACCTAATTAAAGACCCAAGCAATAATAAGCGAATACAAAAAAGTGAAGCGTCAAACCTCCTCTACAGAGGTTCTGGCGCTTTGCATTTTAGTGAGGAGCGAAGAGTGAAAATTTCAAATGACGCAAACAATTGTTGTTAAAATTGGCACCTCTAGCCTGACCCAACCAGAAACAGGACAACTAGCACTTTCCACCATAGCTACCCTAGCAGAAACCCTGTCACAGCTCCGACAGCAGGGCTACCAAGTTATATTAGTGTCTTCAGGTGCTGTAGGGGTGGGTTGTGCGCGGTTAGGTTTAACCGAACGCCCAAGAGCGATCGCATTAAAACAAGCCGTTGCTGCTGTAGGTCAAGGTAGATTAATGCGGATATACGACGATTTATTTACAACCTTACAACAACCCATTGCTCAAGTTTTACTTACCCGTAGTGACTTAGTGCAACGCAGTCGCTATCTTAACGTATACAACACCTTCATGGAATTACTGCAACTGGGAGTCATTCCCATAGTAAATGAGAATGACACGGTAGCAGTCGAGGAACTGAAATTTGGAGACAACGATACTCTTTCAGCTTTAGTGGCTAGTCTTGTAGAGGCAGATTGGTTATTTTTACTAACGGATGTAGATAGACTTTATTCAGCCGATCCGCGTTTTGTACCTGATGCTCAACCCATTACCCTAGTTAGGAACATTAAAGAATTAGCACAATTACAGATACAAACAGGTACTCAAGGTTCCCAATGGGGAACTGGCGGTATGGTCACAAAAGTTTCCGCAGCGAGAATTGCAACAGCGGCTGGTGTTCGCACTGTCATTACCGAAGGACGACATCCCCGAAATTTAGAAAAAATTTTACAAGGTGAATCTATTGGTACTTGTTTTGAACCACAACCCGAACCAACTTCCGCCCGAAAGCGCTGGATAGCTTACGGTTTGGTTCCTACCGGAAAACTATACTTAGATGAGGGAGCAGTAGTAGCAATATCTACTAGCGGTAAGTCTTTACTAGCCGCAGGTATTTTAGCAATAGACGGAGAGTTTGATCCCCAAGACGCAGTGCAATTGTGCGACAAAAATGGCAATGAAATTGCCAGAGGTCTTGTCAACTATAACAGCACAGAATTACAAAAGATTCGCGGGCGTCGTTCCAGTGAAATTCTGGATATTTTAGGCTACGTCGGCGCTGAAACTGTCATACATAGGGATAATTTGGTTTTGACTTAGGGTAATTGCTAATTGCTAATTGCTGAGTGCTAATTGCTAATAGTCAAAAAGCCATTAGCCATTAACCATTAGCCATTAGCAATCTCCACTGCTAAAAAGCCTCTGGTGGGGAAATATCAGAGCCGATGATGACACTATTACTATGAGACCGTAATCCTGGTTTAACAGGTGATTTTTCCTTTTCTAAAGAGTGCGTGAGGGATGAAGAGGGGGGCTTGACTTCATCTGTATTGATTAATCTATCCGCATTTGCTTGCTGAGACATAAAGGATAATCCTCCAATTGACCCAGCTACAAGGGTGGCATAGCCTACATATAAATGCACGGGACGCAATCCCAATCCCAAGTTGAACCCAGCAGAATAATGTTTGGGTTGATAGTAAGTTGGCAAAACAACTTTTGCTGGCTCTGTAGCAGGTAAGGAAGCAGCTAGATGCGTACCATTTAGTCCCAGCGCATTCCCCATGACACGGATGAAGCCTCGGACATAGACGTCCTCTGGTAACAAGTCCCAATTACCGTTCTCAACCGCCTCCATTTGACGAATTGGTACGTGAGTGTAAACGTGAAGTTGGTTTAAGGAAAGACCTTGGGACTCACGAATCTGTCTGAGTTGTTGACCAATTTGATGTAGGCTGTCTACACGCTGTTGGGCTTTCATTTGTGCTAGTTCAGCTTTAGAAGGTTTTTTTTGAAACCACCTATTTTGTTTTTTATTTATAGAGTTATCTTCAGTAACTTTTTTTACCTGAAAAGTTGATGGTGAATTGACTTTGCTAGTCGCTTCGACAGTAGTAAATTTTTGGTGCGATTTCACATTTGTTAAACAATGAGACAAATCCGTGGAATCCTCTTGTTTAGCATCAATATTAGTATCAGAAATACTCAATATTTCCTCATGATTATCTGTGCCAATATTATTTTCTACCTGTTGGTTATTTTCCTCATTCTTTTGAGAGTGTTGTATAAAATGATGAAACGCAAGGGTAATAGCTTCCCTACCTACAGCTTTGAATAAAGCTTGGGCTTGTTCGGTTGATGAGCCTAGTAATTTTTGCATCACCGTTAAAACACGACGATAAACTTGGCTCTTATGTAGTTCAGCTTCGATTTCCCCTAAGAGCGATCGCAGTTCATCGTGAGAAATTTCAATAGCAGGATTATCAAGAACTTTTAACAAGTACACAGATGTAGTAGCCATTTTAGAAAGCCTCTTTCGGCAATTAAGTAAAGCGGGATTTACCTATGTAATTTCTTCCATGTTTTGCTCAAGCTTCCGGATGGATATGTATCAAATTTTTATCCCTTTTGAGAGATGTATAAAAAACTTTTCTTGAATGACGATATTATCACGATCTTAAAGAGAACTCTTGAATTCAATTTAAAATGCGTGGTTTCAGAAACCCGGTTTCTTAGAGGATGTTTTAAAAGTCTTCTCGTCAGTAGCATGCACATTTCACATCCACCAT
>JAWQFQ010000100.1:0-7329 GCA_035967975.1 Scytonema sp. PMC 1070.18
TGGTTGGCTGTAATTTCAAGCACTGGTTGATCCCCCCTAGCCCCCCTTAAAAAGGCTATCCATTACCCGGATCTTTCTCAACATTTACGAGAGTAATCACTCACGTTTTTTCTAACCCTGATTCGTTCGTTGTTCATTCTCAATAAAAATGGAATTTTTGCGAGAAGAATAAGTGCCATTTTGTCAAGTCTGTTGATAATCCCAGTGTCCAGAATGGATTGTAGGTAAGGGTTTTAAGATTGTAAAGAAAGATGTGACTAATGCATAGCTTAAAAAGGGGGGAAAATCTCTAATGGTCCCCCTTTTTAAGGGGGATAATGGTGGATCTAAATTAAAATTTGGGCATAAAGCTCCAACCCGTTTTAACAGGTTAAAAACTAAGCACAGTCAGATGAATCTGACTTTAGCTAAAAGCGGTGAAATAAATTTCACAGCGAGAAAACTACGCAGTATTGACAGATGTTGGGTCGTCAGGAAAATATCAACTTGCAGGGAATTGTGCTAGGAGGTCTTTGCCGTCAATAATGGTACTTTTGAAGACACAATTGCGGTCTTTTCGGTAGCGTGGGTCTGACTTAACGATCGCCATGAACTCGCGATGTCCCTGTCTTGTCCTGCCTACCTGACAGCCAGCGCTCCATCTTCCTACGTCGGACTTAGGGTTATCACCTCCCCAATGTTGGTTAATGCCAAAGAAACCTGAGTCCATAGAGTCGCCTTTATCGCGGCTACCTGAACGATTGGCATCACGATGGACAGTGACCGGGCCACCACTTTGCACAAGAGCTTCATGTCCACCACCTGGTGTGTGAGTTCCTACCTTCCATGCAGCGTATTGCCCGAAGGCGATAATCGCCGCACCTTTGGGGTTCATGGGCTTGTGAGTATAGTACTTGCCTGGGTTTGTTGTGGCTTCCCAACAGCCAATCATTTTAGGCTTACCGTCTTGAAACTCAATCACGATGCGGAGGTCATTCCAGACATTGAGGGCGTTGTCATTGAGGGTTCCGTCCGGGTTCATGCCTTCGATGTAGATAATATTCTTGTATCCTGGTTGTTTGTCAATTTTGTAGCCCTTCCTCTCACAATAGGCAACGATTTTCTCTTCTAGAGTTTTAGGCTTGGTCGTGGCAGTTGCGATTTTGCAGCCGTCAATCTGGATATGTCCACCATAGATAAACCAAATGCGCCGTTCCTGAACTGGAGCTTTGAGCATAACTCGGAGATGCTGAGCGTCGGCGATCGCCACCTCGGTAATTTCCCACTGTCTCCCCGCTGTGACAGTAGCTTTTTCCGATGCTGAAAGCTTGTTGGACGGCAATGAGCAGCTTTTAAACACCGTGTTAGAAGTCACTTTGAGATTAAACTGCCCCTGCTCGGTCTGGTCGTCTTTGAGTCCTATGGCTTCCAAAAAGTACAAAATTGCCGCACAACCAGCAACCGAATCAGTTGTCTTGGTGTGATTAGTCCCAGCCCAAACAAACGGCGTAATTCCCTGGCTATCTTTGCCCTGGAAGTCGTTGTACGCATCGAAGGCGAGTAAGCGAGCTGAGCGCCTTGCTGGTATCTGTTCGCCCTGAATCTTCCTCAGCTTCTGCCTGATTCGCTCGAAGAATTGCGTAAAATCCTCGAAATCCGTCTTAGCGTGTAAGATTCCTGCCCAATACCAAGGTAAGTTGGGATAGAACCACTCGATTTTCTCATAAAAGCCGCGATCGTAATGCAGCTTCTCAGCAATTTTTTCTAAATCTGGCAAGAGATTTGATTGCACCTTGCAGCGAAGCCATAGTTCTGCATATTTTTCTTCAGTAGATACAACATTAACCATTTTTGTGATATTTGCTTATAACTGTCATAAATAAGTTAAGGAACGGCAAAATTTTGTTATAATTGGCGCGGTCATAAACTGAACTTTTGGTTGAGCTAAGATACTTGCTACTACTAGCTCTTGGCTGATGGCTGATAGCTGAAGTGCTGACCGCTCGCTATTAAAAAATCCAGCTATGAGTCGTTTGGAGTATAGCTTGCTGTGTTCAAGCTCCAGTTTGGATTTATTAGCTGTTGATCGCTCATGTCATCATACGAGTTTTCTTGATATCTAATGTCTTGATTTTTAACCTGTTCTATGCGTTGACAGAGGCTATAGATGATTATAGGGTCGCGGATGATTTCACTCAGGATGCGGGCTTCATTAAAGTCTCTCGCATCGCTTTTTAAATCACGCAATACTAGATCGATTAGCTCAGGACTCATTTCTATTTCCAAAGAAATGCTAATCACAACATCTTGCCCTATTTTGTCTACGTCGATTGAATACTTTTTGCTGTTACGAATCATAATTATGTCCTGTGGCGATCGCCCTTATTTTCTGTCTACTGAAACAAATTGATTGTGATTCAAAGCATATTTACGGAGATTTACGCTGACTTAATCCCTGAAAATTTAAATGCTAGATCATGAGGGGTAGGGTTTCAGGAATAGTTTAGCTTCAGCTTCTCTTCGTCTTCTAAGCCCTTGCTCAACATTTGATCCAGGATTGCGATACTTGATGAAAGTTTCGCGGATATTATCCCAATCCTTATTCTTTAAGACTCTAGTCATTGACTCAAAATTAGAGCCACCGTAAAATTTACTCCCCAAGTTGTAGCCAAAGCTGAGTAAGGCACCTTGTTGGTGAGGGTTGAGTTCGCCCCAGCAAGGTATTTTCATTAAATCGGGTAAGTAACTTGTTTCGAGCTGATAAATTAACAGCTCATCAGCTTCTTGTTGGGAAATAGTTTCTCCCATGGACCACAGACTACCATCACGTTTCCTGGTCGAACCCCAGCCAATTGTGATTGGTAACCTTCCGGTTTTGGGATCGGGGTATGCGTTGAGATAACAACCTTCAAACTCTTTAATGAGTTCAACTCCACACATAGGTAGACCTGTAGAGACTTGTTTAGTTTCGACGAGCTGGTTTGCTGCTGTACCGTTCCTGCTGATAGGATTGCTCTTCATCTGAGCCAGAATCTCGTTAGCATCAAGATACTTTACTGAATCAGCGTTTAGGCTAGTGCTGTCACGATCTTGTTCGTCCTGTTGCCATAAATTGCCAACAAAACTTAAGTCAGATTGCTGATCTAAGTCCGCTTGAGCTACCTGCTGTGCTAGTTTTTCATCATCGCTCTGTTGTGGAGCAGAGGACTCTGGTTCCAACTGCTGCCCTTTGGCTTGGACACGCTCCTTCTCAGCTTCTAGTTCCTGAAGTCGAGCTTCATACTGTGCCTGTAACTGCTCGTTGAGGTTTTCTAGGGCAAGTTCTGCATTCTTTGTAGCTGTTTCTTGTATCTGCTTATTGCTTTCTTCTTGTCGTTCTGTTAACTGGGAAATAAAGCCCTGTAAGTCTTGCTGAATATACTGTTCGACCCGCTGAGCAAAAATGGTGTATGCCTCGGAGTGGGTCCTAAATTGACGATAGGGGCCAGTCATTTGGAAAAACTGCCACCCCTCAATTTTCATGCCTTCGGCAGTATTACGATAGTTACGGTACTTCTCACCATGACCAAAAAACTCTTCAACTGCAGCAGAAACGGCTACTACCTGACTTAAACCGAAAGCCGACCAGCCAACAATTTCCTGCCACTTCTGGTTCCCCTTCTCAAAACCAATAAGTGCTGGGACAATTACCCCACCAATGATAGTAATCATTCTGAGGTTGTAATGGGCATTGCGTGCTTTGGTGGCTCGTCCCTCCAACCACATAACTTGGTCGAGCCAGCGATTTTTCAGAAAATCTTTTCGCAAGTCTGACAAGTCGAGTCGGTCAATCAGTCCAGAGAAGGTCTGTTTAAGGTATTGACTATAGTCGTTTTTCTTAGCCATAGTTTTAAATTGTTCAAAGTTCAAAAGATTCTAGCTATAGTTAGATAAAAATATTGCTGACTCGTTCTTGCTTGAAAAATTCCCGATATGGACTTTTTTTGCCATTGTTGACTCCTCAAGGTAGATTAAGTAGAAAGTAAATGTGTAATTATGTGGGTTAACTTCTCCACACCTGCTTCTAAATGAATTATTTGCAACTTCCCAGAAGCAGCTAATTGTTCAGCACGTTTATCTGTGGCTTCTCCATGTAATGCAGAGACAAGTTTATCGGCTGTTCTACCACTACCTGCTATTACTATCACCAAGCGTCCGGCGATGACACTATTGGTAGCATCAAGAAAGGTAATTTCGCCACCATTGATCAGCACTGTCACCGAGGGTGCGCCGCCAGCTAGTATGGTTGCTACTTGTACTATCCAAGGAGATTCATCGCCCCAATTACTACCAGGAACTAGGACAAAATGAGTGTGATGTTGTTCTAGGGGTGCAGCATCATCAGTGGCTTCAGTTTGATTTGGTAGAATAACTTTTCCTATAGGTGCTACGCCAATCAGTGGAAATGTAGACTTGGTTTGCTGACGCGCATTACCTATCAATTGCATGACTCCTGCATCTGTACCCCCATCAACAATGTATGCTCCTAAACTTTCGGCTAGTGGGGCTAATACTTCCAAAAACAAGCTTTGGATACGTCTAAAATCTGCTTCGCTAATCAGACTTGCACCACCGACGAGCACTAAAATAGGTCGCGAACCAATTAGCCCCATTTGTGCAAGCACATTAGATAACTCTGTTGATTCGGATACTCTAGCTACCGTTGCTGTTTGCCCTTGGTTAAAACTCAGGCTAAAAAATTTTTCCATGACTTGGAGTTTGAAGTGTAGAAAGTCACGCTTATTATTCCACAATGAATTTGTTTTGTCGTCATAAATCTTACATAAACATTTCAGCCAATTGGTAGAAAATCAGTGTTACTTTATCAAAAATTTATAGTATTCTTACGTAAGCTACATAAACTTGGACTTTTATTTTTCATGAAAAACCTATACAGTACTAGCAAATATACTGTCATGGTATGATTTTATAGTTATACTTTAAGCGGTCAGTACATCGCGTATCAGCTTTCAGCCAAAAACTTGTAGCTTATAAGGTCTGCTGAATCGCTCATCTGTTGTTTGTTCCCGTGCAAAGTATGGTGCTAAAGATCGTAAATCTTTACATTTTTAACGAGTCTAACCAATACTGCGTAGGTTTCTCGCTGTGAAATAAATTTCTGGCTTAAGTCTAGAGTCGGATTTATCTGACTATGCTTAGCTTTTAACCCGTTTAAACGGGTTGATCGCACGATCGCCCAAATTTTATTTTAGGGCTTAACTATGTGCAGTTCATGATGGCTAATTATGTAAGCATTTACGCATCTACTCATTCATTCGGTATTTAAATCAATTAATTGTTTTGTATAGAAAATTACAAATTGTTAAGATGAGTAAAAGTAATTGTTTGGATGGAGTCAAGGTTTTATCTTCAGTAACAATAGAGACGTTAGCTCAAATTTTATTGGTAACTATAATAACCAGCAATCCAACTCTTGCACAAATGACGCCGGATGGAACATTGGGCAATGAAAGCTCCCGCGTGACTCGTGATGTCACAATTAAAGGCAGCGCTGCTGATTTAATAGAAGGCGGCGCACTCCGGGGAAGCAGTCTGTTTCACAGCTTTGCAGAATTTAATATCAACGATGGGAAACGAGTTTATTTTGGTAACCCCACAGGAATTGAAAACATTTTCAGTCGTGTGACAGGTAATAGCGTTTCTAATATTTTGGGAACATTGGGCGTAAATGGTAGCGCCAATCTGTTTTTACTCAATCCCAATGGTATTTTGTTTGGGAAAAATGCCCAGTTAGATATTCAAGGTTCGTTTTTAGCAACTACAGCCAACAGTTTTAAATTTCCTGATGGTAGTGAGTTTAGTGCAACTAATCCCCAAGCGCCGCCGGTGTTAACAATGAGTGTTCCTGTGGGGGTGCAGTATGGTTCCCAGCCAACGGCGAGTATTACTAATGCGGGAAATCTGATAACTGGAAAGGATTTGACTCTCAGTGCAGGAAATCTGGATTTGCAGGGACAACTTCAGGCTAGTGATAATTTAACCATACAGGCGGAGGATACTTTAAAGGTCAGAGATAGTGTGAGCAATCCCTTCATTGCGACGACGGGTGGAAAATTGGTGGTACAGGGTAATAAAAAAGTCGATATTTTTGCCTTGAATCACCCCGATAGTGGCTTTTTCTCTGGTGGGAATATGGTGTTGCGGAGTAATAACGCAGTTGGTAGCGATGCACATTACTGGGCTGGGGGTAATTTTAGTATCGAACAGTTAGATAGTAATTTGGGTAATCTGTTTAGTCTTAACGCTCCGGTGATTCGTGCTATTGGAGATGTAAGTTTTAATAGTTATGAAGGTGCTTCTTTGCACATTCTGGCAGGCGGGAGTCTCAATATTTCAGGTAATGTTATAATCACTGGTGTAAACAGCATAAGCAATTCTCTTCAAGAAACCGTCACGCTGTCGGATGGAAAAACAAATATAGATATAGATGGTAGTAAGAAGCCAACACTAGACATTCGAGCAGGGGTATATTCTAATGCTATTGGAACTCCTATATTCATATACAATACTCCCATTGGAAACAATGGTACAATTCCTACTACAACCAATACTCCAACAAATGCTGATATCACTATTAACGGTGTTATTAACAATACTTCAGGTGCTGCGTCTAACAGTGGACAAATATTTATAACTAATCAGTACAAGTCCAATGGATTGGTCGGTAATATCACAACTGGAAACATTAGCACTTATGGCAATGTCACCATCGATTCGCGGGGTAATATTGAAACTAAGGGTAAAATTGATACTAGTATTAATAATAGTGTAGAAGAAAATAGACGAGGTGGTGATATTCGTCTGCTTGCAAATCAGAACATTTCAATTAATGAGGAGCTGTTATCTAATGTAAATTATCAAGAAAATCAGGTTAGATTGCCTGGTGATGGCGGTAATATTTATCTGCTCAGTAAGTTAGGACAGATTGCTATAGCAGGAAATATAAAATCTGATGCGCCGAATGGATTAGGTGGAGATATAAATATTGAAGCTGCTGCTGGTCAGGGAAATAATGGCAATATTGACATCACCACAGGCAGCTTGTCTCTGAATCAGAATTCGCAAATCTCTAATAATAATAATAATCAAGATTCAGAATCTGCAGGATCTATAAAGATTAACGCCAGGGACCAAATTTCTATTCTCAACACTAGCAATATATCTAGTACAGGAAATAATGGCAATATTGAAATCACAACAGGCAGCTTGTCTCTGAATCAGAATTCGCAAATCTCTAATAATAATAATCAAGATTCAGAATCTGCAGGATCTATAAAGATTAACGCCAGG
>JAWQFQ010000100.1:7429-31150 GCA_035967975.1 Scytonema sp. PMC 1070.18
AATCTGCAGGATCTATAAAGATTAACGCCAGGGACCAAATTTCTATTCTCAACACCAGCAATATATCTAGTACAGGAAATAAGCCATCGGAAAATAACAACATTATTGCCAATGCTTTTGAGGGTAAGGGTGGCAGTATTAATATCACTGCCAACCGCATTCTAGGTTTTCAAAACCAGAAAAATTTGAGTTCACAACAACTGAAGGCGATTGAAAATGACGGTATCAGCAACATCAGTGCCATCTCCAATGTGGGACAAAATGGAGAAGCATCGTTTAATACTCTTCTCATTGACCCTAGTCAGGGACTTTTAGCACAGCCTGCTGACTTAACAGACCCCTCTGGATTAATTGCCCAAGGCTGTAGCGAGCGTAATGGTGGTGTTGCTGAGGGACAGAGTAAATTTATGATCACTGGGCGAAGAGGACTGCCTCCTAGTCCTGATGATGCTTTAAGTGCGGGGGCTGTGTCGGCAAATTGGGTAAATCGTGATACTAATACATTAAATAATAATGAAAAAAACTCTATCAAAGCGGCGAATGTAATAAAATTTACATCCGGCGGGACTAGACTTTTAGTGGAAGCAGTAGGTATGGTACGCGATCGCAATGGTGACATTGTTTTAACGGCTAAACCTACAACGGCTACTCAGATAGAGTCTGGGTTATCTAGCACATTCTGTAGTGTTAAGTAGAGCGGTGCAATTAAAGATAGCTGGCGTTCGCTCAGCGTCTCCAACAGGAGAGAGCTTTCATTTGTCATTTGTACAGCCCTGCGCCCTTACGGTTTCCCCACCTGAATTTTAAGCACATTTATCATCAGGTACAGTATTGTTATTTACAGAGTGGTCTATTTAGGTCAACTATATAGAGAAATTCTATTATGAACCCTTTACCGGGCTGGCGATCGCATAGTCTATATTCTCACAGTTCTATATCTTCACCTTCGCTATCTGCAAAGTTGCACTACAAGTCTTCTTTGTCTTGGTGCAAGATGTTCATGCTGATGACAGCAATGATTCTTAGCCTTCCCGTGGAACGGTTAGCAGCACAAGTTCCGCCGATTGAAGTCAAGCCGCCTTCGCGACAACCACAGCCAGAATTACAACCGCTACCACCTTTACCACCACCAGAACAACTCTTACCCAGTTCGCCAGATACTATCACTCAACCAGAATTGACTCCGGAAGCACTACCTGAGACGTTAATAGTCGAAAGGTTTGAGTTTGTCGGTAATACGGTGTTGAGTAAAGAATTGGCGGAAGTAGCTGCAAGTTATACTAAACGCCCAATTACTTTTGCTCAACTAGTGCAGCTACGCTCTGAGTTAACAAAATTATATGTAGATAAAGGTTATGTCACATCTGGAGTGATTATCCCACCCCAAACTATCAAGGCTGGGGTGGTGGTTATGCAGGTGGTAGAAGGAAGTTTAGAAAAGATTAATGTTATGGGTATGCGCCGCCTCAATTCTAGTTATGTGCGCGATCGCTTGGCGCTCGCTGCGGGTAAACCATTCTCACGAGATCGCCTCTTGGAAGGATTGCAACTATTACAACTCGATCCCCTCATTCAAAGTATTTCTGCGGATTTACAAGCTGGGATAAGTCCGGGGAGAAATATTTTGGAGGTGAAAGTTAAAGAAGCCAATTCCTTGAGTGGCGAGATTGTCTTAGATAACGCCCGTAGTCCTAGTGTGGGCAGTTTCCGGCGGCGAGTCCATCTTCATGAAGCTAACTTCTGGGGACTGGGAGATAGTTTAAATATTGGTTATACTAATACCGATGGTAGTAACACCTTTGATGTGAGCTATAGTCTACCACTTAACCCGCGCAACGGTCAACTGACTTTTTCCTATGGCAACACTCACAGTCATGTGATAGAAAAGCAATTCAATGTCTTAGATATTACCTCTAAATCTAGTTATTATGAGTTAAGTTTCCGGCAACCAATTGTCCGAACTCCTAGCCAAGAATTTGCTTTAGGACTCACCGCTAGTCACCAAACAAGTCAAACATTCTTAGGTTTGGATGGTATTGGAGGGTTTCCTCTGGCGGTTGGAGCAGATGAACAAGGACGTACAAGGATTTCGGCTGTAAGATTTTTCCAAGAATGGACTCAGCGTAGTAGTCAACAAGTCATCGCGGCGCGATCGCAATTCAGCTTGGGATTGGGTATTTTAGACGCCACTATCAACAATGATGCACCAGATAGCCGCTTTTTTAGCTGGCGTGGACAAGGACAATGGCTGCGTCTGTTAGCCCGTGATACTTTATTTCTGCTGCAAGCCGATATGCAATTAGCAGATCGCAAACTATTGGGACTAGAACAATTTGGTATTGGTGGACAAACAAGTGTACGGGGATATCGTCAAGATTATTTATTCACAGATAATGGCATACAAGCAACGGCGGAGATTCGCTTACCAATTTTGCAAGTTCCCCAATTGCAAGGAGTTTTGCAACTCACACCGTTTGTAGATGTTGGTACTGGCTGGAATAATGGCGGCTCAAATCCCCAGCCCAAAACTTTAGTAAGTACGGGGATTGGATTACTTTGGCATCAAGGTAATAATTTGACAGCACGTTTAGATTGGGGAATTCCACTCACATCAGTTGATTCTAAGGGGGACACATGGCAAGAAAAAGGTTTATATTTCTCTATTGTCTACAAACCTTTTTGAACTGGAAACGTTCTTGGGTCAAGATTGGATTTGGGACAGTCGCCCAACTATTGGCGGTACTGGTAATTAGCGATACACCTTGTTTTGGGCAAATTACACCTGATGCGACTTTAGGGACTGAAAGCTCGCAAGTGAATTCTCATGTGATGATTAAAGGATTGGAGGGAGAGCGCATTGATGGCGGGGCTGTTCGTGGTGGTGCTTTGTTCCATAGTTTTTCTGAGTTTAATGTCAACGATGGACAGCGCGTTTATTTCAGCAATCCCAATGGCATTACCAATATCTTCACCCGCGTCACTGGTGCGGATATTTCTCGGATATTCGGCACATTAGGTGTTGATGGTAGCGCAAATCTATTTCTTCTCAACCCTCAAGGTATCCGATTTGGGCCAAAAGCCCAATTGGATATTCAGGGTTCGTTTGTGGCAAGTACAGCAAACAGCTTGCAGTTTCCTGATGGTAGTGAGTTTAGTGCCACAAATCCAAAAGCGCCGTCATTACTGACGATGAGTGTCACTCCCGGAGTCCAGTGGGGGGCTTTTGCATCAAGAGGAACGATTACCAATCAAGGCGGTAATTTAACTGTAGGAAAAGATTTAACTCTAGCGGCGGAAAATCTGGATTTGCAGGGACAGTTGCACGCCACAAGAGATTTAACACTGTTTGCTCAGAATCAGGTGAAGGTGCGAGATAGTGTCACAAATGAGTTTATTGCTTCTGCAGGTAGGAATCTCACAGTTCAAGGAAATGGGGGTATTGATGTCTTAGCCTTGAACCATCCAACACAAACAGCGTTTGCGAGTGGGGGAAATCTCAGTTTAATGAGTGATGGCAATATTTCCGTTGATACTCACTTCAGTAGTGGAGGTAGTTTTGCGATTTCTTCTGTTTCAGGGGGATTAGCAAATTTAGTCAGTTTCTATGACCCAATTATTAGTGCCAATGGCGATGTGGATGTGGCAGCCAATTATACTGGCACATCGCTTTTAGTGGAAGCAACGGGTAATATTCGCTTTCAGGGTGATATCAGTATTACTGGGGCAGATAATCACACATTGCCTATCGGGCAAGATACTGAAACTTTAACAAAGAGTTCAGCATTAATTCTGCGATCGGGACAGAGTACTCTGGCTTATGGAGGTGTGAATTCCGACAATATACCCACTGATAGCAATGGTTCTATGCTGGAGGGAATTACTTTGGCTAAAGACGTTGTTTTACAGCCGTTGAATGGGATTGGGGGGATAGTTAGCCTGACAGCAGCATCGGGGGATGTGAATACCAAACTCATTAGCACCAATGGGCAAAAAGATACTTCTTTTGCCCTTAGCGATGAAGCGATCTCCATCGGAGGTGCGATTAGTATTGAAGCTACTAGGGGTAGCATTAATACTGGTGATTTGCTCTCGTACTCTAAAGAAGCTGGCAATGGGGGAAATATTACCCTGAGGGCTGGCGGTGACATTGAGACCACACATATCTCCTCATCCTCCGTTTCCTACTATAATGAAGCTGGCGATGGAGGAAATATTACCCTGAGGGCTGGCGGTGACATCAAGACCGATGATATCGACTCGTACTCCTTGTCCTTCGGTAATGAAGCTAGCAATGGGGGAAATATTACCCTAAGGGCTGGCGGTGACATCAAGACCACAGATATCTCCTCGTACTCCTTTTCCTACGGTAAAGCTGGCAATGGGGGAAATATTACCCTGAGGGCTGGCGGTGACATCAAGACCACAGATATCTCCTCCTATTCCTACTCTAAAGAAGCTGGCAATAGTGGAACTGGGGGGGCAATTGTTCTTAGTGCTGAAAATGGGGATATCGTAGGAACTCGCTTTGAAGCCTACAATTATGATCCCCAAACAGATGATTTTGTAAAGGAATTTCGCTATCCATTCCTTAACTCCTTTTCGGTCTCTCAGCAAGGAACCGCAGAACACGGTGGAGATGTTACTTTAAAAGCTAAAAACAATGTCAGCAATCTAGAGATAGTAACGCTCTCTTCTTCCGCAGCAGCTGGGAAGGTTCAGCTAGAAGGTTTTGGGAATTTATCGCTCGATAATACCAAGATTTTGACTAGTGCTCGGCGGACGGTGAAAATAGGATGGGAAACAATAACCTTGGATGTTAGTCTGGCAAGTCAATCAGGAGATGTCACTATCACCAACCACTTGGGAAACCTTACATTCAACAATAGTCTCATTGAATCTGACACTAAAGGCAGCAACCCAGCCGGGAGTGTCACGGTAATTAGCGCAGGTACAGTCACATTCAATAATAGTCAAATTATAGCTAACACCAGTGCCCAAGGAAACGGCGGTGATATTAAAATTACTGCCCGCGACTCAGTGACCTTAACGGGTAATGCAAAGCTTGCTGTAGAGAGCAGTAACACAGGCAATGGTGGCACTATCTCCATCAATACCCGTCAATTAACTACAGAAGATAACGCCAAAATTTCTGCCTCTGCTGAAAAAAAAGGCAAAGGCGGTAGCATCAATATCCAAGCCGAAACACTCAAGCTTGATCGAGGACAAATCATCTCACAAAGCAAGGAAAGTCAGGCTGGAGATATCACCCTCAACCTGAATGATTTATTACTAATGCGCCACCACAGCGCTATTTCCGCCTCCGCTGGAACTCCAAAAAGCATCGGTAATGGCGGTAACATCAACATTAACATCAAAGATGGCTTTGTCATTGCACTGCCAACAGAAAACAGTGATATCATTGCTAATGCTTTTGGTGGCAACGGTGGCAGGATTGATATTAGAGCTAGCCGCATCCTGGGATTACAACAACAGGGACCAGAGGAACTGAACAAAATATCTACAAACCGCAGCAGTGATATCAGCGCCAGTTCTGATGTGGGTACACAAGGGCAAGTATCAATTCAAACCCCAAACATTGACCCCAGCCAGGGACTTGTGCAACTGTCTACAGAGTTAATAGATCCGACAGGGTTGATTGCCGCAGGCTGCGGTAGCAACAGTAGTAGAGTTGCCCAAGGGAAAAGTGAATTTGTGCTCACTGGACGGGGTGGACTGCCAGCCAATCCTGATGATGCCCTCAGTGCCGGGGCAGTGTCAACAGATTGGGTAACGCGGAACACGCAGGGTATCAGTAATAATTCTCATGTCAGACCAGTGATTAACAGCAACGCGGTGTCAACCTCTGGTACTTCCGCCCCCTTAATAGAAGCTCAAGGTATGGTACGCAAAGCCAATGGTGACATCGTTCTGACTGCCCAGCCAGTCGTGACTAACCTGCATCAATCTAGTTTACCAGCTCAATTCTGCCATGTGACACAAAACTAGAGCAGCCGGAGAAAGAGTTTTTAGCTTTTTGCACAGATGTGGAATGTATCAGTAATCAGCCGGACATTGTGTAATTAATTATGTTTAACTACTTACTTCCTAGGAGGAACGATGACAAAAAAACAGTTTGTATTTATCTCTCATTTACAAACCTTGTTTGTGGAACGCCAGAAATTTGGCTATGGAATTTTGGCTTGTCTAACTGCTTTATTGTGTATATTTACCGCGCCTGTTATAGCCCGTGATACCACAACTCAAGGGTTTACCCCACCCCAAATTGCTATTCTTTCTCAGGAACAAGAAGCTAAAAACCTATATACAGTGGGACGATTTACCGAAGCGGTGACGGTTTTGCAGCAAGCATTGCAAATTTATCACGGTAATGGTGATACCATTGGACAGGCGGTTGTCCTGAGTAATTTGGCTTTGAACTTCCAGCAATTAGGACAGATGCCACAAGCAATCCAAGCAATTGAAAATGCGATCGCATTACTACAGAAAACGCCTGATTCTCCACAACGTTTAACAGTTTGGGCGCAAGCTGTGGATGTCAAAGGTAGTTTGCAGCTAGCACAGGGTAAGGCGGAAGCTGCATTGTTATCTTGGCAGCAAGCTGCATCGTTTTACCAAAAGTTGCAAGATAGCAACAAAGTCACTCTCGTCGCAATTAAGCAAGCACAAGCATTACAGACTTTAGGACTGTATCAACGGGCAATTTCCACTCTCGATAATTTAAAAACAACTCTGCAAAACCAACCAGACTCTTTAATTAAAGCAGCTAATTTGCGTAGCTTAGGTGACGCTCTTTTGATTGCAGGAAATCTCAAACAAGCACAAGAAAATTTACAAGCTAGTCTGAAAATTGCCCAACAACTACGATCGCCAGAAAACATTGCTGCTGCTTACTTGAGCTTAGGTAATCTGGCTCGCGCTCAAAGTAAGGCAGAAAGCGCTCAAAGTAAGGAGAAGGCAGAAAACCATAATAAGCAAGCTCTGGGTTTTTACCAGCAATCTGAGGTAATAGGGAATACCTCAGTCTTGAAAACTCAAGCCCAACTGAACCGCCTGCGCCTGCTGGTAGAAATGAAGCAATGGTCAGAAGCACAAGCACTCTATCCGCAAATCCAAAGTCAAATTGCACACCTGTCTGTTGGTCGTCCTGCTATCTATGCCCAGGTACAATTTGCCCAGAATCTTCTAGAATTAAGGCAAAAATCTGCTACACCCAGTCCGGAAACAATTGGTCAAATCCTCGCTGTAGCCTATCAGCAGGCGGAACAATTGCAAGATGTACGGGCAGAGTCTTTTGTGTTAGGTAATCTGGGACACCTATATGAAAAGACTCAACAATGGGCGATCGCTCAAGATTTGACCCAGAAAGCACTGAATTTATCCAAGTCAATTCAAGCACAAGATATCGCCTATCGCTGGCAGTGGCAACTAGGGCGGATTCTCTGTCTAGGACAAACCCAATGCAACAACCAAGAAAAATTTACAGATGCGATCGCTGCCTACACGGAAGCATTTAATAGTCTACAAAGTATCCAGGGTGATTTGATTGCCAGTAATGCAGATGTACAATTTTCCTTTCGGGAAAGTGTGGAGCCTGTATATCGCGGCTTAGTAGATTTGCTGCTGCAATCGCCCGAATCTAGTCAAAATAACCTCCAGCAAGCCCGCAATGTCTTAGAAGCGCTGCAAGTTGCCAATTTACAAAACTTCTTGCAACAAGCTTGTCAAGACACCAAATTACAACTCGATCAGGTGATTGACACAAAGGACCCGCATGCAGCGGTGATCTATTCAATTATCTTAGATGACCGTTTAGAAGTCATTGTTAAGTTGCCCAATAATCAAGATTTGTATCACTCCCTAGCAATCAAACTACCCAAACAAGAAATTGAGGCTACTTTAAAGCAATTCTATGACAATCTCACGGAAGAAGGTGCTTATCAAGAAGTAAAACAGGATGGTCAAAAAGTCTACAACTGGCTAATTCAACCTATACAAACAAAACTAGAGCAAAGCAATATCAAAACTTTGATTTTTGTATTGGATGGGTTACTGCGTAAAATTCCGATGGCAAGTTTATATGATAGCAAACAGTATCTCATGGAAAAATATGCCATCTCTTTAGCTTTAGGGCTACACGTGGGCAATCCCATTCCTTTACGAAGAAGAGAAATGAAGGCGTTAGTAGCTAGTTTAACTCAACCACAAAATGATGATAGTGAGAGCTTTTCCAGACTAGAAAATGTGCAAAAGGAAGTGGCAGAAATCAAAAATACTGGGATAGATGTTAGTTCAATTGCTGAAGAACAATTTACCACTCAAGCCTTCAACAAAAAGCTCAATACTTCTAATTTTGAGATCGTACACCTAGCAACCCACGGTTATTTCGGTGGTAACCGAGAAAACACATTTGTGCTGACAGCTGACGGAAGGATGAAGTTAGATGATTTTAAGAGGTTGTTCCAAAGACAAGGACAAAAACGCACCAAAGCAATTGAAATATTATTTCTCAGTGCTTGCCAAACAGCTACTGGTAACGACCAAGCAGTCATGGGGATTGCGGGAACTGCAGTCCGAGCCGGAGCAAGTAGTGCGATCGCTAGCTTGTGGGATCTTGATGATGAATCGAGTGTCTTGTTTGCCAAAGCCTTTTATCAACACTTAGGCAAGCCTAATATTAACAGAGCCGAAGCACTACGCCAAGCACAGCTGGCTCTACTCAAAAATGCTAACTTTGACCATCCGCGTTTTTGGGCACCTTATGTCCTAGTGGGCAGTTGGCTTTGAACGAAAGAGGTTGTTAATAATACTATTAGAAGATATTTGAAAAGTCCTTTCATCAGTAGCAATCATATTCAATATCCCCCTAAATCCCCCTTAAAAAGGGGGACCGTTAGAGTATTTCCCCCCTAAAAAGAAGGACCGTTAGAGTATTTCCCCCCCTTTTTAAGGGGGGCTAGGGGGGATCAGCTAGTGCTTGAAATTACAGCAAACCAATTTTCAACCATCCTCTTAGAAGTAAAGGCGCAAAAAATCTAATGTCCGTCTAAGATTCCCAATAAAATTTGCACTAACTTCTCCAAATCCTCAGGTACTGTGTACAAATTAATGTCTTCCAAAAGGACTTTTTCTTGATGATTGAGCTTTCCAAATTTCCAAATCTCGCCTGTTGTTACTATCCCATACAATCCTTTGTTAACCAGCATATCAAGAGCTACTAGTTCAGCTATCAATTGATTAAATCCCCTAGCTAGGTCTGCTTGCTTGGCTTCTACAACCAGTACTATGTTCTGACTTTCTAGGTAATAATCCAAATCACCTTTGAGATAGTTAGTAGCTTCCACAAAATACTCAGAGGCAATATCAGCTTTGGCAAGATCAGAAATTTCTAAGAGGATGGGGGCAATAATAAATTCTCGTCTGGTAATTTCTTTAAGAAAGGAAAGCTTTGCCAAAGCTTTTTCTACTGGTCTAGAGATTTCTGGAGGTAGTTTAATGCTAGGATTGATAGGTAGTTCTAGCTTTGCTTTTTGATACTGATATCCCAGTTCTGAAGCAATGTCTTTAGGTATAGCATTGAGAGAAAAATAAGCAGAAAAAGTGTAGGATTCTGCTTTGTTGATGAGTTCCTTTTTTGGTCTCATAAAATTAAACTCCTTTCTCTAGAAGCTTTTCCTTAAACGAGCCAGTGTGGGATATTAGTAGCATCGAAACAGAGATATCTTATTGAAGCATATCAAAAATGATACCAAGTGTCGAGCAAATGCTTGTCTGTATGCGAGTCTGCCAAACATGGTCTAACTTCTATAACGACATCCATCTATTCCGCTATGACGAACAGCGCAAGGAAATTTATATTCTGGCTGGCGACACAATCGGTATTAGTATCTTTAGAAACGGACATTGGGAGTTTGATGATGACACTGAAGCCTGATTTTCAACAGATGAGTCGAAAAGAACTGAGAGCTTATGTACTTACCCACCGTGAGGATGAAGAAGCAATACGTATCTATATGGCACGACTACACAATGAGTCAGGTGTAATTCGACAAACTGGAGGGCTAAATGAAGAAGACCTAAACCAACTAGAGCAACTTATCAGACAAGTGAATGAGCGTAACACTTAAATGTCAGTTTGCCTTATTTCTTGTGGTACGGGCGTCCCGCCCGTCATAAACGGGAACCCCACAAGATGATTATTTTATTTCTCGGAAGTCCCCACATCAAAAGCGGGTTCAGGAACTATCGTACCAGTTCCAAGTAGAAATGGCACTAATAGATAGAAAAAAATATCGTTGAACAGATTTCGTTCTTTTTAGCTTTTAACCCGTTTTAACGGGTTTCAGCTTTTAGCCCGAATTTTAATTCAGGACATATCTTAGCGCAATTCAGCCCGAAAAAGAGGTAAAGAAGTCCGTATTACGTAAAGTATAATGGTAATCTTATACGTTAGAAATCCCAAAAATATCGGTAGGATTTCTAACTGCTCCACCCGACTCGCCACGACAATCAACCCAATCAACAAAGCTAAACGAGTTTTGCTGAGTTGGGCTTTTTGTCTACCCAGTCCCTCTACATCTTTAACCATCATCCTCAAATAAATCAGCCCCGTGCAAGCTCCAATGAGATAGTTCAAGGCAATGTTAGGAGAATAGAACACCCACACGCAGGCAAAAGAAATACCTATTAACGCCAGGGTTATCAGTAGTAACTCTTGTACGAGTTGATAAAACTCTACCATTGAGGAAGTGCTAGCTTCTGTGTTTTGAGAACCAGATTGAGCTTCTGCTTCAATTTCAGGTACTTGTTCGGTGACTTCACAGGTATGACTAACAAAATTTGTTGCTTGCTCTGTATTAAGTGTATTGATTTGAGAAGAACCTTCCAGTTGTAATTGTTCCAACTCGACTAATGAGGAGCGCTCTAGTAGAGCACTGTGAAGTCTTAACATAATTTCGTTAGCTTTGTTTTAATCGGATAAATATCTATAGTAATCCTATTTGATTTGTGAGATGCCTGCGCGAAAAGTTTTTTCTGTCCTTTTAATCGAGAGAGTGTCAGTTTGCCTTTTCTTCTTTCTCGTAATCCTCATCATCAAGTTCTGCAAGTCCAGTAATGACAATGGATGGTCGATCGGGAAATTCTACAATGAGTTGAAGCTCGCCTCCCATCGCATTCAAGTAACTACGCAGAGTTGAAAGGAGAAGGTCAGTACGTTTTTCTAGCTTTGAGATACTATCTTGGCGAATCCCTAATAATTCTGCCATCCGCTCTTGAGTAAGTTCCCTTGCTTTTCTTACATCCCGAAGTGTCATATGTTCCGCAATTAGCTCGGCTGACCGCGTTTCAATTTTTTGCACGCGATCGCGTGGAAGTTTTTGCATTATTTCATTGAGATTCTTCGCCATCACCTTTTTCTCCTTCTTCTTGCAATCGACTTATATGCTTGCCAAATCGTTGATCGGCTTTCGCTATAAGTTGTTTGTAAAATCGTTTTTGATTTGTCCCTGTCTTATCCCCAGCCACAAGTAAGATTGCTTGGCGTTTTGGGTCGAAAGCAAAAGCTACTCGCCACACCCCATTTACCGTTTTTTGGAGAAGTTAGCAAGCTAGTACGGCAATGTGTAATTGTGCAAAGGGTTCATCCTCCGACATGGATAGCAGGACGCCGCGTCGGGTCTTTCTCAGCCTGACGCAGCACTTCACGGGTGACCACAGCAATGTCGCCCTCACCAAATAAAATGAAACGTAACAAGTACTTGATTGGGTTACCCTCTGCCCAGCCAAAATAAGCATGGGGAATTTTACCCGTCTGGTCACGAAGATACAGAAGTATCGCCGCAATGGCGTTAGGGACAGCTGCACTCTCAGCACGCAGAATTCGGTAGCCACCAACCTCTATCCCTTTGACTCTGATGACGTTTGCAAATTCTGACGCATCGGATACCAAAATCTCAAGAAAGAGGATGGGGTCGGTGGGCGGAATATGGTTATCATCGCGTACTTCTTGCTCCTTTAACGCATACTCTCGCACATTGCCCTCATTTAATCGATTAGCAATCAGTCTAATTGCACCCTGGCTCTGGTCAGCAATGAAGCGACGGGCATTTTCGTCAATTTCGATCCTCTCCACTCTTAGTTCGAGCGATCGCCACACGCGGGAAACCAGCGAGCTCAGGATGATTGCACTGATGAAGAACCCAGCAATTCTAATCCCCTCAGGTCTTTCGATGATATTGACAATTGTTGTATAAAGAAACACTAGAGTAATAATTCCAAAAGCGAACGTTCCTCGCTTCGCTCCCTGACGATGAACTGATAAGGTAACAGCAAATGAAGCTGAGGTTATCAACACAAGCACACCAGTTGCGTAAGCCCCGCCCTGGGCTTCCACATTAGCCCGGAAGATAATTGTGACCACAAAGGCAATGACTGTATAAACTAAGACTAAAGGTCTGGCTGCCCGTGCCCAATTCGGTGCCATACCGTAACGCGGTAGGTAGCGAGGCACAATGTTGAGAAGCCCTGCCATTGCGGATGCGCCTGCAAACCAGAGAATAGTAATGGTGCTAAGGTCATAAATAGTTCCAAAAACATCACCTAAATACTGATGTGCTAAATAGGCAAGGGCTCGTCCACTGGCTTTTCCTCCAGCTTTAAATTCTGCGGTTGGAATGAGTATAGTCGTGACCAAGCTGCTAGCAATTAAAAAGAAACTCATAATCCCAGCCGCACTCACAAGTAGTTTACGCGTATTACGAATACGTCCCCTTGGTTGTTCAGGGTGGTCGCTATTGCTCCCCTGCACCAGAGGCATAACAGTCACACCAGTTTCAAAACCTGACAATCCCAAGGCAAGTTCAGGGAATACCAGAATGGCTACTCCCAGCATACTCAAAACGTTATTGTTTTGTGTGAAAAGAGCCGTTTGCCAGTTAGCGATCGCAGATGGTTGGTTTAGAATTTGATATAGACCAGCACTAATAACAATAAAATTCAACAGTAAATAAACGACAACCAAAAAAACTGCAATACCAATCGCCTCTCGGAAACCTCTCAAAAACACTGCAGCTAACAATACCACGAGTATCAGGGTAATACCGATTTGCTGGTTATGAAGCAGACTTGGCACGAGTGGATTTTCGATAATATGAGCAGTCGCATCAGCAGCTGAGAGAGTGATAGTGATAATAAAGTCAGTTGCGACAAAGCCGAGTAGAGAAAGCACGAACAATTTGCCTTGCCACCAAGGTAACAAGTGTTCAAGCATGGCAATAGACCCTTCACCATGAGGACTTTTAGCAGCAACGCGTCCGTAGATGGGCAATGCTCCAAATAATGTCAGCAGAACTAGAATCAGGGTGGCTAGAGGAGAAACAGCACCAGCCGCCAGTGCTGCAATACCAGGTTGATACCCCAACGTTGAGAAATAATCTACACCAGTCAAGCACATAACCTGCCACCAAGGATGGTTGCGGTGTAGTTCTTCCCGGCGGTAGGGTCCTTCATTCTCTTTTCGGTCTTCTTCGAGCAACCAGTCGATTAGCTTTGTGCCCATCCGTTTTGTGAAAACGATTGGTTTAACCATTAAACCCTACTCCTGCTGCATGAAGATATTTATAGCGATCTTCATATAATTCGGTGTCATAGTACATCTGTCTGATTACCCCTTTCTCAGTGATAAACTCGGTGTGTAGAATTAACATACCCACTTTGAGAGGGATTTATCAATCTAGTATGTAGCAAGTCATTCAAAAACTTCTTGCTCCGAAACTTGCTGACGATAAGCTGCAACTTCCGCCAAAAAATCGTCAAACGTTGGGTCTGAAGCAAAAATACCTATATGTTTGAGCCAAGGATCTGTTTCTTGCTGCGATATCTCTTTCCCTACCTCGATTGTAACTAACTCGCCCGATGTTAGTTGGGCTTCCAGAGTAGCTTTGGCAAGCGCTATGACTTCTTCCTTAGTGTTACCTTCAACTGTAGTATTGGGTATACCGACAATATAGGCGGTAAATTTATTCTCTGGATGACTTTGAACAAAAACCTGATATTGCATCGCTAGTTCCTCTAATTAATCTATTATATGTAGCCGTTTTTAGGTAAATAGACCACAGTTGTACAGGCGCAACGACCTTGCAACCTAATCAACAGTATGGTTCATTTAAATGAAAGCAACGGGGAGACAGAGCGATCGCGTGTTCTCAGTATTCTCGGTACGCGAATTGCAGCATCTTCTAAAACTGGTAACTTACGTGATTAGCAAAACGTGAGGCTAACAGAAAATTGAAAAGATGATTACAATATCGATATTACTCAACAGAACACTTCTTATGAGTCAAAGCATTGATGAAAGAGTACGTTGGACAACAAAAGATTTGGAGCTCTTGCCCGATAACGGCAATCGATATGAAATTATTGATGGAGAGTTATTTGTGACTAGAGCACCACATTGGAAACATCAGAAAACTTCTAACAACGTTGGCGCAGAGTTAAGAGCTTGGTCACTCTCAACAGGTTTGGGTGAGGCTGTACCTACCCCAGGTATCATTTTTAGTGATGCAGATAATGTCATTCCTGATGTCGTATGGGTGAGTAAGGAACGCCTCTGTATCTTACTTGATGATGCCGGACACTTAACAGGAGCGCCGGAACTGATTGTGGAGGTACTCTCACCAGGTGCGAATAATGAGCAGCGCGATCGCCAGACAAAACTAAAGCTGTATGCTTCCAGAGGGGTGCAGGAATATTGGATTTTAGATTGGAGATTGCAACAAGTTGAGGTGTATCGAAGGGAAAAAGCTGTTCTGAGATTAGTGACAACGCTATTCGCTACAGATGAACTTACCTCACCCCTATTACCGAACTTTACCTGTCCTGTCGCACGGTTCTTTCTTTAGTTATGAGAACCCTACAGACAGCACACATTTAACGAGTTACTTGATGCGTACCGCTTATGTTTGCCGCCGAATCAATTCGACGGCGTTAGGTGTAGTAGGACTGTCGTTATGTTACCAACCTGCCCATATATCAATGTCAGTACGGTTACCTTTCAGTTTGTTACACGTACGACAAAGAAGTAAGAAGTTATTTGTGGTGTTAGCTGTGTATCCCCAAAGCTCATCTGGATTGCTCGGAATCTTTTTAGGTTTTAAGGGTTTGACATGATCGATGGTAAATGGATTATCTTTGGTGAAAAGACGCCGGCACTTCTTGTTACGGTATTTGTGCGATCGCTCGTTCCACATCCGCCATAGTCCAACCTAAGTATAGGCGTAAAACTTTTTTGCGTTCGGTATCTAGTTTGACAAGAAATTTTATCTCTTGTTGATTTGCTATTTTCACCCCTAAATCCTCTTAATGCCCCTTGTCTAGAAGAATTCACTCAGCAAATCTTCTCTTCCGGAAATTTTTCCGCAAGAGTTGCGCTTTCCATCCCTCATGTTAAGCATTATACCAAAACTTGTTATTAAAACCCAGACCCTACACCCTACACCCTACACCCTACACCCTATTCCTGTGGAAACTTTCGCTCCCGCACTTCGCTACTATAATCTTGTACGGCTTTGGTAATCTGTTCTCTTAAATTTGTATAAGTTTTTGCAAATGGCGGTTGCTTTTCTGAAAGTCCAATGACATCAGAAGTCACTAGAACTTGTCCATCGCAATGATGTCCTGCTCCTATGCCAATAGTAGGAATACTGATTTTTTGTGTAATTTTCGCTGCTAATTCCGCAGGGATATGCTCTAGAACTATAGAAAATACACCCGCTTGTTCTAGTGCGATCGCTTCGTGTAAAATCCTCTCCCCAGCATCTTGAGTCTTTCCCTGTTGGCGCAAACCAATTTGATGCAAAGATTGAGGCGTCAAACCCACATGACCCATCACAGGAATTCCAGCTTGCACCAAACGGGTAATAGTTTCCACCATTGCGGGATAACCACCTTCTAATTTAACGGCTTGAGCACCCGTCTCTTTCAGAACCCGTCCAGCCGATCGCATTGCTTGCTCAAAACTTTCTTGATAAGTCAAAAATGGTAAATCTACCACCACTAAAGCTCGCTTCACACCACGACGCACTGCTTTAGCATGGTGAATCATTTCCTCTAAGGTCAAAGGTAGTGTTGTTTCGTACCCCAACACAACAGATAAAGAGTCACCCACCAAGATTAAATCCACCCCAGCCGCATCTAGTAATTGGGTGATGAGATAATCCCAAGCCGTCAACGCGACAATTAAACGTCCCTGTTGTTTCCATTGGATGAATTGTTGAGTGGTGAGTGCCATTTTCTTTAAATGGGGAGTTGTTAGTTGTTAGTTGTTAGTTGTTAGTTGTGTTTTACTACTATCCACTAACTACTAACCACTAACAAGTCTTTATTTCACAGCGCGAGTAAAAGCAAGATGGGGTTTTGCTTTTTCCATTTTTGGCATGAGCCAAGCCAAACCTTCACTAGTACCGATCCATAACTTATTGCCGACATCAGGAGCAATACTGATAACTCGGCTCGAAGGAAGACCGGGGACTTGGTCTAACAATGCTCCGGTATATGGATTTAATCGTAGCAAACCATTGTCAGTACCAACCCAAACACTATCATCTTTAGCAAAACGTATAGATGTGACATTACGTCCGCGTAAGGGAGTGACAGACCGCGTTATCATACCCGTTTTTGGATTAATAACTAGCAAATTATTTGGTGTTCCCGCCCAAATTAAACCTTGAGGGCTAATAGCAAGGGCTTGCACTGTGGTACCAGGTAAATCATCTATCCGCTTCATTATATAAGCATTGGCAGTGTTCACTCGCACCACCCCATCTAGGGTTCCAACCCAAAGTTGACCTTCTGCGTCTAGTGTGAGGGCGTTAGCACTGACACCAGGTAGGTTCTTTAAAGTTGTCATGATTAAACCCTGGTCTGGACTAATTAATGCCAAACCACTATCTGTTCCAGCCCACACATAGCCTCGCTTGTCTACTAATAAAGATAACACCCGTTTGGAAGGTAAAAATAAGTTCTGTGCTGTAATTTCTCCACTGCGGGGGTCTACTCGCTTTAACCCTTCGTAACTTCCTACCCACAAACGTCCTACTTTATCTTGGGCTAAGGCGTCAACGGTAACATTTGGTAAACTTACGCGAGTTAGTATTTTACCCGTGTTTGGGTCTATCCGCGTTAACCCCCGCCAAGAAGCAACCCAAAGATTACCTGTAAAATCCGCTTGTAATGCACTGACACGATAATCAGTGGGTTGCAGTTGTTCTTCTGATTGGCGATCGCTCGGTAAGGGGTCTTGTCGTGGTGGTGGAGGAGAAGGTGGGTAAGCGGGAGTTAACTCTGATGGTTTCACATCCAGAATTTTTTGAACTAGGGTGTCAGATGTGTCTTTTGTCTGGGAGATGGGTGGAATTGCCATTGCTACCGCATTCGGTAGCGTTCCCAGTCCCAAAAGAATAGAACTTATTAATAAGCTTATACGGTTATCGAATACTACCACGGTCACACTTCCTTTCTTGTTTAGGGTGTGGGGTGTGGTGAATTTTTATCCCTAACCCCTACACCCTCTCTCAAGTTCAGTGTTCCCACAGGCGGTATTTTTTTTAACTTTATATAGCAATCCTTTTTGATTGATGTTAGGGACTTCCAAATAAAAAAGTCTTCAAAAATTTATTGTGGTCCGGGCGTCCTCGCCCGTGAACAAATTGTGGTACGGGCGTCCTCGCCCGTGAACGAGGCGAGGCGGGCGAGACGCCCGCACCACAAGATGGAGAATTTACTTCTTGGAAGTCCCTAACACGACATCAGAAACCCGGTATCTTGGAGATACCGGGTTTCTTGTCCTTGAGGGGTTTCTTGTCCGTTAAGGGGTTTCGTGCTCGACACGCAAAGCTATATACGATGTTTCCAATCGTCCCGACTGATACCGTAAACAAGTGCTTCACTTCCAAATATTTCTGTTGTTGTTTCAAGTTTCTCCCCTAGCTTTTGGGCAACTTTTATGGAAGCTGCATTTTGCGGACGAATTAAACTGATGATATGGGGTTGTTGCAGTTCCTCAAAAGCATAAGTCATTGCTGCTCTTGCGGCTTCCGTTGCGTAACCGCATCCCCAATAAGCTCGACGCAACGACCAGCCAATCTCAAATCCAATCCAGCCTTCAGGTTGCCAAAAACCAACTCTACCAATCATTTCACCACTTTGGCGTTCCTCTACAGCCCACATTCCGTAGCCTCTCAATTGCCAATGACCGACTATCATTGCCATGTTGCGCCAAGATTCTGCTCTTGACAAAGGTTTGCCCGTACCAATATAACGCATCACTTCTGGATGACCGCACATATCGGCATAAGCGTCAAGGTCTTTTTCCAGAAATTCTCTGAGAATGAGGCGCTGAGTTTCTAGTTTGGGAATTTGCATACTGCTTGTTTTGAATCGCTCAGTATAACCATTGTTTATCTTTTGTAAACTATTCTTAACAAAAAGTTGAAAAAAATATTTAATAATAAATTTAAATACAAAAGTTAAGAATATTCAAAGATTAACTTATTAAATTATTGATATAGTGTGAAACAGGTTACAGATTACGTGATGTGCAACTTCCGTCTTTCACTCATCACCACATGAGATTTCTGTCAATGGAATTGCAGAAAAACCACGGCTCTCTGCAAAAGTAGGTAGCTTAAAACACGATTTGTCCCTATCTCTCCCCTATGAACGGGCGATAGGTTTGAGATGAGGGTTAAGTTGCATATAGCGCAGTCTGTAAGTAATAAAGAGTGACTTCTTGGAAGGGAAATATGTCTTACGCGCAAACGAAGACTCAGTCAAAAGCAGGGTACCAAGCTGGGGTTAAGGATTACAGATTAACTTATTACACCCCTGACTATACTCCTAAAGATACAGATGTATTAGCGGCATTCCGCGTCACACCTCAGCCCGGAGTACCTCCTGAAGAAGCAGGTGCTGCTGTGGCTGCTGAGTCTTCCACTGGTACTTGGACAACTGTATGGACAGATTTGCTCACTGACCTGGATCGCTACAAAGGTCGTTGCTACGACATTGAGCCAGTTCGAGGCGAAGACAACCAATACATTTGTTATATAGCTTATCCTTTGGATCTGTTTGAAGAAGGTTCTGTAACAAATATGTTTACCTCCATCGTAGGTAACGTGTTCGGTTTCAAAGCCCTGAAAGCACTGCGTCTGGAAGACTTGCGAATTCCAGTTGCTTACCTGAAGACTTTCCAAGGACCTCCACACGGTATCCAAGTAGAGCGCGACAAAATCAACAAGTACGGTCGTCCTCTGTTGGGTTGTACCATTAAGCCTAAGTTAGGTCTATCTGCTAAGAACTACGGACGCGCTGTATATGAGTGCTTGCGTGGTGGTTTGGACTTCACCAAAGACGACGAAAACATCAACTCTCAGCCTTTCATGCGCTGGCGCGATCGCTTCTTGTTCGTAGCAGAAGCTATCCACAAAGCACAGGCTGAAACAGGTGAAATCAAAGGTCACTACCTGAACGTAACCGCGCCTACTTGTGAAGAAATGATGAAACGCGCTGAGTTCGCAAAGGAACTCAAGATGCCGATCATCATGCATGACTACCTGACCGCAGGCTTCACCGCTAACACTACATTGGCACGTTGGTGTCGTGATAACGGTATCCTGTTGCACATCCACCGCGCTATGCACGCAGTTATCGACCGTCAAAAGAACCACGGTATCCACTTCCGTGTCTTGGCTAAAGCTCTGCGGATGTCAGGTGGTGACCACATCCACACCGGAACAGTTGTAGGTAAGTTGGAAGGCGATCGCGCTATCACAATGGGCTTCGTTGACCTATTACGCGAAAACTACGTAGAGCAAGACAAGTCTCGCGGTATCTACTTTACCCAAGATTGGGCTTCTATGCCTGGTGTATTCGCTGTTGCTTCTGGTGGTATCCACGTATGGCACATGCCAGCACTGGTAGAAATCTTCGGTGATGATTCCGTACTACAATTCGGTGGTGGTACCCTCGGTCACCCCTGGGGTAACGCTCCTGGCGCTACCGCTAACCGTGTCGCTCTAGAAGCTTGTGTCCAAGCACGTAACGAAGGACGTAACTTGGCTCGCGAAGGTAACGACGTTATCCGCGAAGCTGCTAAGTGGTCTCCCGAACTGGCGGTTGCTTGCGAACTGTGGAAAGAAATCAAGTTCGAGTTTGAGGCAGTTGATACCGTCTGATTCTCAAGTAGAAAGTAAAAAGGTAAAAGGTAAAAGAAAACAATGCTTCTGCTTTCTTTTGACTTTTGACTTTTGACTTTTTACTTATCATAGGGCTGGGGTCAAGCATGAATATCAAGCAAATTGCGAAAGACACAGCCAAGACGCTGCAGAGCTACTTGACTTATCAAGCACTCAAGACGGTGTTGGCTCAAATTAGTGAAACAAATCCTCCGTTGGCAATCTGGCTACAGCGCTTTTCCGCTGATAAGATTCAGGATGGAGAAGAGTACATAAGGCAACTGTTTCAAGAAAAGCCGGAGTTAGCTCTGCGAATTATGACAGTTCGGGAACATCTGGCGGAGGAAATTACCGAGTATTTACCTGAGATGGTTCGTACTGGTATTCAGCAGGCGAATATGGAACACCGTCGCCAGCATCTTGAGCGGATAACGCAAATAGATTTATCAACTCCCAGCCCAGAGCCAGAACAGCAAAAAACTTCAGATCCAAATGTGGAAAATGGTTAGTGGTTAGTAGTTAGTGGTTAGTGGTTAGTGGTTAGTGGTTAGTAGTTAGTGGTTAGTAGTAAAAAACTAACAACTATCAACTATCAACTAACAACTATCAACTAACAACTATCAACTAACAACTATCAACTATCAATCAACCCATTATCATCACCTATGCAAACCTTACCAAAAGAGCGCCGTTACGAAACCCTTTCCTACCTACCTCCCCTCAGTGATGCTCAAATAACCAGACAGATTCAATACATTTTGGATCAAGGTTATATTCCTGCGATCGAATTCAACGAAACCTCTGAACCCACAGAGTGCTACTGGACAATGTGGAAACTACCTTTGTTCAGCGCTAGAAGCACTCAAGAAGTGTTGGGAGAAGTACAAGCTTGTCGTTCTCAATACAGCAACTGCTTCGTCCGCGTTGTTGGTTTTGATAACATCAAGCAGTGTCAAGTTCTCAGCTTTATCGTTCACAAGCCTAACAGATACTAAAGTGGGATAAGGGGGAATAGGGAAAGTAAAGTTCTTTTACCCTATTTCCGAATCAGCTCAATCCTACTCGGTTAAGGATAATTGAGTTTTCACACCCACCAGAAACCCGGTATCTCCAAGATACCGGGTTTCTAATTTCTCCAAAACCCTTCAAGTATTGAGAATCAGCTGTAATTTTTAATCTAAGGAAGATTGTCAGGGTCAACACCAAGGGAACGTAAGTAAGCTGCTAACTGTTCAGCACGTTGGCGTTCTTGTTCAGCACGTTGGCGTTCTTGTTCAAACATCAACTCCGCTTGAGAAGCTCGTTGTTCGAGTTCTACTGAAGTCAGAAACTTTTGACCATCTGGACGGTAAATAACTAATTCTCCCTGTCCGGTGTCAAATCTAATCCCCAAACGTAGGCTAACCCATCCATTCATTTGCCAAATTTTCTGTAAATTCTCTCCTTGTCGTAACCATCCATCTAGTTGGTAGCTCTCTGGGTCGTATATATAATATTCTTCAGCACCATAAGTATTATAAAACTCCAGCTTCCGGTCCATTTCATTCTTATCATTGCTCGGAGACAAGATTTCAAAGACAACATTAGCTGGAAGATTCTCTTCGTTCCACTGTTTATAAGAAGTGCGTTTTCCCTTTGGTCTACCGAAGATAACCATCACATCTGGTGCTACCGGCGCAATCAGTTGCGATCGCACAGGGTACCAGAGTAAATCTCCTGCGATAAAAACATTATCCACAGCAGCAAACATAATTTCTAAATTCTCTTTGATGATTACGATCCAACGATATTGCTCTGTATTCTCCGCCATTGGTTTACCATCACTGCTGGGAAAGAGGATCTCCTCATCAACTTGTGAAAAGGTCGTCATAAAAACCTCCGGTAAGTGTGGAAACCCAGCGGCTAAAGCCCTGGGAGGAAACACGGCACGGGCACTTTTAAGTGCCTTTCGCAATGCGCCACGAGTTGTAGGATTTGAACCTACAATCGTCTGGCAATGCATTTTGAGTTAATCGCTTGCCTGTACCAAGGTGGTACAAGCTGATTGTTTTTCTTTCTGGATTCTTTTTGGTAGGCGATTCTTGCCAGCCACCGACATAACAGAATCCATATTTGGGGTGCTTAACAACCGAGCCTCGTTTAAACCCCGCGCTCATTGTGCCGCCATAGCGCGGTCTAACGTGTCCAGCTTGGTGCTGTAGGCGGTGCAACTGGCGTCGGTGAAATTCTAGGGGCACGATTTCAATTAACTTGGTGTTATCGGGTGCGGTATGACCTCCGACATACCAGTTCGCCAGTACCCAAGAGTCAACGCAGTGGGCATCAAACTTGTTGGATAACTTATTCTTGGACTTTTTGAGTCCTAACGATTGACGCTCGGTGTAAGTGTCGCTGCCTGAGCGGGTTTCAAGCCTAGCAATCTGTTGTAGTTCTCCGTAGAACCACTGCTTACCGACTTGTATCGGAGAGAACATTAGGTTCCATTTTTTCGCCTTTTTCCACGCCTTAGCTTTGACATCTTCGACGACAAAAACCGTGACGGGAAACATGGATGCTAGCCAGTTGCAGATTCGTAGTTTCCACTGCCACCTAGCCTTTGTTGACGGTGGGAGTCGTTCTTTGTTGACTAGTCGGTTCTTGCGGTTTTGGCGACAAGGGGTGTTTCTAAAACGCCTTGCCCGTCGCATATTCCGACGCGTTTCTACATGGTCTTTAACCCAGTCAACTGCATGAGTTTGCACATTTAGGTAGGTATGCGCTTTGGATTTAACTGTGAAACCCTCGCGTTTACTGCCTGGATCTATTCCAACGGCAATCGGCTGATAGTTTCTGTTTGATGGCTCTACGTTTAGCCGAACGCAAAACACGCCTTTCCTGAAAAATGGTGTCGCTTTTCCTGACTTAATCCAACGCCTTGCCCTTGCGGGTGTTGTCGGCATTAGGGTTCGATTGTCGCTGTCTACTACTGGTACAAACATATTGACGATAAGTCCTATCTCTAGGTATATATATCCCTTCGACACTGATCGGCGGATTGGAGAAAAACTAGGGAGGGATTCTTCCGTCCTATGAGCTACCACGCGCTTCCGATTCAGTTCAGTCCGTAGACTCTTGTCTAGACACCGTTTTAGTCTCGCATTTAAAAGGTGGTTAATCTTTCTCTTGCAAGCCCAGAGGCTTCAGCCCTGGGTCAGTGACTGATTTGAACCGATGTTATCTATCCTTCCATTTTAGCTATAAGTTCTTGGCTGAAAGCTGAAAGCCGACCCAATACTTGTCGGTTAAGGGTAGTTGAAATGCCAAAAACACCCCAGAAACCCGGTTTCGCATGAGTTACCGGGTTTCTAATTTTCGCTTAACTCAGCAGTATTGATAGCCAACCACTCTAAGAGGATGTTTTAAAAGTCTTCTCGTCAATAGCATGCACATTTCTCATCCCCCTAAATCCCCCTTAAAAAGGGGGACCGTTAGA
>JAWQFQ010000101.1:0-30538 GCA_035967975.1 Scytonema sp. PMC 1070.18
CCCCTATACCCCTATACCCCTATACCCCCATACCCTTAAAAAGACCGTTGTAATTCGCTATGATGACGGCAGTTTATAAGTTAGCGAACCAACATTGAGTCAAACAACATCTAAATCAAGTCTAGGAATATGGAGCGAGCGATTGCTAGCAGCTATTTTTTTGGGTGGACAAGTGGTCGTTCACCTACTTCGCGGTAAAATCCATCGACAGAACACCATAGACCAAATGGCGTCTGTTGGACCAGACTCTTTGTTTATTGCTTTGTTAACAGCTATTTTTGTAGGTGCGGTGTTTACCATTCAGGTAGCGAGGGAGTTCATTAATTTCGGAGCGGGAAACGTTGTTGGTGGAGTGCTAGCGGTAGCACTAACACGGGAACTCTCACCGGTTCTAACAGCCGTCATTATAGCAGGAAGAGTTTGTTCAGCTTTTGCAGCGGAAATCGGTACGATGCGAGTCACCGAACAAATAGACGCCCTTTTGATGTTAAAGACAGATCCAATTGATTATCTGGTTATCCCTCGCGTCCTTGCTTGCTGTATTATGCTGCCAGTGTTAACACTCCTATCATTAGTGACAGGTATGTTAGGAGGATTAATCATAGCAACGAATCTATATAACTTATCAGATACAGTGTTTCTCGATTCAGCCCGCAACTTTCTTGGTGTTTGGGATATTGCTAGCGCTATGTTCAAAGCACTCTGCTTTGGGATTCTCATCGCCGTTGTTGGGTGTAATTGGGGCTTAACGACAACAGGGGGAGCAAAAGGAGTGGGACAATCAACCACAACGGCTGTTGTAACAGCATTACTAATTATCTTTGTTAGTAACTTCTTCCTGTCCTGGGTCATGTTCCAAGGTCCTGGTAGTGCATTCATACAAATGTTTTAGCCCTGACTTCTAAAATAAGTATAAAGTCAATAGACTGTGAGCGGTCAGCACGTACTGCTATCAGCTTGATAGCTAATAGATCCGACGCTGAATCACTCATCTCAATTTATTCCCATGCAAAGTATAACTAAATAGGAATTTTGACTATGACTACTTCATACACCCCTAGCTCAGTATCAACTATAGAACTTAAACCCAGTTACAATATACCTGTGGTATTAGTTGTTGCCGCAATCCCCCTGTTGGTAGTAAAACCTTGGGTAGGTTTACCTATTGCGCTATTAGGTTTGTTTTTGATGTTTCAGACGGTAACACTGCGTTTGTTGTTTACCCCTACTGACTTAGATATTTATAGAGGCGAAAAATTACTTCGGCGTTTTCCCTACCGCGAATGGCAAAACTGGCGCATCTTCTGGACTCCTGTTCCTATCTTGTTTTACTTTAAAGAAGTAAAAAGTATTCACTTCTTGCCGATTTTATTTGACCCCAAAACCCTGCAAAGTTGCTTAGAAGAACGCTGTCCGCGTATTTAATAGTAACAGATATTTATTCGCATCCTAGAAATTGAACGTTTGTTTATGAACTCAGAGGAACATCCAACACGACAATCAACTGACGAACCATTGATGAACAAAGAAGAACAAGAAACAAAATTTAAGCAACCAGAAGAATCATCTGTTGAGTCAGTGGTAGAAGTCTTACCGCAAAATCTTACAGTTGACACGAAAGAAGACGAACCAACTTCTACTTTGTCAGTGGGGGGTGTAGAAGCAGTTGGTTCTACAGTTGAGTCAACACAAGAGTCCACTTTTGAGGAGATTGTGACGCACTCAGAAGAAAATACTGCACCGAAGTCACAAGTAATATCAGAATCTCAAAACAATCGCAAAGAAGAAGAGAGAGCGGCGCAACGAGTTGCAGAGTTACAACGCCAAGAACAAGCACTAAGAGAAGAAATAGCCCACTTACAAACGTCCTATAAGACGCTTCAAGCACAATTGAGTGATACTCAAACGACTATGGGACGGGTGGTACAAGAGGCTTTAACTCAGCTAGAACAACGCAAACAAGCTCTGCAAATTGCTATAGAACAGCTCGAACGTCGTCAAGAACGCATTCGCAATGAGATGCGGACTACTTTCGCAGGTACTTCTCAGGACTTGGCAATTCGAGTTCAGGGTTTTAAAGATTATCTTACAGGTAGTTTGCAGGATTTGGCAGCAGCAGCAGAACAGTTACAATTAGCACCACCAGCACCGAGACCAGAACCAGAACGGATTGAGGTGAGAGATGTTAGACAAGCACAACCTCAGCCAATAACACCTCAATTTACCCAACAACAGTTTCAAGAGACCACAAAACAAATTCGTCGCTTAATTGACCAGTACCGTACTAAACCAGATTACTACGGTCCACCTTGGCAATTGCGCCGGACTTTTGAACCAGTTCATGCGGAAAGAGTTTCTACGTGGTTCTTTAACCAAGGGGGACGAGGTGCTTTGCGGACTATGGGGAGTCGGTTGCAAAATATTCTGATTACCTCAGCAGTTATTTCGATATTACACAAGCTGTATGGCGATCGCATCCGCACACTGGTATTAGCAAACACTCCTGAACGCTTAGGTGAATGGCGGCGTGGGTTGCAGGATTGTTTAGGGATAGGTCGTCCAGACTTTGGACCTGATAAAGGAGTGGTATTATTTGAAACACCAGAAGCTTTAGCACAAAAAGCAGAACGTTTGGAAAAAGCTAATCAATTGCCATTCATTGTATTAGATGATTCTGAAGAAGAGATAAGTCTGGGGCTTCTGCAATTTCCCTTATGGCTAGCTTTTGCACCTGACCCTAAAATGATGAGAAGTTATGATGATGATTTTTAATAGTTAGTGGTTGGTGGTTAGTCGTTATTTGTGTACCACTAACCACTAACAACTAACCACTAACAATGACGTAAAAAATATGACGACTTGGATAAGTTTGTGCGGAGCGGTTTTGGTCGTAGCTTACCTGCTAGGTTCTATACCTACTGGGTACACAGTTGCTAAACTACTCAAAGGGATTGATATTCGGGAAGTTGGTTCTGGTTCTACAGGAGCAACCAATGTTTTAAGAACTCTGGGGAAAGGACCTGGGGCTTTTGTTTTACTTGTGGATTGTTTGAAGGGAGTACTGGCGATCGCTCTGGTTGACTGGTTTTTCAACTTTGCTTCCAGTCAACATTTAATTCCTGAAACAATTGATACCCAAATTTGGCAACCCTGGATGGTCCCTTTAGCTGGGTTTGCTGCGGTATTGGGACATAGTAAATCAGTATTTTTAGGGTTTAGTGGTGGTAAATCTGTAGCAACAGGCTTAGGGATTCTACTAGCAATGAATTGGAAAGTTGGTTTGGCGACAGCAGGCGTCTTTGCTGTAGTGATAGCAATATCGCGGATTGTTTCTCTGAGTTCGATATCAGGTGCGATCGCAGTCTCTATCTTGATGGGACTTCTACAGCAACCACTACCTTACATCCTGTTTGGTATGATTGCCGGATTATATGTTATTGTGCGACACCGCAGCAATATTCAGCGTTTACTTGCTGGTACTGAACCTAAAATAGGACAAAAGCTAGAAGTCGAACCAGAAACCACCACAGAACAAACTGTAAATCCAGCAGGTTAAATTCATGGTTCGTAGTAGCGCTGTCTTCGCATGCAATCCAGTTCGCAGAGGATGTTTTAAAAGTCCTCTCGTCAGTAGCATGCACATTTCACATCCCCCTAAATCCCCCTTAAAAAGGGGGACTTTTAAGCTTCAATAAGCAAAGCTTCTTGACATCAAATCAAATAGGTATGTGTTGCTACAATCTCTACTCTACCTCGTTTTCAGACTTTTTCTTACGCCGAACTCAGGTTGCTACAGTACGGCTCGGTTAACGATAGTCGAGGGGACAGAAACCCGGTATCTCTCGTTGAAAAGACTGATTTTCCGTTTACCATCTGCGAAGAAACCGGGTTTTTAGGATTTCTGTATCGGCGCTCTAGTTTTGCGTATTAGGGGCGATGGTATTACAAAAATCTACCAAACGCTCCTTTGAGAACAACTTTTCGATGGACTGAAGGTAGGATACTTCGTATTAATGTAGTCATCGGTTGACTGTGTGGTTCCTGGACAAAGACCAGAGGTAATAAAGCAATGAATCGTAACGCAGCGGAAAGAACAAATAATCCGGATACACCACCAACGATATCTATCTGAGCTAAAAAACCGCCAGTTATTGAACCTAAACCACCACAAACACCGATAACCGCTGCAGCTAAAGCATAATATTGTGAAGGACGTACTTTTGGTGCTACGGACATTTGAATATTGTTGTTACACAGCTCAATCGCTGCTCCGAAACCCCCGCACATAAAGTAGGTAAGCGGTATCCAAACCCACACAAACACAGGTTCAGGTTTTGCGCTCATCCAAAAGAAGGGTATGATTGTTATTACGCTACAAGCTAACAGGAGTAGGGGGCGATTACCAATGCGATCGGCTAATTTACCCCAGAACATGAGCATGATGATGTTTGCTCCTGCTAGTATACTGCTGTAAAGCGTGACAGTGCGGATATTTAAAGCCAAATCGTGCAGCATATAAAAGTGTAAAAACGGTGTGCTTATGTTAATTGCAAAAGTCCATAAGCCAACGTAGAGCAAAAACTTCAAGAAATTGGTGTCCTTTAAAGGGGCGAATTTTTCAGAATTGCTGTTAAGGTTTTCTTCTTTTTGGGATGAAGCAATAGTAGAGTAGGTTGCTTGTGGATTCATATCCGTCATCCAAAACTGGGACACCAAACTGACTACCCCAATGACGACCCCAAGGGACAACAGCATACCGTAGTTTTGAATTGTATCACCGGGCAAAGCTGAGAGGGCAAATCCAAACAATGGCGTACACAATAGATTCGTCAAGCTAGTCGCACTGTTACGAAAGCCAAAATACCTCCCTCGCAAACGATGGGGAACTAAAGCAGCCATCCAGCTAAACCAAGCACAAGTGCCTAAAGCTCCTAAAATATTGGTGATTAAAATAATTCCTAGTGTCCAAGTCACCAACTGGTGTGGATCTGTATCCGACCAGCTCAACCACATAATTCCTGCGACTAAAACCAGCCATAGCAATCTAGAAAATCCGATAATTGTTAGTGTATACCAATGACGGCTTTGCGTGCGATCTGCGATATGTGCTCCGAGAGGCTGTAGGAAGTTGACCAGCAAGGGAATTGAGAACACTAACCCAATATCTACCGATGTACCACCCAGTTTCAGTAAGAAGTTAGTCAGCAATACACCACCAGTGATATTAGTGAAAACAGTGGTAAAAATTCCGTGGGTCGTAGAAGCTTTTAAGCTAGCCCGTATGGCTTGCTTGGAAATTTTCTGTGACTGCTCTGTCTTGAGTACAGTTTCTGTCAGAAGAGATGCTTGTGTTTCTGTAGTAGGAGTAGATGTAGATACTGATGTTGGAAGGGGTTCTAGTATTTCTAGATTATGCTTAGATAAGGCGTTCACTTTAGTAAAACCAAGGTAATGAGTTGGACAAGCAAGCAATAGTCAAAACGAAAGGTGTCACAGACGGTCAGCTTGTCTTGAACCGCACGCGTTTCGCGATCTATTGATGTAGCCGCAAATCTTTGCGTATCGGTAAGAACTTTTAACTACTAACAGTCCTCACGACAATAATTACAAAATACGAATTATTTTGACCGTTGTTGTGAAGCGGGATAACAGCCATTGAAATGATAGATTTCTGGTAAGCATTCAGCTATTAGCACTTCAGCCATCAGCTTTTTGTTATATTTGTATTTCCGAATATCTGGTAAACGGACCTAACATCCCATTTGCTGATGGCTGATAGCAAAGGGCTAAATGCTTGCGATTTTTGTATCTATCTAAGTGCAATTCAAATACAATAAGTTTATTTAATAATTTAGACCATACCTGTATGTTGTGTGGGTTGTTATTATTTATAGCGCATCAAATGTCAGCGGAGCACTTTTAAAAAACGTATTCGCTTGACTAAAGAAAAATAATGTTAACTTTAGAACAGTAACGAACACTTGGAGATTAATGGCTCGTTAGAGAAAGTACAATTTATCTCTACTCAATTATGAAATTGTATTGCCTTTACAAAAATAATTATAATAGCTGTGACAATAAATCACAAATAAAAATTCACTTATTTTTTTTCTTAAAAGATGAAGGCGATTTCGGAAATTCATGTTTACTGAGTATTGAAATATACAAACAACTGAGATTCAAGAAGAATTTTTGACTGTCGATTCTAGTTCTGCGGCGATCGCAGCTAGAGCAACAATTGGGGCTGTCACTGCTCTAAGAATGCGTCTACCGAGGGAAACTGGTTGAAATCCTGCTTCAGTTGCAGAATCTACTTCTTTCTGCGTCCATCCTCCCTCTGGTCCTGTCGCAATCACAATCGTCGTTTGTCCTTTGTTTTGTAAGCAATCTCGTAAGTGGGGAAAATGACCACGAGCAACACAGATATACTGGTTATTTTTCATACTTGAATTAGATGCAATTTCTGTGGTTTTCTGCGGGTAATATTCAGTAACCGATGATAAAGCTGTGCTAAAAGAAACAGGTTCTAATACTGTAGGAACAAAAGAACGTTCTGACTGTTCAGCAGCTTCTTGTGCTATGCGTCGCCAGCGTTCGAGTTTTTGAGGACTGGGATTGAGTAAGGTACGTTCACTCACCACCGGAGCAATTGTAGAAACGCCTAACTCAGTAGAACACCGTACTACATCATCAAATGCGTTTCCCTTAGGTAAAGCGACTATTAATGTTATTGATAGTGGTAATTCGGTTTCCACTGTGATTGATTCTAAAACCTGGGCGTTTTCTCCTTCTAGCTGCGCCAACCACCATTTCCCGACTCCATCTATAGCAATAAAGCGATCGCCCGCACGCAAACGCAACACTCGCCCCAAGTAATGTTGCTGTTGAGGGGTGAGCAGAATTTGTTCTTGTTGGAGTTGGTCTGGTGCGATCGCAATTCGTTGAAGTTGGGTCATTATCTAAAAGCTCCGCCAAAAGAGTTTGACACTCGTGGTTTGAAGCAGACTGATTTAGTTGGGATTCTTGGTTCGAGTGGGGTAATATCTGAAGTCGTTAATGGTAAGCGAGAGATTAGCAAAGCACAAGCTAAAGCTTTAGGAGAGTTTTTTCAGATAGATCCTGGGTTATTTATTTGATTTACTTTTTTTAACTACTTTCATTTTCAGTTTTATATTCCGGCTAGATTCAGTTTTTCCGGGAGATACATTAATTTGATTATCCACAATTTGCCATTGAGAATTCAGATATTTTTGAATAACATCAATTCTTTTTTTAACAACACTGTTCGGTTCTTTATTTGACAAGTCAGCGATGATTTCTAATTGCAAGTTTGGCTGTAATTGTAGGAGTCTTCCAATCTGAGCCAGTAATTGGGTGTTAGCAGATGAAAGTTCTGCTCTATCCGGAGCAAATGTCATAGTTCCTTGGTCAATAGGTACTCTTTGAAACCTGACGTTAGCACTTGGGAAAATAAGTCTACTCCTAATATCCTCTATCAATAGACTCTTGGCATCGCTGCTCATTTCACGTGTACTAAGATAAACCATATTCAGACTTAGTGGTTCTGTGGTATTTGTGATTATCACCTCATAACGTAATAATTGAGCTGGTAAGGGAAGTTGGAAATTCTGCAACGCAGTTTCCGTACTTTGTAAAAAAGCAGCTTGATATTCGGCGATCGTTAACGGTCTTTTTTTCTCTACTTCTATATCTTTTTTTTCTACCGTTGCTAACTGAGCAATAAGGTCTTTAGAGGCTGTGGGAATTTCAATTAATTGTAATTGGACTGCATCAGACTTTGTATTCAACTTTTCTGCGATTAATCGAACAAATTCATTTTTTTCTGCATTAGTATATAACTTGCTCGTAAACACCCTCATCTGAATCAAAAGCTTGCCGTTTTGCTCTTGGGCAGAAATATTGCTGATATCAGAGCGACGTTGACCATCTGCAAAAGTTGCAAATTTCTCCTGCCAAAGTTCTGTCCCCACTTTAGTAATCTTGTTATTTTGTTGCTTTTGACTAATTTCTTCTCGCAGTTGCATGAAAGATTCATTCAGTGGGATGAGGAGAACCAATACTGGAAATAAAATTAGGATAAAACGACTGGGAAGACTACCGATAACTTCTAAACGATTAGAAATTGGTGAGCGTTCAATAAATGACTGAAACCAATAGCTTTCGGGGTCTTTTTGATGCCACTCTCGCACTTGTTTCCGCACTGACGGTGTGTCAATGTGCAACAATAAAAACACTATCATCGCCATGAGTGTGATAGCTATCAGGTTGGTTAAAAATAGCAAACCACCGCCACGAGCAATTTGTAACCCATCTGTGAAGCTCAAGCTAGTAGCTATACCAATACCATAACCAACAACACATAAAGGAGGCATAAGTGCGACTGCGATCGCTACTCCTGGTATGGAGGTGACAACCCCTTTAGGTTTTTTGCACGTAGCGACTGAACCCAAAGCACCAGAAAACAATGCAATAACTAAGTCTAAGACATTTGGGTTAGTCCGTGCAGCAATTTCAGAAGTTAGTTCTTTAAAAGGTAAAATTCCCACTAAAATAACAGCAAAAATAATCGCCACCACACAACTTAGGGCAAGATTTAATATCGCCCGCACTGCTAGAATTAAGTCCCCCGCAGCCAATGCTAACCCTGTAGCAAGAATTGTCCCCATTAAAGGAGAAATTAACATGGCTCCGATAATGACAGCTGGACTATTTAGCACTAACCCCAAAGTAGCAATTCCTGCCGCAAATATTACCTGTAGCCAATAACTCACATCCTGTAGAGTTACAGAGATAAGTAAGTCTTGGTAAATTTCTTCCTTACGGGCTTGAGAAATACCCAGGTTAAAAGTCAGCCAATCCCGAAATCGATTCACCCAATTAACGTTTGGAGTCTTTGTCTGCTGAAACTTAGCCATAATTTTCTTCCCAAGTTGATGAGAGTACAATTTCCACCTATCAGACGAAAATATGTACCAAAGATTTTTGGTCGAAGTACCACAACAATCGCTGTTTCGCAAAGTCCAGAAAGGAATGCCTTGAAGTTAGTTACCATATCATATTTAATAAGTCAATTGTACCTTCTCAACTATTTTTACTCAGTTGGGCACAAAAAAACTACATCCATGTAGGATACCGTTTTTCTTACTCTAATAGTCAAAAGCTGACACTGGCTTGAGTTCCTCAAAGATTATAATGTAATCCTAACTACATCAATAAATCAGTAAAGTTCACGGTGACAAATCTCGTAATTAAGCCGTCATTCACTTGAAGATATAGAAGAAGTCTAGTACAGAAAAAGCTAATAGGTATTTTAACTTATGAAGCAATTTTTGATGCACAACGACCAAATTAGAATTCTTTTTTTAATAGCTGAACCTACTGATAGTGCTAGATTGCGTTTAAGACAAGAGTTGCATGATATTAAACAGAGGCTGCAACTAGCCCCAAAACGAGAAAGATTCGTGCTTGATTACGAGCTTTCTTCTCACCCAGAAGAGATTAGCCAAGCCATACTAACATTCCAACCACAAATTGTGCATTTTTCCGGACATGGGACAAGTAATGGCGAGCTTTGCTTTGAAGATTCGCTAGGTAGAATGCAGCCTGTAGAACCCCCTGTGCTTGCTGCACTATTTGAATTAGTAGCCGATTGGGTTGAGTGTGTGGTTTTGAATGCGTGTTATTCAGATATTCAAGCACAAGCTATTGTTCAGCATATACCTTTTGTCATTGGTATGAAGACAGCTATCGACGATCAAGCGGCGATCGCCTTTGCTGTTGGTTTTTATACAGCACTTGGAGCAAATCGTTCAATTGAGCAAGCTTTTAAATTTGGTCATTTGCAAATACAACTGCAAGGCTTTCCAGAATCAGAGTATTTGTCTCCAGTTCTTCATAGTAAAAGCAGTCAAAAACCTAAAGACACAGATTTGTATATAGAGCGTCCTCCTATCGAACAGCAATGCTTTGAGGTGATTCAACAAAATAGTTCCCTGATTCGGATTAAAGCACCTGAGAAAATGGGAAAAACATCCTTGATGAAAAAAATTCTTAGCTATGCTAGGGAATGTGATTATAAAACAGTGGCTTTAAGTTGTCGGGGATTAATAGATAACAGGGTGACAACAGACTTAGAACAATTTTTACAGTCATTTTGTGTTGCTGTGGGAAATAAACTAGGGCTACCAAATCAATTAAGTGATTTTTGGGATCAACAGTTGAGTGCTATTTATAACAGCAGTTTTTATTTTCAAAACTACTTATTAAGAAATCTAACCTGTCCATTAGTATTAGCATTAGATGATGTTGATTTAGTGTTTGAGCACTCAAGAATAGCCGAAGATTTTTGTAAATTTCTTCGTATTTGTTACGAGTCGTCAAAACAGGGTGATTCAAATAGCATTATTTGGGAAAAACTTTGTTTGATAATTGTTCATTCAACGGAAATTTACACCTCCTTAGATATCAATCAATCACCCCTTCATAATGTGGGACTAATCATTGATTTACCGGAATTCACTCAAGAACAGGTACAATATTTAGTTATATTGTATGGAATTGATTGGACAGCCGTTGAAGTTGAACAGCTGATGTCTATGATAGGAGGACATCCCCTATTGTTAAAAATAGCTCTTAATTATGTTATGCGTCAGAACAAAACACTTGAAGAACTTTTGCAGGTTGCGCCTACCTCTTCTGGAGTATTCGGCGATCATCTTCGGGAACTTTGGGAAAAACTTAGCAAGAATTTAGAATTAAAAAGGGTATTTAGTCAAGTTTTGCAAGCAGATGAAGATAACTTAATTCAGTTAGATCCAATACAGGCAAAATTTTTACAACGTTTAGGCTTAGTGATACTAGAGGGTAATTTTGTTAAGGTTCGTTGTCAACTCTATCGTCAATATTTTCGTATTTTTTTCAGGTTGTAAGTAAAACACATTAATTAAATTTATAATAAATTAATTATGAATAAAGAGCAAAAATACTATCAAGTTGGAGGAACTTTAACCCCCGAAGTTCCTAGTTATATAGAAAGAGAAGCTGACACCGAACTGTACGAGGAACTGAAAGCGGGAAATTTTTGTTACGTATTTAACTCTCGGCAAATGGGTAAGTCAAGCTTACAAGTTCGAGTTAGAAAAAAATTAGAAAAAGAAGGATTTGCTTGTGCTTTTATTGATTTAACTTTAATTGGAACTAGAGTAAATCAAGAACAATGGTATTATACTTTTATCCGAACTTTAGCTGATAATTTTAATGTAGATAAAAAGCAGTTAGAAACTGTATTACAAGGACGCCAATCACTATCATCCATAAAATTAATTAATACTTTTTTTGAAAAAATACTGTTGCTAAGTACTTCACAAAATATTATTATTTTTATAGATGAAATTGACAGTGTTCTCAGTTTAGAATTTTCTGCTAGTGATTTTTTTGCCTTTATCCGATATTGCTATAATCAACGTGCTAATAATAAAAACTACAAACGAATCACCTTTGCATTGCTAGGTGTTGCTACACCCCCACAATTAATTCGAGATAGATGGCGTACTCCCTTTAATATTGGTAAAGCAATTCAGTTAAATGGTTTTTCCTTTGAGGAAGCAAAACCTTTGTCGCACGGATTAGAAAGTAAAGTCAGTGATTCAAAAGTTACCGAATATTTACTTCAAGAGATTCTAAATTGGACTAGTGGTCAACCCTTTCTAACTCAGAAGCTATGTCAGATGATTGTAGATTCTGAAGATGATGTTCCTACTACTAATAAAAAATCTATATCTAGATGGGTAGAACAAATTGTAACATCTCACATGATTGATAATTGGGAAGAACAAGACAATCCACAGCATCTCAGAACAATAAAAGAGCGTATTATTCATAGTAAATTTTCTAATAAATTACTGAATATTTACATGAATCTTTTACGAAGTCTAGAATTGAAAGCCGATAATAGTACGGAACAAAGTGAATTACTTTTATCTGGTTTAGTAGTTGAAAGAAACCAAAAATTAACAGTTTATAATCGTATTTATAAGGAGGTTTTTAATTTAAGTTGGGTTTCAGAAATGCTTATAGAAGCGAGACCTTATGGAGAAAATTTTCAAAAATGGTTGTCGGAGTCAAATAAAGCTTGGCTATTACAAGGTAGAAAATTACGTGAAGCCTTGCAATGGAAATCCGACAAAAACTTAAGTAAAGATGATTATCAATTTTTCACGATTAGCTTAGAGAGAGTAGTAAAAAATTACCGGATTATATCTGGAGCAACTTCAAGTCTATTGGTAACTATTTCTGTCTTATTTATATGGGAATTACCACAAAAAATCAATGCTAATATAACTCCTTATGTATCAGAGCCCGATCTATTTAGTAATGGGGAACGCACATTCTTTCTTGGAAATATCAATCTTTATCAAGAAAAAGGAATCGAATATTTTAAAAATGGTAAATACAAAGAAGCGAAACAAGAATTTGAAAAAGCTAAAAGTATTAATCGTGAAAACCCAGATCCAGAATTAGAGATTTATTATAATAACGCGATCGCGAAAGAAAAACAAAGATATTTGACATTAGCAATAGTTATTCCTATTAATGCGAAAAGAGATATGGCTATTCAGATTTTAAAAGGAGTTGCACTAGCACAAAGTGATTTTAATAAAAGTGATACTGCTGAAAAAAAAATCTATTTAAATATAGTCATTGCTGATGATAGAAGTAATCCACAACAAGCTAAGAAAATTGCTAGGGAATTGACGAAAGATTCAAAAGTTGTAGGAGTGATTGGACATAATGATAGTACATCTAGTCTCAATGCACTTCCTATATATCAAAAAGCTGATTTACCCTTGATATCTCCTACTAGCAGTAGTATCAAATTAAGTAATCAACAAGGGTTTTTTAGGACAATTAGTTCTGATAAAGAAAATGCTGCAAAATTAGCTAATAATGCTATAGCTCAGGATATTAAGAAAGTCATAATCTACTATAAAGCTGGTGATGCTTATAGTGAGAGCCTTAAAGAGGAGTTTGAAAAATCCTTTAAGAATAACGAGAAGAATAAAAATGTACAAGTGCTAAAAACTAGAGATTTAGGAGACCCGACAGGAGTAAAATCTAGTTTATTTGAAGATGAAGACATGAATGCTGATGCATCTGTACTTTTTCCAAATACAACGCTCATTCCAATTGTGGTTGACCTCGTTCGCAGACAAAGACAGCTAGCACAATCTCGAACTCTCAAGCTCATGGGAGGAGATGCTTTACATAATTCAGAAACTCTAAAACAGGGTAAAGAAGCTATTAAAGGATTAGTTCTGGGAGTTCCTTGGTTTGCTAAAGATGCAAATGCAAAGAGATTTGCAGACAAAGCTTGTAGGAAATGGGGAAATCAGATTAGCTGGAGAACTGCAACTAGTTATGATGCGACTCAGGCTTTTATAGCTGCTCTGTCGGACGATAATATCTCACCTTTATTCAAAAGTTTAGATAAGCCTTCTTTTCTCCCTTCACTGTCTACCACGAGTTTACGTAAAGCTGTCCTGAAAAACCTGCAGTCTATTAATCTTCCACCTGAGAAAACTTCAGGAGATAGACTTCAATTCAAAAATGGAGAACGTATAGGCGTAAAATCAGTCCTTGTGCGAGTTGTTAAAGGTAAGGACAATCAATGTAGCGATCTCCAAGAGGGAGGATTGCAGTTTGAAAAAGTAGAGGAAAATACTTAAACAATCCTGCTAATCCCGTTGCAATATGGTTGGTGTTAAGGGACTTCCAATAGATAAATTATCCATCTTGTGGTACGGGCGTCCCCGCCCGTCTTGTCTTGGTGGCGAGCGTCAATCCCGCACCACAAGAAGTTTTGGGATACTTTTTTATTTGGAAGTCCCTGAGCACAAAAAAACTACATTCATGTAGGATACCGTTTTTCTTACCTACCTAACGCACCACTAACTTGCTCTGCATAGTAGCAGCTTGGATGGCTTCGCGGTTGCTAGTAAAGACCTGAATGTTTGGAACAACAGCGTAGTCCATATCATCTGTGATAATTTTAACAACTCCTGCACCAGCTTTACTAATAGCTTCGAGAATCAGCAGATCGTAGCCATCAACAGCTTGAGTTTGAAATCGGTTTAAGGCTGCATCAGTTGTTGCGTCATCTACTGTTAGATTGACAGGAACAGCAAGTGCTTTGACTTGACTCCAAGCGGACTGAACTTCTGACACAACTTTTACTCGTTCGCCTGGAAAATTATGACGGTACTCCTTGGGTTTCAAAAAACCATGAGATTGGATGTAAATATCACGCTCAGTTCTCTCAATAATATGAGCAAGTTCAGCTAATATAAGTCCGGAGTAAGTTAATGTCGCACCATTGGAAAGAGCTTGGTTGAGATAGTTAGGATAATTGCGGATTTGGTAGGTTTTAGCACCAAATCCAGCATTTGTATAAGTTTGCCAAAACCAGATATTGGTATCTACAAGGAAAATATCATTCTGTCTTGGCGTGTCAGTTCCAATATCAATGACATCTGCCTGAACATTGAGGATAACAGCCATATACTAGAAATTAGAAATTAGCTACATACTCCTCTAGGACTTTATCCACAGCTTCTCGGTATTGTGGATTAGAGTAGTACTCCTTAGAATTGGCGATGACTCGCTCTAGAACATTCTGCCCGTTGTCATTTAGAGCCGTGAATTTTAGCAAGCGATTAAGGTCATCTGCTGCAATATCCTTTAGGAGTTGACCAATCGCAAAGTTGAAGAATGGAGACGCAAAAACTTTAACCCCGGTAAAATCTAATTCTACCTGGTATCCAGCAAGCAGTTTGGGATGAATTTGGTCATAAACCTTCTGCCCACCGTCAGCAGTAATAGCATACTGCCCCACGAGATCGTAAATCTTAATAGTCATTTTTATATCTCCCTTTAGAACAGTGACTTCTTGGGTTGACGAACTTTACCAAGCGTGGCAATCACAAGGCTCATCGCACCGAAATGCAATTTCATTTTATCTAAACCGACAGATAAAGAGCCGTACTACTATCAGGACGTACAAAAAAACTGCATCCTATGTGGATACAGTTTTTTTCACAGCTTAAATCACTGTTACTCTTTCTCTAAGAACGCTCGGAGTGCTTCATCAACCAAATCTGTCATTGGTTTTTCCGTACGTGTAGAGATGTCTTTCAACTTATTGTAAACCTCATCTTTGAGAGTAACGCGATGCCGCCTTCTGCTAGACGCTGTAGTTGTATTGGTAACAGCAACAGCCTGACGATCGCTCTCTTCTGTAATTGGTGCGGTAGTTGAGTCTGCCATTGTTTCAACCAAACCATCTTTATCATCTGTAATATCTGCTTTCACCACTGTTTCTGATTCATACTGAGCAGCAAACTCCCGAATGACATCGAAACCGACGCGATCGCAAAAATCCCCAAACTTTTCTTCTGCTTGGCGCTGTTGTTTAAAATAAACAAAAATCGGCTCTAACTGAGTTTCCAAATCATTTTGATGCAGCCGTTCCATATACGGTAAAGCCAGTCTAGTTTGATTTGGTGAACCTCCCAGCCAAAGTTGGTAAGATTCGGGGGCGCTACCCACAAAGCCAAGTTCTGCCATATAAGGACGAGCGCAACCGTTGGGGCATCCTGTCATTCTTACCACAAAATGTTCGTTCTGTAAACCCACTCGATCCAAAAGGGTACGAATCCGGTCTAAAATCTCCGGAATGACCCGTTCTGATTCAGTAATTGCCAAACCGCACGTTGGTAAAGCAGGACAAGCCATCGAATACCGCACAAGAGGTTCGATGCTATCGGGGTCAACAACCACACCACAACGGTTCAGAATCTCTTGAATAGCTTGCTTCTTTTCTGGTGCAATGTCGTAAAAAATGACGTTGTGGTGAGGTGTTAGACGAATAGGCAAGTTAAACTGTTCAACAATTTCCCGTAAAGCCGTTTTCAGTTGAAAATTGCCTTCGTCTTTAATCCGACCATTCTCGATAGAGATACCCAAAAATAACTTCCCATCACCTTGTTCGTTCCAGCCGAGGAAGTCATAGTATTGAAATTCTGGTAACGGCTTAAAGGGTGCAAGTGGTTTGCCAAAGTACTCTTCTACCATTGACCGGAATTTCTCAACACCCCAGTCGTGGATTAAGTACTTTAATCTAGCATGACGACGGTCAGTGCGATCGCCATAATCTCTTTGAGCCGCCACAATCGCCTTCACTACGTCGTAAACATCTTCCTTGTCTACGTAGCAAATTGGGTCAGCCAACCTTGCAAAAGTTTCTTCTTTGTTATGCGTTCTTCCCAGACCGCCACCAGCAAAGATATCAAATCCTTCTAACTCTCCATTGTCATTGGTAATAACAACCAAAGTGAGGTCTTGGCTATACAAATCTACGGAATTATCACCTGGTACTGTTACACAAACTTTGAACTTACGTGGCATATAATGAGTGCCATAGATAGGTTCTTCCTTGTCATGGAAAACTGTACCAGTCCCATTTTTTTGTTGCGCCGCCTTCACCTCTGGGTTTTCTTCAGCGCTAATCGCCTTTTCTCCATCTAACCAAATTTCGTAATAAGCACCAGTTTGCGGAGTAAGCAGTTGGGCTATATTGTCAGCATACTCCCAAGCGTACTGATACTCTGGCTTATTCTTAAACGGAGCTGGAGGAGCCATGACATTCCGGTTGAGGTCGCCACAAGCACCCAAAGTTGAACCCATGCTGTTAATGATGGCAGCAATTGTTGCCTTAAGATTCTTCTTTAAAACTCCATGCAACTGAAACCCTTGACGAGTCGTTGTTCTCAAAGTGTGATTACCATATTCATCAGCTAGCTTATCTAAAGTTAAGTACAGTTGTGGGGGGACTAAACCGCCCGGATTTTTTGTCCGTAGCATGAACTGATAATCTTTTTCCTGTCCCTTGACCCGATTGTCACGGTTATCCTGCTGATAAGAGCCATGAAACTTTAGAATTTGGACTGCATCTTCACTAAAGTGAGTTGTATCTTGAAGTATCTCCGTTGCTACTGGTTCACGCAAAAAATTACTGTGTTCTTTGATTGCTTCGACTTTAGAAGGTTTGCGGCTTGTGGTCGGGGAGGGAGCAGATTTAACCATTGTAGTGGTACACAATTCTCAATAAAGCACAAGTATATGCCGAAGCGTACACTCTTTAGCACCCTTTCGGCTTAATGTATATCCCCAAAATCCGGTCGGAATTTGAAAGAATATAACAATTTTAACACGGCATAAAGCCAGCTTTATCTGAGATGTTACACCATAAGGGTGTTGGGTGTGGGGTGTCGGAAAAAGAGAGAATAAGGGTGTTGGGTGCTGGGTGTGGGGTGTCAGGAAAAGATTTTGCCCGTTTCTCATAAGTTATAAGTTTTTCAGGGTGTCCGGAAAGTTGACTCAAAAATTTACATACACCCACACCCCTACACCCTACACCCCTACACCCCTACTTAAAGCGGTAGCCAACACCACCATTGATGCTAACTGCGGAAGCGGGGCTATTTTGATAAGCATCAACTCCCACAGTAGCATTACTGTAGATTAAAAAGTTTCTACCAACCTCTGATTCCACCCCAGCTACAACTGCTATTCCGTCATCATTACCACTTGGAGTTGGTTTACCATTAGCTTCTACAAATTGGTAACCAACACCTACATAAGCATTAGTCCCTTTAGCAACTCCCACATCTGCTGAAACGTGAGGGATAATTGCACTAGTTTGGTCGCTAAAGTTAACCTGACCGCGTGCAGAGAAAGGAGTATTACCTAGCTTCACGCGACCTGTAACGTTACCACCAAATGTAGCAGCGTCGCCATTTTGTCCACCATTGGTAACACCAGCCGCAAAACCAGCACCTACGTAGCTAGCATTTGTACCTTTTTGTGTTTGTCGAGGTTGAGCAGAAGCTTGACCAGCAGAGAGAAAAACAGGAGCAACGACTAAAGAAGACAATGCAGAAATTGTCACAAAAGACTTAAGCAATCGTTTCATAAAGTTTACCAAATATTGTAGGTATTGCTTTTAAAACTTAGGTCGAAAATCAAACAGAAAGGTTCCAAAAATTTTCTACATTTTCCTGAATACCTGTTGTTACTTATGGAAAGTACAACATTTTGTTCTTAGAGAAAAGGAATTTATCAATACAGATAAAAGTTCCAAAAACCGGAACTTTGAATAATTAGTAGACACTTCCTTTACTGGCACACAATTTCTAATTTATTCATCAGTCTTGATTAAAAGTTATCACTGTATAGCGATTTCCAACAAGCGTGAAGTACACCGAAGAAAGAATTAACCACAGTGTACGCAGATGTTGGCGTCAGCCTTGCCGCAGGCTACGCAGATAAAGTTGTACCTCAGCTGGCTAGGAAACGCTGTACATTCGCTCATTTGTCAAGGGTTAAAGGAATTAAAGCCTTATAAGTCAAGGGAACAATCATAATGAGATTAACAGTGTATTCTATGGACAAGACGAAATTGGAAGGTTCCGTGTAATATATGATGGGAATTTAGAGTGAGTCGATTTCATTAACAAGTCGTAAAACACTGTTGTATAAGGGTTCTGCAACCCAAAATTTAGCCTCGTTGACCAAAGCATCTAGTAAGGGTTTCACCTCAGCTATCAAACCTTGACTTTTAGCTTCGACTAAGATTCCCAGAATACCTGTGTATCGAAGATTAAGTCTATCTGCCACTAGCCGACCGCGACGTTCATCAATTAATACTTGATCGGCTTGAATTTCAACAGCTAAAGCGATCGCTTCAGCTTCTCCAATATCAAGTTCATTGCTCAGTACTTTGACAAGAGTGCGATCGCTAACAGCACGAGTTTCAATCCAATCCAGGGTTTTTACTTCGGTTGCGCCTGCAACGGGAAAATTAGGATCAGTTAATTCTCGGTAAACTGATTCAGGTATGAGAAGTGTTCCGTAAAGTTTATGTAGAAGGTGCAGTTGGTCAATTGCTGCTAGATTGTTGATAGGTGATGTATTACTGACAATAATCAAAATCTACCCATCTCCCGAAGGTTTTGAATGTCCTGCTCAAAATCTTCCACCCCGTAATGCATGGGAATGTGACGACTGGCTAGTAGATGTTGAAAAGCGACCTGGTGTATTCCTGCAAATCGACTGGCTTGAGCGAGGGTGAGTTTCTCTCGTTGAAAGAGCATGACAGCAATTTCTTGAAGCATTTCAGCCTCAGTCATGCGGGTTACACTTAAAATTTCGTCAGGGACAACAACACTCATGGCTAAATTTCTCTCCACCATCACTATTCTAAGCTTTTGAGGCGGTTATAGTCACAAGTAAAACTGCAAAGTTTCATTGGTGAATCACTTCAGAAACCCGGTAACTTCTGCGAAACCGGGTTTCTAAGTACCCGTCGAAATTAACATAGTAAAACTTTTGTACTGATTTAAGGATTACAATACATACATAGACCTGGCTCTGCGTTTTGTAAACCATCTGGGAAGAGCACCTCTTTGTTAAACCCACATTTTTTACACTTATATATAGCTGCAAGAGTTAACTGTGTAGGAGAATTACACCAGGCGCAAGGTAACCCTGGCTTCGTTTGAATTAATTCAAAACTTGGGAAAAAACACTGCGGACAAGGATTCTGAATCTTCTTTATTAAGTCATAGGTAGCTCTTTTAATATTTTTCATTCTAGTAGGGTTGTAAAGAGCACGCATATCTGTTTCTATATGAACTTTGCCATTGTCTGAATGAGTTAGAGCCAGTTCCACTGCTTCCACAAGCTGCTGTTGTGAAGTAATACCCTTGATAATCTCATCTTTGCTTGTCGGTGCAGAATTCAGCATGACGACTAAGGCGTGTTCGGGAAAGCCCACTTTGGTTGCAAACTCCAGTGCTTCTTGAAGACTTGTGACAACGCGGTGACTGTAGTTTGTGTCTGTAGAGAATGATTGTCCGATGATTTCTAAATCATTTGTTTTATCTAATAAAATGACAATTTCCCGATTGCAAGGTATGAATGGGCTACTAGGGTGAGGACCAAATGTACCTTCACTTGCTAATGCTAAAGTCTCACCCGTAACAGCCATCGCCGTTTCTGCTTTCAATCTTGCAGCTTCAATTTGGGTTCCCGTTCTTTCTTTTTCTCTTGTAAAGGTACCAAAACGGTCTGTATCAAAATCTGGCGGGACTAGGACTTTAATTCCTAAATCTCTTTCAATAATAGGAGCAATAACTTTTTCTTTATGATGCATCGTTGCTAGCACTGCGACTCGATTGGCAAATAGTAAATCTTTTGTCATAAATATTTACAATTTCTAAATCATTCTCAAAAGCGAGAAACCCGGTATCTCAAAGATACCGGGTTTCTGAGGGTTGGCAATTTTGCAAATTAAATAGGATTGCTATATTTATCGTTAAATTCAATCATATCGATAGATAAGCTGCTATCAATGTGTACTTTTATTAAAAAATGGCAGCAATCATCTAGATGATTCAATAGCTACTATCATTTTATCCAGATAAATAGACTGGTTCAAAGCATTTTTGTCTAATCAATAAGTTTTTCTTTATGACAGATATATAAGATTTTTTTTAGAATTACGGTTTAAACCTTAACAAATTCTTTTAAAAAGGTGGTAAGTTTATCTACATCAACAGTTTAGTCTACTTCTTCGCAAATTTATTTATGTAATTGAGTTGACTTAGGTCTTCAATTACAAATTAATAACGCTTTGTTAAAGGAAGGGATATATTTATTCCTTCGCTATCTTTGACATAAATAAAAACACTTGAAATTGACTGAGAGAGCTATTATGTCTGACTTTTCTAATGTATCTCGACGCAAATTTTTAATAACAGCTGGAGCGTCTGCTGTCGGGTCGGTCTTCCTAAAAGGTTGTTTAGGAAATCCTCCCGAACCTGGTGGGACAACAGGTAGCACAACAACACAAACACAACAAGTTGCTGCTACTAATGTTAATTCAGCAGATGCACTGGAAACAACCACAGTCAAGCTTGGTTACATTCCGATTGTTGAAGCGGCTCCTCTAGTTATTGCAGTAGAAAAGGGTTTCTTTGCTAAGCATGGCATGACCAATGTTGAGATATCCAAGCAAGCGAACTGGGGTTCGGCAAGAGATAACGTTGAAATTGGGGCAGCTGGTGGTGGTATAGATGGCGGTCAATGGCAAATGCCTATGCCCTATCTGATTTCTGAAGGACAAATCACCAAAGGCAATAAGAAAATTCCTATGTATATCTTGGCTCAGTTGAATACCCAAGGCAATGGGATTGCGATCGCAGGCAATCACCAAGGTAAAGGTATTAGCTTGCAAATTGCTGGAAAACAAACATTGTTTGCTCAACTCAAAGCAGCAAAAACTGAGTTCAAATCTGCCAACACTTTCCCACAAGTGAATCAAGATTTTTGGATTCGCTACTGGTTTGCTGCTAATGGTGTCGATCCAGACAATGATGCTCAGCAACTGACAGTACCAGCTGCTCAGACAGTTGCCAATATGAAGACTGGAACGATGGATGCCTTTAGTACGGGTGACCCCTGGCCTTACCGGATTGTCAAAGACAAGATTGGTTTCATGGCAGCACTAACAGCAGAACTTTGGAAGTGCCATCCAGAAGAATATTTAGCAATGAGGGCAGATTGGGTTGATAAACATCCAAAAGCAACCAAAGCGCTTTTGAAAGGTTTAATGGAAGCACAGCAATGGTGCGACAATTTTGACAACAGAAAAGAACTCGCTCAAATTCTGTCAGGAAGGAATTACTTTAACGTACCGCAAGAGGTTCTATATGAACCATTTATGGGTCAGTACGACATGGGCGATGGTCGCAAGATTGACGATAGAACAATGGCATCTCTGTATTGGAAAGATGAAAAAGGTAGCGTCTCCTATCCGTACAAGAGCCATGACCTTTGGTTCTTGACAGAAAGCGTACGCTGGGGCTTTTTACCAGTAGATACCTTAACCAATGCTAAAGCTCTTATAGATAAAGTTAACCGTGAAGACTTGTGGAAAGAAGCAGCTAAAGAATTGGGTGTTCCTGCGGCTGATATTCCTACTAGTACATCCCGTGGCGTTGAAACATTCTTCGATGGTATCCAGTTTGACCCAGAAAATCCCAAGGCTTACTTGCAAAGCTTAAAGATTAAAAAAGTGAACGTTTAGTCAAAGTTTAGGTGCAACATTTAGAGGAGATATCAACGATGGTCACACTACAAAGGCGCTCTTCAGTCAAGACTCAGAATGTTTGGTTAGCCCGTCTGCAAAAGCAATATCCTGACCTCATACCACCCATCATTGCGATCGCCATCTTTCTAGTAGTATGGCAATTGTTTGCATGGATTCCAGGAGCTACGCTTCCAGGACCTATCCAAGTAGTACAAGACACTTGGATACTCATTCTGTATCCTTTTTATGACCGAGGTGGATTGGATAAAGGTTTATTTTGGCAGGTTTTCGCTAGCTTACAACGAGTTACGATTGGATACTTATGTGCAGCAGTTATTGGTATCGCCTTGGGTATTGTCATTGGGACAAACAAATTCATGTCCAAAGCATTAGATCCAATGATTCAACTGTTTAGAACCGTACCACCTCTAGCTTGGGTACCAATTGCTCTTGCAGCACTACGTCAAAACGAACCAGCAGCACTGTTTGTTATTTTTATTACCGCAATTTGGCCCATTTTGATTAACACAGCAGTAGGGGTGAAGCAAATTCCCCAAGATTACAACAACGTTGCTAAAGTGCTGCAACTTTCTCGTAAAGAATATTTCTTCAATATTCTCATTCCTGCTGCTTTACCTTATATTTTTACAGGCTTAAGACTAGGGATTGGATTAGCTTGGTTAGCGATTATTGCTGCTGAGATTATCATGTCCGGTATTGTCGGAATCGGCTTCTTTATCTGGGATGCCTATCAAAACAACAACGTCAGTGAAATTATTTTGGCTCTTGTCTACATCGGCGTTGTTGGCTTATTACTGGACAAATTTATGCTCTGGATACAGTCAAGAATTCTACCAGAAGAGCAAAGATAGTAGTTAGTGGTTAGTGGTTAGTAGTTAGTGGTTAGTAGTGAATAAAGCAGATATAACAAATACCAACTACCAACTATCAACTATCAACTATCAACTATCAACTATCAACTATCAACTATCAACTACCAACTATCAAAGAACAATGAGCGTTTTTGTTGCTGTTGACCAAATCGAAAAAGTTTTCCCCTTATCCGACGGTGGAAAATATATTGCTCTTAAAGGAATAGACCTTCAAATAAAAAAAGGAGAATTTGTTTCTCTGATTGGTCACTCCGGTTGTGGGAAATCGACTCTACTGAATATGATTGCTGGTTTAGATTTACCAACGGAAGGTGTTGTCACCCTTGAAGGTCAAAGAATCTCCAGACCTGGACCAGAGAGAATGGTGGTGTTTCAAAATTATTCTCTTCTACCTTGGCGGACAGTACGCGAGAATATCGCCCTAGCTGTGGACTCTGTGATGAAGGATGTACCTGCGGGTGAGCGGAAGTCAATTGTAGAACGACATATTGATTTAGTAGGATTGCGTCCCCATGCTGATAAGCAACCAGGAATGTTATCAGGTGGACAAAAACAAAGGGTTGCGATCGCTCGTGCTTTAGCGATTCGTCCAAAATTACTCTTGCTAGATGAACCATTTGGTGCATTAGATGCACTAACACGGGGTAACTTGCAAGAGCAGTTAATGAAAATTTGTGAAGAAAACGAAGTCACTGCCGTCATGGTGACTCATGATGTTGATGAAGCCGTGTTGTTGTCCGACCGGATTGTCATGCTCACTAATGGACCTGAATCCAAAATTGGACAAATATTAGAGGTAGACATCCCCCGACCCCGCAAACGCATGGAAGTGGTAGAACATCCCAGCTACTATAGTTTACGGAGCGAGATGATTTACTTCCTAAATCAACAAAAACGGATTAAGAAAATAAGAGCGCGGAAAACAGTTTCCATTGCTCGTCACGGATTGGAAAAAGTGAACCTCGATATTGGTTTTCTTCCTCTGACTGCTTGCGCCCCTCTAGCTGTGGCGAAAGAAAAGGGATTCTTCACCAAGTATGGTTTAGATGAAGTGAGCTTGGTGAGAGAATCTAGCTGGAGAGGAATCACCGATGGTATTGTTGGTGGATATTTAGATGCAGCACAAATGCCAGCTGGAATGCCAGTTTGGCTGACTGTCGGTGGTCATGGCGATCGCCCCCTACCAGTTGTCAGCGCCCTCACCTTAACTCGCAACGGTAACGCCATCACCCTAGACAAACGTTTTTACGACCAAGGGGTCTACACTTTAGCAGATTTCAAAAGATTGTTACAGCAGTCTGCAAGTCAAACCCATACTTTAGGGATGGTTCATCCTTCCTCAATGCACAATATCCTCCTACGCTACTGGTTAGCAGCTGGTGGTATCGACCCTGACACAGATGTTTCCCTCAAAACGATTCCTCCGGCTCAAATGGTCGTTGACCTCCAAGCAGGTAGTATAGATGGCTACTGCGTAGGAGAACCTTGGAACTACCGAGCAGCTGTAGAAGGTGTTGGCTTTACCGTCGCCACAGATTTAGAAATTTGGCAAGGACACCCAGGAAAAGTTTTGGGAGTTCGAGAAGATTGGGCAAATACTTATCCAAATACTCATATCGCCCTGGTTAAAGCCTTATTAGAAAGTTGTCAATACTGCGCCGATCCAAACAACCATCAAGACGTGCGGCAAATTTTAGCTTCACGCGAGTATGTTAGTACAAACGAAGAATACATTCAACTTGGCGAACCAAACTCCAATACTTGCAGCCTTGACCAACCAATGCGAGAGTATGCCCATCACCTCTTTTTTGGAGATGGCGTCAATCGTCCCAGCCGTACTGAACACCTGTGGATGATGACCCAAATGGCACGTTGGGATGATATTCCCTTCCCCCGTAACTGGTTGGAAATCCTGGAAAGAGTTTGTCGAGTCAGCGTGTTTAGCACTGCAGCAAGAGAATTGGGTCTGCTTGATATAAAATATCATCGTGGTCCCATCCAGTTATTTGATGGTACTGTGTTTAATGCAGATGACCCAATCAGCTATCTCAACAGCTTGGAAATTAAACGCAATGTTTCTGTTGCAGAAGTTGTCATTAATACACGAGCCTTGACTGTAGCTGCGTAAGCAGTCAGCATCTCAGCTATCAGCAATCAGCGTTCAGCAGTCAGCAAAAAGCTGATAGCTTATAACTTATAGTTTGGTTCCGTATACCTAAATCAAAAATTCAAACCAGTCATGTATAACCGCAGCTTTAGTTACACCGAAACTGTTAGAGACCCTCTGCCCATCTCTACCCGTCATGGTAATCCTTTCTTAGTCCTTGAGGACGTTTCTAAAATCTATCCCACGTCAAAAGGTCCATTTACAGTCCTACAAGGCATTAACCTTACAGTCCAAGAGGGCGAGTTTATCTGTGTCATTGGTCACTCTGGTTGTGGTAAATCCACACTGCTGAACATGGTAGCGGGTTTTACTAAGCCATCAACTGGATACGTGCGGCTAAAGTCTAAACCTATCACCCAACCTGGTCCAGACCGGATGATGGTATTCCAGAACTATGCTTTGTTACCTTGGCGGACTGCTTTTGAAAACATTTATCTCGCTGTTAACGCTGTTCATCCTAATAAATCAAAAGCGGAGAAGTCCGCAATTGTACGCGACCATTTAGCATTGGTGGGATTGTCAGAGGCTGCTGACAAAAAACCACCACAAATGTCTGGTGGTATGAGACAGAGAGTAGCAATTGCACGCGCTTTGGCTATTCGTCCTGAAGTTTTAATCCTGGATGAACCGTTTGGAGCATTGGACGCCATTACAAAAGAGGAATTACAAGAAGAATTATTAAAAATTTGGAATCACAGGCGATGTACGGTGTTAATGATTACTCATGATATCGATGAAGCATTATTCTTAGCAGACCGCTTGGTTATGATGACGAATGGTCCGGCTGCTAATATCGGTGAAATCCTTACAATTCCTTTCTCACGTCCACGCGATCGCGCTCGGATTATGGAAGACCCACAATATTACAAACTGCGAAACCACGCCCTCGATTTCCTCTTCCATCGATTTGCTCACGACGAATAAGGGACTTCCAATTGAGCGTCGGAGCCTCAGATTTTTAAGCATATGGTTGTCGTTGTTAAGTGTGTCACGGACGTTAGTCTGTTACGCACTTTTTCCTTTTTGAATATTGCTATTGCGAACTCTCATTCAATACTGCAAGGGAAGTGCGAAAAAGAGAAACCCGGTTTCGCATGAGTTACCGGGTTTCTATTCCGGCTTAACCGAGTAGTATTAGGTCCACTTCACCGCGTCAGTTTCAACCAACCACTTATGACCACACCTTAAGGTGTGTTCGTCCTGACTGTACCTCTACTCAGGTGAGTGAGTTACTCCGCGTAGACAATCGTACCGACGTGTTCGCCCTGCAACGCAGCTACAATCTGCTCCGGTTTCCGCCCATTGACAATCTGGAACTGCCGGATCAGCCTCGAATGGTCTAACAGATCGAGCAAAACGCGATCAAAAGGAAGGGTTTCAAAGTTGCGCTTCTTAATCTCGGTGGAGGAGATTTCGCCAATGAAGTTTGCAGTTGGGTTTGTTTTCGGATCTTGGTCATAGAGTCCGTCAACGTCTTTGACCAAGATTGGATTTTTACAACCGAAGCACTCAGCTAGGAGAAAAGAGCCAGCATCGCTGCCGTGGGGCGGAATACGTCCGAGCGCAGGAGGATGCTCCCACAGGGAATAGGGCGGAACCCCAGTAAAGATTACTCCTGGTACAGTGTGGATGAACAGTGGTAACAGGTGACCAAAGATTTCTGGCGGGATGGCAACAACTCCGTAGGGAGCCAGCAGGGCACCAAGAATGTGAGCGTTACCGAGGGCATCAGCTTGAGCAAGTTCAGCTAGCACACCGGTAGGCATACCTAAATCAAGACCAATGGAGAAGAGGTGCCGACTTCTAGCGCCTCCACCAGTACCGATGATCAGCTTCTTTGATTGGAGAGAGGTTGCCAATGCCTCAACCAGAGGGTAAGTCACCGCACGTCCCGCATCAATAATCGATCTTCCGCCAATCTTGATGACATGAGCGTTCGGTAGCATCCGGATCACCGGAGTTTCTGTTGATTTCTGGAGATCCTTATCAAGAAGGCTCTCCCGCATTAGCATAGATTCGAGATGGTGGCGCTGGTCGCCGTTTCTTTCTGTAGAGACCATGTTGTCAATTGCTCGTTATTCAATTTCAATCAGCATAGATGAGAGTGCCCACATCTTCCCCATTGAGGGCACGCGTTAGATTTCCCCGTTCGAGTCCGTTAATCACCCGAATTGAGCGCCGAGTTTGGGCGTTCTCCATCAAATCGAGTACGGAGCGTTCTACAACGACATCTTGCAGATCCATCGCCTTCAGTTCCGCCACCGATATCTTTTTGATAAACTTCGCGTTACGATCCTTTTTTGGATCGGCGGAGTAGAGTCCTTCTTCGTCTTTGACGAAGATCATGGACTGGGTACCAAACACTTCGCTGACTAAGTAGGTACCAGTGTCAGTGCGGTAAGGCGGAATCCGTCCCACAGATGGATTTTTGTGCCAGAAGGTGTAAGGTGGCATACCAAAGAAGACTACGGCTCCGCGCTCTTTGAGATAGTGAGCAAGCTGCCCAAACTGTGCGGGTTCAATAAAAGGGATACCGTAGTTAGCTAACAGATAATTGATCATTCTGGCGTTTTGCATACTGACAAAAGTACCAAGTACGCTCAAAACGCCGTTCGGAAGACCCAAATCCAGCCCGACACTATAAGCATGACGAGCACGGGTTCCCCCCCCACTGCCAATGATCATCTCATGATGACCGAGGTTTTCTACAATCTCCTCAATCAAAGGAAAAACGGCAGTTCGACCCCGGTCAATGAAGCTCTGTCCACCAATTTTGATGACATGAGCGTTAGGTAAAATCTTAATAGCAGGTTCGCGACCAGTCTCTGCTAGCACTCGTTCGTCACTTAGCGAACCTGTAACCAGGGATTTCCCCAATTCAGATAAAAGCGTATTTTTCTCAAAAAGAATCGTATTTTTCATGGAGTCTAAACTTGATTACAATCAGTCAATAGGCGCAAGATAAACGCCCTGTAGGACATAGGCTTCTTCAGACTCGACTTGTTGATCGAGTCCGCCAAAGTTTGCCTCTGCCCAGATTTGGAGATCGTTGAGGATTTCTTGTTGGATATCGCTGGGCAGATGTATGCCAGCCAAACCCTCTTTCTGTTGCCAGCTATTAAGCGACTCTCGCGGTGTACTCGCAACCTTCCACCGCGAGACGACCACAGGGTCTATCACCTTGGCACCACGCTGGCAACATAATTCAATTAGTTGGCGCTGCTTCTGTTCTCCTTTGCGTCCTTGGAAACCAAGTTGCTGAAGTCGGTGTTGCATCTGTTGCTGCATCAACGCTTTCACGCTTTGTTTTTGCCGTTCAACTCTGCCAAGAAGCAGAGCTGCACCTTCGCTGCAAGCAATACGAAAGCTTTCGTCAACAACATGTTCAAGTTCCAGCAAGTGTATCGCCCGCGAACTGAAGATGACACGGGCTGTGCTATCTGTCATGGGCCACTGCTGATTGCCATCAGCCTGGACTAGCTTCCAATTGTCCCCTTCGGAGTCTAGACGCATCCGGAACATTTCGAGCATAGCTTGGGAAACATCAAATCCCACATATCGAACTGGGGACTGAACAAACCACTTGCCAATCGTGCCAGTTCCGGCTCCAACCTCCACGAGCAAATCGCCTGGTTGAACAAGAGCGATCGCCAACACCGCTCTAACTATCTCGCAGCAGACTATTTCGGTCAAGCCAACGCGCTGATCGTAGGTATCAGCTTGGCAATCAAAAGATGGGGGACTATATTTCTCTGCTGTAATAGGTCGTGCTATCTCCTCTATTATTTTTCTCACATTCCCTACCAGAAATATCGGGCAAAAATGTTTTTTAGTGCAAAATTGCGCTTTATCTGTTTTTAAAGCATACCAGATTAAAGATTATAAATTTGGAAAGTGCTATGGCGATAATGGTGAGCTTAATTAAACATTAAATCTTTTTCAGATGAGTTTTTTTAATGAGTCAAATACCAACTTAAACTTTTTAGTTACCAACAATATAAGTGGTTTTCTGTTTACAGATACCTACAGCGATAATGGCTAACTAACTAACTAACTTAATTAAACATTAAATCTTTGTCAGATGAGTGATTCTAAAAGTTAACTCCCTGGTTTACCAACAATGTAGGTATTTATTTAACTACATATACTTATGATTAATGTACCATAAATTTTACGTTTTTCGATTGAATTTAGCATAACCTAGCAAATATTTGTAGGTGTTAGATAGATGAAGATTTTGTGTTTTTTTTGAATTTTTATGCAATTTTCTTTACAGATTTTAATTATATGGTGCAACAATATGCGGTATAAAAAGAACGGTGTTGGATTTTGACAGACAGATTATGGATAAACAAACTTTAGTTGACGCATTACAAGCTGAAGTAGATAAAGAAGATCGTCCCCCTGAAGAGAAAATTTTCATCAGGCTTTTGCAAGAGGTTTGGGAAGTCGATTGGACGGTAGCTCCCTACGACGTATGGACTCGTATGATAGAATGGGACGTTCCCTATTTTCTGCGATTTATGGGTATGGATGAGGGAGACGAGGAGCAGGAGGAGCAATTAATCCAAGATTGGATAGCATCAAGGACACAGTTACGAGCGAAAAATACAGGACAAAATTGGAGACAGCGAGTCAGTGCGTTGATAGACGAGATGAATCACGTGCGAGTACGTGTCAGGCAAGATGCATAGTAACTAATTCTCTATTTCTTTGACTTTCTTTGACTTTCTTTGACTATTTGCGACGAATGGAATGCAGATAATCACAGAAGCACATCGTTGCATTGTTCAAATTACCAAAGTTGTGAACAACCATAGATAGAGATGTGGCGACGTAGGTGGATCGACTGGAAAAAACTGAGACAGCCACCCTTAATTAGTTTTTTTCCAAAGTCTATCCTAGAGATAGTCCTGTGCCTAGAAGGCGCAGGATTTACGCTGCCTCGGTCTTTTTGTGTCTATGTGCTTATAAAGTTTGCGTAAGAACAGGCAATTTATGATGCTTTTATCGTAATAAGAGTAAAAAAAAGCTAGACTCCCTTTGAAGAAGGGTAAAAAAATTCAAGGAAAACCAAATAATGACACAGGAAAAGCACTCTCAACAACAGCAAAATCACGAGCAGAAGCTGGAAGTTAAGCGATCGCATCTGGGTAGACGTCATTTCTTGACTATTGGCGCAGGAGTTGCTGCCGGGTTTGCCTTTGCCCTCCCTGCTGAAGCTCAAAGAGGCGGTGGCGGCGGTGGCGG
>JAWQFQ010000102.1:0-11813 GCA_035967975.1 Scytonema sp. PMC 1070.18
ACTAACAACTAACAACTAACAACTAACAACTAACAACTAACAACTAACAACTATCCACTAACAACTAACAACTATCCACTAACAACTAACAACTAACAACTAACAACTATCCACTAACAACTATCCACTAACATCGACTACAATTATTAAGTATTGTGTGAGGAGTTGGGAAATGAGACATTTCAAGTATTTATTATCACTGGCGATCGCTGGTTCAGTTTTAAGTGTGACCCAATTTGCCCAACCAGCAAAAGCTCAAGTTGCCTATGGTAGTTATGTTGGTATAGGTCCTGCTGTTGGTTTTGGGGATGGCGTCCGCATCGGGGGAGTGATTGCGGGTCGTTACAAGTTGCTTGAACAACCCATTTCTTTTCGCGCCCAAGCCTTCATTGGTGACAGTATAGCTGTTGTCCCAACAGTTTCCTATGATGTCCCCTTAAACTGGCAAACTGATGCTTATTTAGGTGCAGGGCTTGTCTTAGCTAGTGGTGATACACCATCTCCTGTAGGTAATAAAATCAGCTTTGCCTTACAACCAGGAATCGATTATGTTGTACCCAATAGCAATACAGTATTTTTCGGTAATGCTATTATCGCCTTTGATGCTATCCGTGATGGTGGTACGGCTTTCTCCTTGCAAGGTGGAGTAGGCTTAAGATTTTAAGCAACTCCTTGCTTGACTCTGTAATTTAAAACACCTGTACTGATTTGCGGAATGTGCTCTAAGCAATAGCGCTCAAACTGGTTGGGTTTCCATTGATCTGGGAAAATGTACATTTTCATACCAGATAACATTGCTTGTTGGTAAAGCGTAATAGCCTCTTCCAAGGTATAATACATAATCGGAACCCACTTGTCTTCTGCATAAAAGTAGACGGCTACTTTGGTGGTCATGTTTTCCTTAAACGGGAGTGGACATTGCCAGGGTGAAATCACGGAACACACTAACTCCTAAAATAATCAGTGAAATCTTCTACTTAAACATTTACAAGTGTTCATAAGACTTAACTTCCTACTTTTGATAGATATTCAAATAGCTTTAATAATGTTTTAATAATGTTTTTGAAATTCCTTGTGAAAGTTGTTCATAAAGGAAGGTGCGATGTCTTCCCCAATAGAGTCATGCTACTAGTAAATGAATTACAGGCAAAGCATGAGTAAAATAAATAAAGCTGATAGCGATATAGAGAGTTTAGCTCAGAAAACAACAGATACTGAAGCTAACAAGATTTCCTCGTCACCATCACAAGAACCTGAACAAACCTCCAAAACAATTGACATAGATGGTCATCGTCCGATGAACTCAGGTTCATTAGAGGTTGTAGACACCCTTGAAATAGATGGTACCCGTCCAATTGCAAAAAGTAATTTTCAGATAGAGGAAACAATTGACATAGATGGTCACCGCCCGATCGCCAAAAGCGATTTTCAAGACAATAATGTTTTAGCGGTAGACGGCTTGCGCCCAATTGATAAGAGCGATTTAGAGGTTAAAGGTACTCTGAACATAAATGGTCAACGTCCGGTTGTTGAGAGTCCTGTTCAAATTGAAGACACTCTTGAGGTAGATGGCGATCGTCCCATTACTTCAAATCACACCAATACTCAGTAAATATCCTTAGCATAGCCTTTGTGGTGAAATTGTGGCGATCAAGACTAGTACTCGACCAACATAAGTTTGCTGATTACTCCCGAACCGCCAGAATTAAGACCGATAATTTTAGACCACCGAAGGGAGTAAACGATTTATAAGAAACCCGGTTTCTCTGAGAAACCGGGTTTCTGGACTAAGCAATGGTAAGCGTTCAGCTATTAGCACCTCAGCCATCAGCAATGAAAGCACATTTTGCTCTATTGTTTAGACAACGGAGCTAAAGGACAATATCTTTAAAGCTAGAAAAGCTGATTGCTGATTGCAAAGGGCTGAACGCTTACAGGCAATGTTCCTTCTTCATATTTTAAAACTAGCACTGCTATATATAAATTTTTCTTGTAGATTGGAATTCACTATCACCTTCATTTGATTTTTTGGTGTAAACTCGGCTGTGGTGCATAAATTCTACTCACCATAAATCAATACAGTATGTGTTAAGCAGTGATTGAGAAACCAGGTTTCTATGAAGCTCTTAATCTTTAAGACTAACCGGATTGTACTATAAATGCCGCGAATATGTATGCGATCGCTCCAAAACAATCCTCAACATATATTTTTCGTAATATCCGGAACTTCAGATACTAAAGCTGTATAAAAATTTGAGTGCAGCCACTTAATTACCTCTCAATGACAAATTAAGAATTAGTAGTTATTTGGTAAACTCGTTATTTTCCGGGCGACTCCGGTCAAAATTTTGAAGGTCCACATTTTAGCCATATTATAATAACTAATGACTAAGAACTTTCAAATTCAATTAAGTTGGAAAGATCCAGCGACAGGAGGACAGAGAGAACCACATTTGAGTTTACCCATAGCCTTGGGTCGAGAATTCTCACAGATGCCCGTCGAACTCAACGGTAAGCGCGTTGCACGGATGCTGCTTAAGAATGACCAAGTTTCTCGCTACCACGCCTTAATTGACTGGGAACAAAATCATCTAGTGGTCATGGACCAAAACAGTGCTAATGGTACCTTTGTCAACGGTCAACGTCAAACACACTGTATTCTAACTAGTAGTGATATTTTGCAAATAGGTTCTTGCATAATTACCGTGACCTGGGACTCTAGTGCGTTCCCACAAGAACCTACCAATACCAAAACAGCGATCCCATCTTTAAGGATGCCCACAGCTCATGCCCTCAGCCTGACAGAAATATTTCCTGTTATCTCGAACAAGCTTGATTTACATCAAAGTGGTTTCCTGATACCAGGTATTATCACAGTGCTGTTTGTAGTAGCGATGTTAGCTACTAGAAATAGTGATAAATTCTTCTACATTTTAGCAGCTTACTTAGCTAGCGCCAGTCACTACTTTATCCACAAAATTTGCCATAAACATAAGCCTTGGTGGTTACTAGTAAGCGTAGGTTTAGCTACAAGTCTGCCGCTTTTAGGTGGATTACATTTATTCTCATCTCATAAAGATGATAGCTTTTTTGGGATAATTATTAAAACTTTTTTAGGACAAGGCTTATCAGAAGAACTGTTCAAAGCATTTCCAGTCTTCTTAGTTTACTTAATCAGTAGACTACTGACTTCACCTAAAAGGGAAAGCATTGGGATATGGGAGCCAATAGATGGAATACTTTTAGGAACAGCATCTGCAACTGGATTTGCCTTAGTAGAGACTATGATGCACGTGCATGAAGAAATTGAAAAGAGCGGTCAATTTGCAGGATTAACACTTTTAATTCCCCAAATCTTAGGAGATATTTCTGGACAGGTAGCATACAGTGGCTATTTTGGCTATTTCATTGGTTTGAGTACACTGAAAAAATCATGGCGTTGGCAGCTTTTAGGAATTGGCTGTGTGACGACAGCTACCATACATGCGATTGGGTCTATCGTGACTATTTTGCAAGAGAAACAACAGCAAAACGTTCTCGCCAGTATATGCTTAGCTTTGATAAGCTCTGTAGCTTATGCCTTTTTGATAGCAGCGATTCTCAAAGCTCGTCAACTTTCGCCACAGCTACAAAAATCTAGAACTTTTCATTAAGACTTAGAAAATAATGGCAATATCTTGTGGGGTGGGCGTCTCGCCCGCCCCTCACAGGTGTAGGTTTTTTACCAGCTTTCTAATTTTTTGACATCGTCTAAGGAATATCCGTTGCAAAAGCAGTTGTCAGTATAAGATGGGTAAGATTATACTTGAAGCTAAGTATATCAGCTAAGCAACAGAGGATGGCTAGGAGTTAGAGTGAATATTATAGAACCAGGTAACAATGAGCTAGTTTTTGCAGACTACAGCGATTTATTGGCAAAAATTTTACAAGTGTTACGAAGTCAGTCACCTCAAGACGTATTTAAAGTATCGCCTGATAGTTATCGGTTGCGTATTGATGTTGATTCTATCGCTAGTCAAGTTGCTGAATTGCAAGTCAATCATCCTCTAGGTGCTTCTGCGAACAGCGCGAAAGCTGCTACTGTGAATTTCAGTCCGGGTTTTAAAGAAAGCTTTCCCCACAAGATTAAAGAAATAGCAGACCGTGTAAAACAGCTACTTGATGGTGCGATCGCACAGCATCAACCTTCCACATCCACGCAGGAGTTTGTCACAAATCTGGTTACCGATTTGCAGACTTTGAAAGGAAATAAACCCAGCTTAGACTTTACCTATCCTTTTACTTCGTATCAAGGTTTGGAAAAGCAACGGCTGACTTTTCCTGACAAAACGACTAAGGGTAAGGAAATCTTGAAATTTCATAAGCTGACAATCGCTGTACAGAAAACCCGCGAGTTTAACCAGCAGTTACGGTTGGGATTAGAAAGGTATATAAAAGTGCAGTTCGCTAGCGCTAGTGAAGAAGAACGTGACGAACTGGCTTATGTTCTTGAGGATTTACAACAAGAACAGGAAAATCCCGAACAGGACTTTTACCGACTCAAACGAATCATAGATACCGAAACCCTTGGAAAACTTAAGAAACAGGCACAGATAAATTATTTAGAATTTCTCTATGAGAATATTAATACTGATGTTAACCGTACTAATAGCGAAGCAGCCGGATATCTCCGAGATGCGATCGCACGTTTGAGACTGATTGAAGAGTACATCAATGATTCCAGGAAAGCTGATGGAGACTATATAGTCAACTATGCTGGCGTCTCATTAAACTATAAAGACATTTTTTCCCGTGCAGAAGCCTATGATATGCTGCCGATTATACCTAAAATAGAAGGATATTTAGGCGAAACCACTGATGAAGACAAAGGAGAAATCAAGTTTATCTTTGGTCTCAAACTGAAATTTGGCGGTAAAGTACAGGCATACGGTGGTAAGACTGTTTATGAATACTATGTGAATCTGCTTGACTCTGAAAGTAAAGAGCACAAAACAGCACTAGCAGATTCTTTGAAAAAGGAGACATTTGCCAAAAAGGTATTAAGAATCCTATTCTTGTACTATATATTATTCGCCTCTCCTGTCAATCCATCAACAGATGAGTATAACCCAATTCTCATGTTTGACCAAAAGGTTATGCCAATTCTTCGGGGAGATGACGATGCAGCAAAACAAAGACTTTTTGGAAAAATTATCGAAGGATTTAAGAAAGTTAATGCTCAAGCTAAAATAACAAAGCTGAAGGCATTACTCATAAAAATTATCAATTATAAAACAACATTCCCTACCAGGGAATACCCACACCATATTTCTATCAGTAAAAGCTTACTTGAGCAAGATAGCAACAATATTATTACTCGTAATACATTCTTTCAACCAATTTTAAGAAGCAATCCCAAAGAAGTCCTCAAGTATTTATCCATTGGGGAAGCTAATATCAAAAAAGATTCCCTTTGTAGCCTTCCCGCCAAAATCACCATCAGTGACGTTCGTTATATTTCTTATGGAGAAAAACAAACCTTTGGTATGGAGTATGATACTGAAAAGATTAGTGCTTTACCCGTGCTGTTGTTACCTTTGAAAAACAGCAAATGTCAGGAAATCTACAATCAAAATCTCAAAAAACGCAAGCTGATATTATTTCCTTACCGATTGGAAGAGGATAAATTAGAATCTCATAAGGTGTTTGCATATCAATTTACCTTTTCGCTTTTAGCATACATATGTTTAGACGTACTACTGTTCAAGCAAAATAAATTATTTATCCCGATTTTAAGAATCCACCTGCACAATAAGGAAGATGATGCACCAATAGAAAAATTTATGGTGTCTTTCTCCCGTGTATTGTCTCATTTATTAAATGAAAAACATCGTTCTAATGCTCAGGGAGTAGACATTAGTGATTTTTCAGATAAAGCAAAGTTTAAGATTCCCAATGTTCTTAGCTCTTTATACTCAGTGCTACCTAAAAAGTTTACCTTCGCTAATCCCTCAGATGCGCCTCAACAAGTAGGTAAGCTCGCAATGATTATCGTCTCCAGTCGTGAAAGCGATCGCAAATGGGGTAGCATTCAGAAACTCTCCAACCTGATGGGGGAAATCTTTGTGTTAAGTTCTCAAGACAATGCTGTCAGAGTACAACTTCTGAAAACTTTTTCAGACAACTACGAACACCAACAGATGTTCAGAGAACCGGATATTATTATCGATGAAGTTGCGAAGCTTTATAAGAAGGGATACAGACACTTTGTCTATATTGCAAAAGCACCTTATTCTACTACCTTACACATGACACAAACCGAAGATGATGACCGATTATTTTTTCTATCAAAAGAGGTAATCAGAGCTTTTAAAGCCGAGCATGATGATATCAAGATTTATCCCATGTTTTTTGATAAATATTACGCTGTTAGACTGGAAAAACTTGGAGTAGAGTCTTTATATATTCAAGACACAACTGAACTGACAAATTTAGTAGATGACCCCAGTCAAAAATCTGTTGTGTTTTTTAACTTATTCAATGGAGTTACAGTAGGTAATCAACAAGAACGTAATTATCATGGTGTTATTTCCTATGCTACCTTAGTAAAGGTGTATGAAGGAATACTCAATGATGAAGATATTTATAAGGGTCTCATTTTCAAAGGTAAGCTCAAAGATGAAATTTTGCAGTATCTCACCTTGTTTCACTTTTCCCGATATGAAAAAGCTAAAGATATTAATTTGAAGCTGGACCCTTATGAAAATCTGATTGGAGATGATTCAGTTGGTGCATTGTCTCTATTGAATCACATGAGAGGAAAAGCGGTATTTAACTCTTTAGCATTTTTGACTGCGGTCAAGAAAGTATTGCGTGTTCAAAAACAATAATAGTAAAATTATGACTACACCTGTAAAAATACCAAATATGGTTCAAACTACAGAACACTGTTATATTGTCAAAGATGATGAAATTTTAGGTGGTGAGCCGATTATCAAAGGAACTCGCACACCCGTTCGAGCAATTGTTGAAACATGGCGAATGGGAGTTTCTCCTGAGGAGATTCCTCAAGGTATGCCTCATTTGACTCTAGCACAAGTGTTTGATGCACTCAGCTACTATAGCGACCATCAAAGTGAAATCAACGCTTACATAAAGCGCAATCGGATTCCCGATAACTTGCTCGACCCATTGGTCAGAAATATATGACCAACTTATTTATCAATCTCTATAATGACATATAAGATAGCAGAAGATTTAGGACGTTTATTTGAAGTAGGATTTAATATTGGAATTCTTGCTTATATCAAAGATAAGCAAATCAAGCATCATTTTGGAAATTTATATCTTCAAGAATTACAGCAGCTAAAATTTCCTAAGATGCAGAAACAAATGGTTAATAAAGTTATCAGTTCTCTAGAAAGAGAGATAGTACAGAAGTGGGCTGTTTTTTTTCTTCAAAAAGGTTTCCTGAGTGGGTTGAACTTTTTTGGGGAATATATGCAGTCAATAGGTTGGGATAAACCACATAAGTTAAAACATACAGAAGTTTTATATTTTCAATGTAAATTTAGTGGTGATAATAGCCTAGGGACTTACGAAACTAAAAATACGGTAGAGTGGTTCAGAGAAGTCTTAGGTCAGTTTGAAAATTTAAAAGAAAGCGAGATTGAACAATTTGTTGAACAATATATTCGGAAGGATATAGATTTAGGAAAGAAGGGAGAGTTTATCAACGCTGATACTCTTGTGCTGCTGCGAAATCGCAAACAGGTTAGAATTATTTGTGTTGATTTGTCGGTATTTTCTGTTAATTCGGATGAATCAGTTACCAATCTCGATTATGTAGAAATTATTCGGATTTTATTAAATAGGGATATTAGCTATATACGCTCAAAAAGTGTTTTTTCTCAACTTAGAATAGATACGGATTCTGTGGGGTTTGAGTTTTCGGAAGATTTGAAAAATTACTTTACTGCTTTTAAATATAAGGATAAAGAAAGCTCGAAATTAATTCAAGCTGCTGGATATACGTATAGTTTCTATGAATTCTTACGGAAAATTGGTATTGTAAATGATACGACATCTCTGGTATTGAACGCTGTAGGATATAGCGATCGCGGTTTAAGCGCCATATCCGTCCGTCCGGAAAACTTAGCTGTGTTAAAAACTTGTTATGAGATTTACAAAGATGACTTGAGTGGGAAAGACATTAGTGATAATCGCAAGCAAGTTTTAAACCGCATTAAACGTAGCGCCTATGGAAGTTTTAGTAACGGTAAAGATTTTGTCGAGCGGCTTTTAGCTATTCAACCAGATAGTACGAGCATTATCACTCATCAAGAGCAAATCAAAGATTTTTTTAACTCTGTAGGACAGGTTCCACAAGAACTTATGAATCATTTAGGATTAACGGGAACTATGAACCTGCGAGAAGCTCATGCAGAACTTATTAAAAAAGCCTTAAATTCTGAAGCTACTTATCTCTTTTTAACTGGTAATCCTGGTATTGGTAAAACGACTGCGATCGCAAACTTTTTGCGAGAACATATAGATGAAGGGTTTTTATTCTTTTATGTCAGCCCTAGAACACAAGTTAACCTTGATATTATTGAGAAATTTAAGGATAAAGATTCGCAACAACTGTGCGATCGTAGAATACTAGCCATCAACACCCATAGCAACCTCATCACAGATAACTTTGGAACATACACAGTCCAGTACCTCTGGAATCAGCGCCAAGGAGACTTTTCAAAGCAGTCTGTAAACTTTAGAGACAGTAGGAGTCTCGAACTACGGGGACGCCGTTCTAACAAACTCACAAAACTGACTGAGGATACAATTCAAGACAGTGGACGCAAAAGCAGGGGAGTTTTAAACAGTATATGTGAAGCTGTATCAACAATAGTAAACTTGGAACTTTCTAATAACATTGTAGCGACTGTAGCTATCCAATCTTTAAAGAAAACTTATACGAGAGATACTTTAAAGCATTTTGAAAAAATTTTTAGAAATGCCTACAATGAAAGAGATGGTGTTATTCTTTTAGAAGGGATGCAAAAGATTTCTAGAAGAATTAAACACCTATTCATCATGATAGATGAAATCACTGGTGATGATGGTGGTGTGGAGTTTTTACATGGTATTAGTCAAATCATATCAAAATATCAATTGATGCTTCCAGAAAATGGATTTAATACAAAAGTGATTGTTGCTGATGCTTCTATCGTTGATGAGAACGTGATAAGTCAACATCTTTCCGATAAATCGCCAGAACCAGATAAAATCTATTTCCGCAAAGCGACAGATACCTGTGAACCTCTTTCTCAAAAGCAATTCCAGTTTAAAGACTTATTAGCGACTGTCATCAATGCTAACTCCTATCCTGCTAGCAGTTTATCCATTACCTATAAAGTCGTCATAGAGTCCTGTCAGTATAGCGAACAAATCCGACTAGAACGAAAAAGGTCTGTCATCAAAAGTTTGCAAAAAGAGATTTTTCAAGATATAGAGGCTTTGTTAAAAAGGTCAGATGTCGAGCAAATCATAGTTTATATACAAAATAAACAAAGATTAGCAGAACTAATAGAGACAATTAAAAACTACAAAGGTAACTTTCAACTGTTTCAGGATTATTTAGAAATCCACGCTAATATTTCCGAACAAGAAAAAGAAGAAATCAACAGATATAAAAATGATGTAAAAGTCGTCTTCATGACTGCTTCAGGAAGTCGGGGGTTATCTTTTCCCAAAGCCAAACATATCCTGATAGAGATTCCAGGCTTTCAAATTGAAAAAAATCTCATGGAAATCATTCAAGTGATTTACAGAGGTCGTGGTGATGATATAATAGATAATCAGGATAAAGAACTGATATTTTATTTAGGAGAAAGTTCAGTTTATTATCAAGATGATGAAGTCAATCAGAAGTTATCTATACAGGAAAGTGTACTAGGGCTGTTAAATATCTTATTAATTCTCAAAGCTGCTATCATGACCAGAATTGTTGGTTATGGTTTAATTGGCAAGAATAAATTTATTATTATTCCTATAGGTGGTAAATCTATATTTGCAGTTGGTGAAACATTTTCTACTCAAATAGCAAGTCTCATTTACCAACTCAAGCAAGAATATTACAGGAATAGAAGCGATAAAGTTGTAGAAAATGTCTTTACAAATTTAGAAGAACTGCTGGGTAAAGCAGAGTTTATTGTCCGAGATAGCACTGAATCTAATTATCTACATTTACAAAAATCTTTTAATCATAAGTTTACTCAAATTTGTCAAAGTCTAGACAACTTACTCGATTTTGGGAATATTGAACTAGGTTATATTAGTGGAAGTTTATTAATCGTTCCCTTTAAAGAGCGTTCTTTAGAAGAAACTTACTATATGCGAGTTTTAGACATAGCAAACTATGCTAACGAAGACCTCTGGCGAAATATGCAAAAGATTAGCTATAGTAAATCTTATCCTGAAAGTTTACGTTCTGCCATTAAAGATGCCATAGAGTTAGTGAAAAAACTTAGAGACGGAGTTGACAAAACACAGAAACTTGAGCAAAGCAGCCAAAATTCAGATCAATATTATGCTCTACCACTATTTGCATTTGTCAGTGGTGAGGTTATGAAAGATTATTTTGCTAGCAATCCTCAAGAACCAGAAGACGAAACCTTCCGAAATATTCTCACCACATACATCCGTTCGTTGTACCCTGTAGGTAATATCTTACCTATTGGTGATAAGTATAGGGATTTCCCTTTTGTGGTTTTTAGAAGTTACAGCTTAGAAGAAATTAGGAAAAAGAATTTTACCGACAAATACCTTCTCACTTCTAATGAGTTGAATGTTCTGAATTTGATTCTTTCTAAGGTAATATAGCAATCTGTGTATCTGGCTAATGGCTAATGGTTAATTGCTTTTTTTCTGTTACCAATTAGTCCTTTCATCAGTAGCAATCATATTCAAGATCCCCCTAAATCCCCCTTAAAAAGGGGGACTTTCAGAGTATTTTCCCCCCTTTTTAAGGGGGGCTAGGGGGGATCAATAAGTGCCTAAAATCACAGCCAACCACTTTTCAAACAACCTCTTAGAGGTTCTCAATTATGGGATCGGTGTAGATGGTGTAGAGGGGTTGGATGGTATGAGGGGGGTAGATGGTGGCTCTAGCATTCTTCTTTGTCTGCGTTCGGAACCTTCTTCACTCTCATTATTAGCCGCTTCGCGTTTTTTCTGTTCTACTTCTGCTTGTTTGCGTGCTTCTTGTGCTTGTCTGCGTTTTTCTTCTCGTTCTCTCTGACGTTTCATGGCTTCTCGGTGAGTTCGCGTCCCCTCTAAAGCAAAATTAGCTGTTAATCTGACGTTCTCTTTTCCAGCTGCTGCAGAATTTAATTTAAACTTTCTTGCTTGTGCTAGTAGGGCTTCGTCAAGCATCTTATGTCCACTGGAACGAACTAGGCGAACATTAATGGGATTGCCGTTATTATCTACATCGAAAGCTATTTCCGGTTTGCCTTCAATTCCGCGCTCTTTAGCTCTTTCTGGATACTCCACTTCACACTTGACGCAGTCTGCAAAATCTAATTGCGTACCTACACCGCTTTGTCTTGGACCTGCAGCTACTTTTTTTCCACTTCCTTGTCCGCTACTTGTACCGGAACTCGTACCAGTACCACCACCACTACCACCACCAGTACCGTCACCCGCAGTATTACTTGTTGTGCTGCTACTTCTTAAACTGGCAGCTATCTTAGAGATATCAGTCGTTTTACTGGGTGTACCGGTTTGTGGAGTCGTCTGTTGAGCAAATTCTCGTTGTCGTCTCGGAGCGATAG
>JAWQFQ010000102.1:11913-30010 GCA_035967975.1 Scytonema sp. PMC 1070.18
GTGGTGGAGTCGTCTGTTGAGCAAATTCTCGTTGTCGTCTCGGAGCGATAGGTGGTGGAGTCGTCTGTTGAGCAAATTCTCGTTGTCGTCTCGGAGCGATAGGTGGGGGTGTTTCTTCAGTCACTAATGGCGTGGGTGTGGGTCGAGAGTTTCTCAAATCCCTCAGGCTCTGCTTTAATTCTTCATTATTTGGTTCTGGGATCGGAGGTTCTGGTGCGGGGGGAGTTTTAGCAGCGATGGGGGTTTCTGTGGGTTGAGGAACTGCTGGTTGGGGTTCTTTGACTGGCTTTGGTTGGGTCAGAATTCGCGGTTGTCGGATTTCTGGTTTTTGTGGTGGAATATCAGGCTGTTTTTCTGGAGTCACTACAGTTTGCTGTGGTGGCTGCACTGGTTTTGGTAATGGAGGTAGTGGAGGTATGGCAAGGGGTGGTTCAATTGGTGGTGCAGCCGCAGTGGTTGTTCCGCCACCACCTGCGGCGGGAGGAGTGCTAGGTTTACTTTCCGATGTTATGGGTGTTTTAGGAAGAGGAGGTTCAGGTTTTAACCGAAGTCTTGTCTCTTTTGGCTTTTCTGGCTCTTTTGGCTCTTTTGGCTTTTCTGGCTCTTCTGGCTCTTCTGGCTTTATCGTTTCTTCTGGGATGGGCTCATCAAGAACCACTAGCTCAATTGGTTCAGCATCAATGTCTTGGGTTGTTGCCGTTAAAAGTTTGAAGATGCCAGAAGCCAGTACACTGATATGTATCATCAATGAGCCGACTAGGCTGAAAGCAAGAAAAGCTTTTATAGTTTTTGCTTCCTTTTCTCTTTGCGCCAGAGCTGTACCAGAAAAGCTCATATTTTATTGCCATCTATTATCAGTAACCTAAGAAGATTAAAATATTTTGCAGCAAATGTCAATTATTAGGATAAAGATTGTTGTTGGCAGTTTACAAAATGTAAAGTATATAAAAATCCATTATAGCAAGGCTTTTTGAAACAAGAAATGTAGAAGCCTTGATGATATCCTACTAATGGGGATTGACAAGTACTCAATATGAATTATTATTTACATACATCTCTGTTGAGAAATTCTATCAGTGTTTCCCGAAATCGGGTAATCTGACAAAATCCAATCAGTTATCAGCGAATAGGGAATAAAACTGATAACTGATAACTGTTCACTTTTCACTGATAACTGTTAGAGACAACACATGGGAATTAATAATCTGTTTACAGCTGGCGGTGTGGTAATGTGGCCTTTGTTGGCATTTTCAGTGCTGGCAGTTGCTCTCATTATCGAGCGCATCAGGTTTTGGGTAAAGATTAATAGCCGTCAGCCTCGTGTTGTACGAGAGGTCTTGAATCTTTACCGTCTCAATAATATTGTTGGTGCAATTGATAAGTTGCGACAAAATGCAGATTTACCGTTGGCACGCATTTTCCTAACTGCTTTGGAACTAGAGGAACCTAATCCAGAAGAATTTCGCTTGGCATTAGAAAGTGAAGCACAAGCAGAGATACCACTACTCAAGCGTTTCCAAACTATCTTTGATACAATCATTTCGCTTGCTCCACTGCTGGGACTTTTAGGAACTGTTTTGGGTTTAATTAATTCTTTTGCCTCTCTTAATATCGGCGATGTGGGCGGTACAAGAACAGCGGGTGTAACATCTGGTATCAGTGAGGCGTTGGTTTCTACTGCATCGGGCTTGATTGTTGCCATTTTTACACTCTTATTTGCCAATACCTTCCGAGGTCTTTATCAACGGCAGATTGCATTGTTTCAGGAGTATGGTGGAGAGTTAGAGTTGCTTTACCGCCGCCGCTACGAACGAGGAGATAAAACTTATGCGTCTGCAAGATGAACCGGATATTCCAGCACAAATAAATATTGTGCCTATGATTGATGTGATATTTGCGATATTAACATTCTTTGTTATGTCGTCGCTATTTTTGACGCGATCGCAAGGATTACCTGTGAATTTACCCAAAGCACAAACTGCTCAAGCAGACAAACCAGCACAAGTTACGGTAACCATAGATAAAGCTGGGAAGTTATTCTTAGATAAGCAGCCAATTACTATAGAAAAGTTGGAAGATGGCGTGAAGCAGAAAGTACAACCAGAAAAGCAGTTGATGGTTGTCCTGAATGCTGATGAAGGAGTTAATCATGGTCACGTTGTAGAGGTGATGGACAGAGTACGGCGCGTGGAAGGAGCAAAATTAGCGATCGCAACACAGAAAAAGTAGTTGTATAATTCGTAGTTCGTGATTCAATACTACTCGAAGAAGCGAAAATTAAAATTAGAAACCCGGTTTCTTCAAGAAACCGGGTTTCTAGCACTTGACTATTGTTAATCGAGCAGTATTAGTTCGTGATTGAATTCTTCACTACGAGTTACGAATTATTTGGTCAAATTTTGAACTTAGCGTCTTTACAATAGCGACTACAAACTTTATGAAAAAAAGCCTGCTCATGCAGGCTTTACCTGTTTAACTCCGGTCATTTAAGCTGTAGGCGACATGGTGCAAGAGAGATTGCAGCCAATGATTCAGATTTCGTATCTCATAATTAAGCCAAATTCTACACCTCTAGCTTCTTGTCCGCTTAGAAGTAAAGGCGTCGTATATTGGTGATAATTATGGATTGCGAACTGGAGCACAGCAGCTTTACTCTAAGTCAAAAAGCACCGCAGTACAGGAACTTAAAACTTCCTGATTTAGTTTACTAAAACCGAGCTAATTTTGTCCCTAGTCTTAAGTTGAGTTTTGACCTATCCTTTAGATCGGGGTATTTTCAGAAGTTTTAATTGTAATAATAAATACGTTCCATGAAGGCAATTCAATTTCTAGTTGAAGCCTGACTCAACGACGTTCGCGCATTTCCCACTGGCGCATGGGCATAGCATCTATTTGGTCAAAAATGGCTTTTGGTTGCATGGGAGTTGTATCGCGACGTTTGACACCGCCGTCTTCACCTACTAGAATGACGTAAAAATCTTGATTGTTGATTGATATGCGATCGCGGAGCTTTTAAACAGAGGAAGAGTCTATTTGCTGATTGTCAGCATAACTGCTTCCATTTGTCAAGACTTGAACCAGAACCAAATCGCGATCGCCCCAAACTATGTAAATTTTATTGACTTTCCTTGACATACGTACAAACTGTAATACCATTGACACAAAAGTAGACATGGTGTTGTATATGCGCTTGCCTATCATCATTGGTATCGGATTACTGATGTCTTTAGGTTTGAATGCGCCGGTAATGTCTCAACTAAACCCCCAGGTAGAACCATTACCAGCGATCGCTGATTCAGATTTGCTAGAACAGTTCAGGCTGTATAGCATGAATCGCCGACTGTGGAATCAACAAAGAATCCGCAATTACCGTTATACACTGAGCAACAGTTGCTTCTGTATTCCTGAGGCTAGAGGACCAGTCATCATTGAAGTACGCAATGGAATGACAGTTTCTATTACCTCTAAAGAAACAGGACAGCCAGTGAATCCAGAATTTTTCCAACAATATGACACAATTCCTAGGTTATTCAACGTCATCCGAAATGCGATCGCTCGAAGAGCAGATAATCTTGACGTGAAATACGATTCTAAACTTGGCTACCCTACCCAAATTAACATTGATTACAGCTTTCAAATAGCTGATGAGGAAGTCTTTCTCACTATTGAGAATCTAGAGGTGCTGCCATAGGGGTGTAGAGTATAGGGTAAGAAATTTTTATTGGTTTGTAGTTGCGCTGTTTTCGCCCAGCAGAGCGTCAGCCCTAGCACAACTACGAAACCAATACTACAAGGGATAGCAAAAATTAGAAACCCGGTTTCTTAAAGAAACCGGGTTTCTGGGGAGTTTCTGGTATCTCAACTACCCCATCAACATATTCTAAAAAGTGAAGGTAGTGCGGAGTACACCTACAGTTGTTGTATCATTTCTACTGTCGCTTTCGGGATTGAAAAGAACAAATGCACCGGGAGTAATGCTGATATTGTCATTCACCTTGATACGATAATAAGCCTCTAAATGGTAAGGAACAGCGCGATCTACACCTTCATCAGCAAGTGTAGCATCACCATCAGCAGAGGTACGATATAGTGGTTGACCAAAAAGAATTCCGGCATTGTTCCCTTGTTTCAATATATCCTTGAAGTGAAGACCAGCCATCCAACTGGTAAATGTGGTAGAAGCATCCACACGACCAGAAGAATCATCAACAAATATGGCTGCACCGTAGCCGGACAATGATACTTTTGGAGACAACCGCCAAGATAATGTACCACCAACAGAGTTAAGTTGCACAGGTATTCCCAAAGGTACTCCTGCTAAGGGACCAACATCACTACTAGTTAATCCCGTACCCAGAAAGTTGATTTCGTGATAGCTGTGCGCGTAGTTTAAGGCAAAATCTATTGAAGGACTTGGTCTAAAGGTTAATTGTGTTGCTACAACACTACTACCTCCAAAGACACCTGCTCCCAATGGTGTACCAGACACTCCTGGTAGAATATCTGGAGCTGAGTCAGGAACGTTGGCATTTACACTTGCATATAAAGCTCTTAAATCCACCTGTTTTGAGATGTTAAAAATAAATCCTGCAGCTGACGCCAATCCAGAACCAGAAGTACCACCTGAGACACGGAGGACTGGGTTCAACCCTGCAAAGCGCGAAATTGCTTCTTGTCCCTCACCGTAAAAAGGTGTAATTGCAGGAAAAGCATCCGGTACTTCCGCAGCCGTTCCAGCAAACAAAGTTAATTTATCTGCGATCGGAAAGATATAAAGCAGTTTGTAAAGTTGAACATTATTAGCACCGAAGGTTGATAAATCCTTGGGGTCAATACCAGGAAATTGGGGTTCAAAACTTACACGTGCGCTACTAGCACTCAGGATAGGGGAAACCAATCCTAATGATTCTTGAAGGCTACCACTACCATCCAAACCACCCAAAAAGTTATAAGCTTGCAAGCCAGTGATGAGCAAGTCTTTACCCGTAAAGCTGGTATTTAAATTCAGCCTTACTCTGTTGACTAAGATGATATTAGGATCGCTGCGATCAGGAGCTCCTCCTGTAGCACCGATACCTGCGACAATAGCTTCACCACTTAATTTAGTCGTTGTTGAAAACTGATTTGCTTCTAACTCTGCTGTACGGGCTTCTAACACATCTACCCGACCTCGCAATGTTGCTAGTTCAGCAGCAAATTCTTCTTGTAGTCTCTGTAAAGTGGTTAAATCTTCTTTTCGGATTAAATCAGTGGTTGCGGTTGCAATCAGCTCATTAACACGATCCAAACAAGCATTCAAACCCGCTGCAAACTCATAGCGAGTCATAGCCCGATTACCACGATAGGTACCATTTGGATACCCTGCAATACAACCATAGCGCTCGACTAGAGATTGTAAAGCTTGAAAAGCCCAATCTGTGGGTTGTACATCTGATAACTGCGACACAGATGTTACCTGTGCTAGTTTTTTGGATGGCTGGAATTGTGGAGGTGTGGAATGAGAAGTAGTGGTTGTTTCTAAATTATTGTTTTCCTGTTTTTGAATTAAAGTGTGTAAATTTTGTTGTTGATGTTCCGGAGATGAAAGTGATTGTGTTGATGTTTCAGCAAGGTTGAAGCTAGAATTAAACGGTCTGATTTCCTTGTTATCAACAAATTCTAGATTTTGAGGATGATTCAGTGTCAGCTTTTCGTCTACCACCTGCATATCTGACACAGCATATACAGGTAACATTTGAGTTAATAGACATACAAAACTTGTTCCACCAGCAGAAGCTAATAGATATTTTTTCATCATTACTCCTCACACTTAGATAAAGAATTGCACGTAAGCATTTGTTCGTTAGCAAGCAGCATAATCAGAGCCTGAATGACTTGTAATTAAGCTTTTGAGCTTTTCTTATATTCATTACATAACTAACTGCTGTCCTGCTTAATGCATACAATTTCACACCCAGTTTCAAAACACATAGCCACGAAAATTTGAGGCATGATTTTTTACAGAATCATGCTACAATAATATTTTTGAAGAATTTTATGGTTTTGGATCGATTACCCCTATCTATCTTTGAAGGACAAGTATTTATCATACTAAATAATAGCCGTAGTAAATATCAAGACTAAATAATATTTGGAAATTTTATCGCTTTCATAGAAAATATAGTATGAATCGCCGCTTGTAAAATCCGCCACTAAGAATCTAGAGGTGCTTCCATAGGGATGTAGGGAAAAATTCTCACTCGTTTGTAGTTGCGCTTCAGCGCCCTGTAATATAAAACTTATGTAATAAACATCTCCGAAAAAGATGTAAGAGCGAACAGCCGTACCCTCCGGGAAGGCTCCGCCAACGCCCCTACATGATATTTCATGTGTAGCAAAATTTTAGAGAATTGGTATAACCTAACTTAAGTGCTTCACCAAACTCAACTTCCATTACAGGCGGAACGTCGGTTCGTCCTTACAATTACGTTTACTTCACCCAGTTGAAATCCACTATATATTCGGTTGTCATGAGATTGTTTCAGTCCCCTTGCGGGGATTAGGTTAATGGAAACATCTAGAGATGTCTAAACATTAATGCACGAAATCCATACGCATGAACGGCGAATATGCTCGTCGATCGCGATCGGGATTGACCCTAACTTTACTAGCATAGTTTGCGCCTTCTTGATCTTCACGAATTGCTCTCCACACTAGCATACGCCAACCTTCTATGGATACTAGATAGCGGTCAGTTGTCCGACCAGGCTTAAGCCAGCGCAATCCATTTCCAACATTGATATGTTCTGATTGCTGAAAAGCTTCTTTAGAACTAGCAACTCGTGATAAAAAACGAAATGGATCGCAGTTATCTAGTTGCGCCAGATTATCGAAACAATCTCTGATAGCCTTTTGAGAAAGATAAGGAACTAAAACTGAAGGACTACGTATTTCGTCTAAGAACAACAAACCTACTCCAGAGAGAGTTACTTGTCCGTGAGAAAACTCAACTAATGATTCAAACCATATCCTTTCTGCGTAGGGAACGTTTTGTTCCCATTCTGCTTGGGGAATTGCTGTCTCGCGCTCAATTGTTTCAAATAACTTTCTATAGACTTCAAATTGTGTTCGGCTAAACTCTACAGGGAGTGGAGGTAATTCGAGTAACGTAGTTGACTGCTCAAAAATATAGTCACACTTAACCCCTTTTAACATACCTACTAAAACTGTGTAAGGGACTAACGCTTTAAATCCTCCGGTTGGATTTAGGATAATGTTACTTGCGTCATAGTTATTAACTTCTTCAAGAATGCGTCGCACAAATTCAACCACTCCTATTGTGCGGAAAACATCGGCATCCAGAACTTGAAGCCCTGGAACTTTTTCTACTTTGGCATATATGTTATCCCAGTAATGCTTCAGATATTTCTCAACTGCAAGAGCACAGCAATACCCATCGTCTGTACTTGAAGCGAGCAAAATTATTCTGTCTTGGTGAGTAATCCCAATCCGAACAAGAGAATGAATTTCGGCAGATAAGTGTGTCTTCAAGCTTTCTCCTTCAGGACGGATATCACGAAAAGTCAAGAATACTTTTTCTGCAGCTTCTTCCACAGTATTTTGTTGCTTCACCCAATTCATTAATTCTGATGGTCTAACTCCTAAAGCTTTTGCAGCACTGGTTCCCACAGAACATATAACTGTTGTAACCATCTTAAAATCTCCTCGGAAAAATAAAAAGCCAAGAAATAAGTTTCGCAGCTGTTAGCTAAAGTCAGAACAATCTGACTTTATGTGGTTTTTAACCCGTTTTAACGGGTTTGAGCTTTTAGCCCGAATTTTAATTCAGGGCAAAACCTGTAACAGGAGCGTGTGTGATAAAAATCACATATTTGCCTGTGACTTTATGAATACAATACTTTCAAAATCTCATTTAGCAATACTTCTGGTACTTTCATCGGTTTCTGCCATTTACCCGCTACCACTTCCAAAAAAGGTTCGGTATGTAAAATCTCTACCCTATCCTCCCAAACACTATGAATAACTGCTATGGGTTTTAATGTCTGACTACATAAATCATGCCACTCCTGTATCTTTTCTGTATCTTTGCTGATAATAATGTAATGAGTACATTGTTCAATGACAGCTTTTTTTACCGCTTCTGCTTTTCCACCAACATCAACTAATGCGAGATCCACTACCTGACGAATATTCTTAACAGCGTTAGAGTGGTAAGCAAAGTATTCAGGCATCAATTGGTCAGCATTAGGATGTAAATGAATTTTAAACTTACTCTTGTCTTTCAATTTTTTTGCCAACTCTGAGTCTGGATTTTCTATGGTATGATTACCTTCCCCATCCCAGTTTGCTCGATGTAAGTATATTCTCCAATCGGATTTTATTGCAGGTAAACTCTTTCGTAATGCGTAAGATAAAATGCTCTTGCCACTATTGGGAGCACCACAGATAAGGATCGCATCACCAGGGGCTTTATTTGTATTAATTGGTATGGTGTCTCCTGGTTGAACTTGTGCAATATTGCTGCTGACAACGACTGCTTCGTTTAACTGAATGTTGAAACAAGCAACCCAAGGAACATCATGAAAACGCCAAACGAGATGATTATAAAGCCAATTGGGAGCACCACCGTAAAGAATAATTTCTCGTTGCCAATCTAGTTCTGGGGGAATTTCAAGTGCAAGCATTTCCGAGACTTCAATCAAGCTTTTAGGTTCAAGTAAGTTAATTGCTAGAGCTTGATACTGACATTTACCGGAATTCAACTCAAATACTTCTAACTGAACTTTTGATTTTGTCGGTGCGGAAATCATGGGTAAGCCCTCCAATAGTTAGCTTTTGCTAAATAACAGCAGTAGGTAAAGTCAACTGAAAAACTTCACCAATAGCAACATCATGGGTGTGCGTAGCTACTACAACGGCTCCCAAACGGGTATCATAACAACCTACCCAAGCAGCGGGATGACATTCGTGGACTAAGTAGCCGTAAAGCCAAATCGGAGCTTTACCCTCAATCACAACTCCTTTGGTGAAATCAATACCTGGTGGCAATTTTAGCCCTTTGATATCGCTTGGGGTAATAATGCCATTGTCGGTTGTAATTTGGATGTGTAGGTGATTGTACGCCAAACCCAACTGGGTTGTATGCGGTATTAACTCTAATTGAATGGCTCTCATAGATACTTTGGTCAAATCGGTACGGTGCTACTTTAGCACAGGAATGGAAGACGTGTATTCCAAAATCGGGCATACTTAGAGTATTGAGGTGGTGCAGGAATATTTTGTCTATGTCTGAGCTAATTTTCGGGAATTCCCCTAATATAGAGTTACTTCAATGGTTAGCACAGGGTTCACTTTTACAAAATTTGCTGCGCTCAATTCGCTTGTGGGTGTGGTTACGATCGCTCTACGGCGAGGAATCCTGTCGAATTGACTTACCACAAAAATGGAATTATGCCAACTGGCGGGATGCCTTTTTTTCTAAGACGCACCCAAAAGGAGAAAAAGCACCACTGTTGCACGACCAAAATTGTGCTTGTGCTAAAACGACTGCTGATTGGATTTTTGCACCGGGGACTGGTATTGAAGAAATCGAATGGAGAGAATCGCTGACTTCATACCTGTTTGCTAAATGCTCAAAAGATTTGACAAGAAAATCGGAGTTATTAATACAAGATGGCAAAGAAAAAAAGAATTTAGATGAAATTTTGAAACGTCGTTTGTTCGCTGTCACACGGCGTTCTTTACAAGAAGATTTGTATATTCTTAAAGATATGGGATTGGTTAAATTGCAAGGCGATCGCTATCAACTTGTAGATAATTTTTACAATCATAGTATTTTTGCGAGTCTTGAACGCGAAAGAGGATTTGATATCCAAGAACTCCCTTTTCTCAATCTTCCTGACTTAGAGGCGACTGCTCAAAGTTTCTTTCAACCAATAGGAGGATATCAGCGTTTCTTTTTAGATTTAGATTACATTGTTTATCATGCTCAAGATAATGTTGATAACTGGCAAGAATACCTCAAACAATTATGGACGCAAACCCCTATTCCACCTGTGAGACTGACTTATAATAGTGCCAAATTAGGGTATTCAACTGAGTGTATTGTTTACCCAGTATGTATTTATTATACACGGAGAGCAATTTATTTGTGTGCTTTCGGTGAAACTCCTAATAAACAAGGAGAATGGTATAATTATCGATTAGACCGCATTCAAGTTATAAAGACACTAGATTGGTCTGACTTCAGTATTCCTAAATTGCTTTTGAATTCCTACCCTTACAAATTACCCACACCCGAATATGTTCGCGAGCAAATGGCACAAGCGTGGGGATTCGATTTCTATGAACCCAGTAGACTCCTACTATTACGTTTTGAACAGGATTTTCATGAGCGCTACATTCAAGGCACTTTTCGCCACACAACCTTTGAAAAAGTGACTTATCAACAAGCAAAGCGACTCATCAAACAGGAATCTTTTCCAGAACAGCAGGCTTTATTAAAAGTGATTGAAAATCGCTCTCATCAGGATGCATACTACAAAGCTTTTTATAGAGATAAGGACGTTAATGTAGTGCATCGCCTGCGTTCTTGGCGACCTAACGCAGAAGTTTTACTTCCTTGGGACTTTAGAAGAAAGCTAGCTCAAGAAGCGATGGATGAAGTAAAATATTATCAAGATTAAAAGAATAAGCGCAAAGAGAGCATCCCTCGCGAAGAGCGCGTTCGCGTTGGCGGAGCCTCTCGGAGAGAAGCGTCTCGAAGAGAAGAGAAGAGAAGAGAAGAAAGAGAAATATATGATCGGTCATCTTATGGTGGGAAGGGAGTAATCCCCGTAAGGGGACTGAAACCCTAAGACTAAATTCCCCAAAGGACCAATACCAGGTTTCAACTTACCTAATCCCCGTAAGGGGGCTGATATCTCCAGCCTTTCACTTTCAGAACGGTAAAAAGGGCTTTCTTATATCTTCCCCCAGGCAAGATGTCAGCTTCTTGGCTGCGAAATCGCGACCTAATACTATTACAATAGAAATACATTTCATAAATACTGTTTCTACAGTCATGACAACCGTCATCGCCAGACCTTCATCATTACTTAGCAGCATAAGAGTGTCCAAAGTAGAGAATGTCCATCTGTTCAAATTTAATGACGAACTGCAAAGGCGGATGGAAGAACTTCTATCACGTAAAAAAGCTGATTTACTGACTCCAGAAGAAGTTATCGAACTTGAGGAAATTGCAGAGCTAGACAGGATATTCACCCATATAAATGCTATGTTGATTGCTCAAAGATGACCATCGATGACTCTACCAAGGAATCTGTGCGAAGACGTGCAAATTATTTGTGTGAGTATTGTCACTCTCCAGAACGCATTTGCACAACAAGGTTCACCGTAGACCACATAATACCAAAGTCTCTCGACGGCTCTGATGACGTTGAGAATTTAGCTCTGGCTTGTCGTCGCTGCAATGAGCGTCGTTACAATTTTGTAGCAGGGATTGACCCAGAAACTCAAACAATAGTACCTCTGTTTAACCCCCGTCAGCAGGTGTGGTCGGAGCATTTCATTTGGTCAGCAAATGGTAGAACGATTATAGGAGTTACACCTGTTGGTCGTTCAACCTGCAAGCGACTTGACCTGAACGATGAACGCTATCCAGAAGATGATTCCATTCGGGTGGCGCGGGGTTTTTGGGTAAAAGCTGGTTTACATCCTCCTGATGATGACTCCCGTCAATCAATTCTTTGACTTTTCCTCTGCTGTTGCTTGGACTAACATCTATCGTCTCTCAATTCCATTAAGTAGGTCGTCATTTCATCCTTTTCTTAACTCACGACTCTATCATTGGACTTTGGACAAAAAAATATGTTCGCGAATTTTTTACGCGAACAAACATCTCATGAGTTTTATTTATATTTTTCAGCTTCTTCTATCAAATCAGCTGAAAGAAAGAAGTAAAGTATCTATCGCTCGTTGCAGTCCTTCAATCTTGGCTCTGGTTGCAACTTGCTCAACTGCTATCAGGTAAGCATTGCTACCTGCTTTTCCTAAATGTTTATATTTAGTATACTAACATTTGATTTTCATAGGAAAAATCGCCTCAGCAAGCTTGTAGCTTATAGTACCAATATTCCCCCCTTTTGCCTTTGGCGCTTGTAGCGTACTATCCAACACCCAGGTGGTGCAACCAAGCCAGTGGCTTGAAGCACTTTAATTTCTGACTCTAAGCGCTCTATTGTCCGAAGTAATTGGTCAGTACGTGTAGATATTTTCATCAAGTACATACTGGCTCTGTTTATAAGCAACGTATTTATTGATACTAAAATGCTCTATGCACTTTGCTCGTGTTCAATTGGAGCAAGCTGAATCACTACTCGCTGATTAAGAGCGTGAGCGATTTTTTGGAGCATTGACAGAGAGTGTCCCTCATAATCAGCATCTTCCAGCCTTGCAATCACAGGCTGTTTTGTACCAACAAGTTCAGCCAATTGTTTCTGTGTTAACCCCGATGAAGTTCTGGCTTCATAGATTAGCTGTGCCACTTCTGCATTGATTGAAGCTTCTGCCACCATTGCCTCAAGTTCAGGGTCGCTGCTTGTCAGCTTGTTAATGATTTTTATTGCATCGCTAGTCTTCGCCATCCTCTTGTTCCTCTGCGTAGGTGTGAACTTCTGGGCTTTCTTCAAATAAAAGCTTGCGAGCGATCGCCCGTTCAATATCAATTGGTGGTACAGCTGCTTCTTCTTTCGTGATAGCGTGAGCGAGAATCGCCACATTCTGCCCATAAAAGAAGTACAGAATGCGATATTGCACATGAATATGCTTTGCCCGAAGCTCATATATCCCGTCGCGTAAGTAATCTGCCGCAGGGCGACGGAGTTCGTATCCTGATGCCGCCAGTTGTTTAATTCGAGCAACACAGTTTACATAACCTTTGCGGTCTTCTTTCAAAAGTCGCTTCAGCCATTCAAGAACAGGAACTTCACCTGACTCTTCCTGGTAGAAAACAACGCGGGTTTCCGGCACAGCACCCCCTTTTAATATAACAATATTGTTATATTAGGGCAATGAAGGAAACGAGACTAAGAAACTTAGCAATTAATTTCTTACCAAGGGTTGTCACAATCCCTGTATAGCAAGGTGATTGAGAGCCATTGCTGTGTATGCTCATTGCGAGGTCGTGACTATTTCTTACTTTTTTTCCTTCCAGGGGATACCCCTCATAGAGAGTAGGTCTGAAAATGGGTACACTTATATTTGCATCTTCAAGGGTTTATATGTTCAGTTGCTCTAATCTGAACGTATAAAAGGGTTTATACGTTCGGCGTTGTTTTTTGTCTCCCTGCTAGGGGTCATCGTGCTAATTTGGGTTTTTTGTACGCTAAAAAAAATGATCATACTGCCAAAAGCTGACTGTGCTTGGATTCCAGCAAATGCTTAAGTGAATTTTTCAAATTTAGGTTCAGATTCTTTTTCATGCAAGTAATAGAGTATTGTCGCATAGATTTGTTCTAGAGAAATATTTGTATATAGTTTGGCAATTTCTTCTGCATTACGGGCACGATAGATATACTCATATAGGATAGTTTCAATACCGATACGTGAGTCTTTGAGTCGAATGTCATTAGGAGAAAGAAAGTTAAAGTATTCTTCAAGTTGCATAAGTTGATTCTCCGGTTGTGTTCGAGTTTGGAGTATAAATTTTCATCAAATCTTCACCTTTATAATTTACTATAGCAATCCGAAGTGATTCATAAATGTAAAAACCTGATAACTTATCCTGCATTTCTCACAAGTATTGCGATCGCTATAGCAATCCTATTTGATTTGTAAAATTGCGAAACTCCAGAAACCGGGTTTCTCGCCTTTTACGAATGATTTAGGATTGCTGTATTACCATAGCAGTAAGATGGAGTGGAGCGGTTCAGGTACGACCTATGACTTCCCAGCAACTACTCGCAAGTGAGGCAGACCTCAACGATGAAGCAGTGGTGACTGAATTGGATATCAGTCATCTGGAAATTGAGAATGATAAGCCAGTGGACAATTTTCAGTCAGCACAGCAGCAGCGATTGCTAGTTGAACCGCTTTATAGCAGTTCAGCATTACCGTTAATTAAAATCTAAGCAAATCTAGGCATTGCTAGGTATTTAGACAAGCACAGCAACGGTTACTGTACTATTTTCCGTTGGATTTTCACCAACCTCAAGAAGCCCTAATTAATTAGGTTGTTCGCTCTCTGTGTGGCTTGGATTTCACGCTGTTCATACGACAGCCCCGACCGCATTAGTCAGTTGGATAGCGACTTTGCAACAAGCAACTGACTTGGGCTACCCCCAGACCGCTGAATGGATTGAAGCAAATCTCGGTGGACTGTATGGAGCAGGAGTAGACCGGGGCTTTCAAGCTGAAGAAACCGGAACAGTGTTTATACCTACTTGCTGTCCGGTTGGAATCCACTAACCTATCCAACGCCCCTTCAATCACTGCTGGGATTTAACGAGTCTCCATTGGTACTAGGATTGGTGAGCGTTTCCTTTGAGTCCACCAACCGCTCCAATGCATCTGCTTGTCTCTCAAGTTGTTTTGTTTGCTTTTGTAGTTCTTGTAGTTGGCTGCTTTGAGAAAGCGCACTGCTTGTATCTGGAGTGAAATACGCGCACCCAGACAGCAAGATACAAATCGACAACCCAATAATTAAGATGTAGCGCATATGATACCTCCGTCCTTAAGAATCAAAACACAGTGTTAATTCCTAGAATAATTCATAGCTGACGGCTGAACGCTTACACTGTAAGTCTATCCCATCAGAATCCAATACTGCTCGGCTCAGCAGAAATTAGAAACCCGGTTTCTTGGAGAAACCGGGTTTCTGGAACGTTTGAGGTACCTCAAATATCGTTAACCGAGCAGTATTGCATCAGAATCGATCGCTGTATAATACTCCTAGTTGGAAGTTGCTTTTTCCAGCAATCTTGCTTTTAATTTAGTACATAGTTATCAAGCATATGGTGCGGGAACCGTTACCTCAGTAAAGCAACTGATAACTGTATTTTAATTCAGGGGATTATACCAGTGTCCGAACAAGTGTTTCAAGATGACCCCAATGTAGAACTTTTACAGTGGTTGGCGAGGGGATCGCTCAAACAGAATTTGCTCAGAGCAATTCGGTTATGGGTGTGGCTGCGATCGCTCTACGGAAACAGTCAAATCCGTTTGGTTTTGGGTGAGTGTTTCACCTATGCAGAATGGCGGAATGCGTTCTTCAGCTCCACACATCCCAAAGGAGAGGACATCCCCAAAAAGCATGACCCTGTTTGTCATTGTGCCAGAACCACAGCTGAGTGGCTATTTAACGCAAATACAGCAATTGTACCCAACCAGTGGAAAGAATTAATGCTCGCTCACACTGGTATGGAAATTGCTTATTTAGACAAACAGCTACAACAGCGCTTGTTCGGTATCACTCGTCGTTCCCTTCAAGGTGATTTAGAAATTTTAGCTGATTTAGGTTGGCTGCAATACAAAAACCACAAATATCATCGCGTCAAGGAGTTTCCCCAGCGTCCAATCAATTCAGGTGATGAAACAACAGCTGCTAAACTGAGTTCCTATGCACTGAACTTTCTTCATGAAGATTTGCTTGCGATCGCAGAAACTCACTCTCACTCAATTAATGGCGTCCAGCGCTTTTTCTTAAAACTCGATTATATCATTCCCCACAACACCCTAGACTTAGTAGATGATTGGCAACACCAGTTAAGAAAGCTGTGGACAAAAACCCCCGTTCCACCCATCAAATTGACTTACAAAAGTGCAAGCCTTGGAGACACCATTGATTGCGTTGTTTATCCAGTTTGTATTTACTACGTGCAAAGAGCAGTTTATCTGTGTGCTTGCGGCGAAAGCCCCGAACGACAGACGGATTGGTATAATTTTCGACTTGATCGCATTCAAAGCATGACTCCGCTGCAGTGGACAAACCCTGCTATTCCCTCAAATTTACAACAGTACCACCAAAAATCATCATTACCCAGCCCCGATTATATCACCTTAGAAATGTCCAAAGCATGGGGATTTGACTTCTACTTACCTTCCCGATTAATGCTGTTGCGATTTGACCGCAACTTTCACGAGCGCTATGTCAAAGGTACAGAACGTCACGAAACATTCAAGGAAATTACTTACGAGCAAGCTCAACATTTGATTCAGCAAGAAGTCAAACAAAGGAAACAACAGCAAGCTTTGCTGAAAATCCTTACCAATCGTTCACCCAAAGACGCTTATTATCAAGTGTTTATCCGCTACAAAGACAGCAAAAACCGGGATAACAATATTATTATGCGCCTGCGGGCGTGGCGTCCTAATTGCGAAGTTTTTCTTCCCTTTGATTTACGTCAAAGTATTGCTGCGGATGTTGCTGAGGAATTTGAGTTTTATCAGTAAATTGGGGTATGGGCTATAGGGTGTGGGGTGTAGGGGAGAATTATAAATGCACTTTTCTGCAATGAACTTGGTTACTTCTTGCAATCTCTCAAACAGTCAATCAAAGTACACTATATACTTTGCTGTCTTTTATTGAGTTTCCTTAGAGTTCAGGAATGATTCTTGTAAAAAGTGTAGTTATAATTACTTATCTAATTTCTGTAGCATTTGTATTGTGGATGCTTGTTTCCTATCATCGAACGCAACAAGCGTTACATTGGTGGTATCACAGACAACATATAAGAATGCGCCAGGAAGGAGAAGTCATCCGGGATAAAATGTTACAAGAGTTATTCGTTCTTCGCCGATACATAGAATTATCTGAGGTTAGCCCTAATGGAAATAGGAATAAGTTAGAAAAATATGACTTAGAAAATATTGAAAAAATTCATCATTCCTTCAAGCAACTTAGCGAATACCTTTATCCTGCCTATATTGATGATAGCCTACCTCTAGCAATTCGCTGCTTATTAGAATCATGGAAAACACGTAATTTAGAGTTAAATATCAAACATGATTTACCACAGGAATGGGATAACGAACCAGGCGATCGCATCCGTACCATTTTGACAGCTGTAGAAGAATTGCTAATAATTGTATCAGAAATATCAGCACCATTATCCATAGTTGTCAGTTTGGAAAAACACAGGCATCTGAGCGAACTAAAAATTCAGCTTACATTCCCCAATCCCCTCAAACTGACATCTCAGTCACAAGAATTAGACTCTCTTTGTTGTGCCTTTAAATTTATAATATCTGGTGAATGCTTCTATTATCAAGAATATTCGACACAAACATGGTACTTTCGTTGGCAACGTACAAAAGAAGCCCACACCATGCGAAAAGCAAGAAAATAACCGTGACTATAAACTTCCAAGGAGTTGAATATGGAGCAGCTTGTTTCAGAACCAAACCAACAAAAATTTGTGGTCGTTGACGACCAAGAATTAGTGTTATACGCAACCATCAACGTTCTCGAACAGAACTATCCAGAAGCCCTGATTCTACAAGCTAAAACTTCTCAAGAAGCACTCAACTTAATCGCAAGTAACAACCCTGATGTCATTATTGTCGATTTATCCATGCCAGAAACCAAAGGAGATTTTGCGCGAACAGATACAGGAATTCAGCTCCTCAAAACCATAATGCAGCAATATCCCACGCTTAATATTGTTGTACAAAGTGCCTATGCTCGCTCCCTCGTGCGCCTAAAACCCGCCATTAGCCTTCACGAAGGAGGCTTCACAGTAGCAGATAAAAGCTTACCTATGAACGAAATGTTAACCAAAGTAGACTGGGCGCTAAAAGGACTCAACTGCACTCCCAAAGAAATGCGTTCCGGGTTAGAGCTTAAACCCGAATGGCTAGAAATGCTGCAATTAGCATTCAAAGAAGGATTAACAGACAAAGCAATTTCCGAACAGATGAACATCGCCGAAAGAACCGTGCGACACTACTGGACAAAAATCCAAGACGCCCTCAGCGTTTATCCAGACTCAGGTAAAAACTTACGAATTCAAACTGAAAATCGCGCTAGAGAAGAAGGCTTAATAGACTAGTGCAGGCTGGCAAAAATAACTGACCAGCTGACAAGCTAGAGTAGCGCTGT
>JAWQFQ010000103.1:0-29936 GCA_035967975.1 Scytonema sp. PMC 1070.18
GCGAACAACCATTCGCCCCTACACCCCCACACCCTTACACCCCTACACCCCTGTGTTTCTTGAAAAAACAAATTATGACTGCTTTAACTTTACAATTACCTCCTAATCTCAAATTTACGGATGAGGAATTTGAGCAGATTGTTGCTGTCAATAAAGAGTTGCATTTGGAATTAACATCTGAAGGAGAATTGGTAATCATGCCACCTACTGGTGGAGAAACGGGAAACCGGAATTTTGATTTATTAGGTCAACTATGGTTATGGAACAATCAAAAGAATTTAGGCAAAGCTTTTGATTCTTCCACTGGTTTTAAACTTCCTAATGGTGCAACTCGTTCTCCAGATGCTTCTTGGGTAAAGATGGAAAGATGGAATTCTCTCACGCTAGAACAAAAGAAGAAATTTATTCCTTTGTGTCCTGACTTTGCAGTGGAACTGGTTTCAGAAACCGATGATGTTGAAGATATTAAAGCTAAGATGCAGGAATACTTAGTAAATGGCTTACAACTAGGTTGGTTAATTAATCCTAAAGATAAACAAGTAATCATTTATCGTCTTGAACGAGCACCTGAAGTTTTACAATCTCCTACAAGTTTATCTGGGGAAAATGTTCTTCCTGGCTTTATTTTAAATTTACAACATATTTTTTCATAAATGAGCGGGTGTTGCAGAATTAAGGGATAAACTGGATTGGTCTAAAATAGACAAATACTTACGTAAGCGTTCAGCCATCAGCTATCAGCTATCAGCTTTTATGAGCTATATGGGTATTCACAATGGTATTCAAAACGCCTCTAAAATGTCCGAAACAGGTTTGAAAGCTGACGGCTGAATGCTGAACGCTTACAATACTCACTATTACAAAACTAAAGATAAATTATGCAAGAAGTATCTAAGAATACTCAAAAACTCATAGACCGTATTTCGCCAATTGTAGAGAAATTATTTAAAGGCAGTAGCTTTTATACAGTACGCTTAAAAAAGCAGGAAAGAATAGAAGACTTAGTAAACCTTTTTGGTGAACTATCACCTGAAGAATTTCATAATATTTCCGATGGTGAATTAACACGAAGAATTAAGAAACTATTGACTTTAGAAGCTGTTTCAGGCACTTTAAATGATTTAACACCAGAACAAATAAAAATCTTTGAGAAAGCTGTAGAAGGGAAATAAAAGACTGGGGTTTTATTGAATACAAATATTGTTAGTTACATTCTAAGAAGAAATCTAACTATAGACAATAAGTTAAAACAAGTGACTCGAAGTGGTAATGAAGTTTTCCTAAGTTGTATAGGACTCTTATTTGATTTTTGAAAAAACTCGATACAACTTAATATTATAGAATCTTATTGCCCATTGCCTATTGCCTATTGCCTACCTACACAAATCAGTTCAGAAATCAAACCGGATTCTTATATCACATATTATATTGCTATAGTTATGCTCTATAAGCATGAAGTGACCTAAAGCCATTACTAATTGTAGTTTTCATTAACTTCATGAATGTGTTTCTTAGTGTTACGCCAAGAGGATTGTTTAATTCACCCATTTTCGCCGCACGCAAGGACTGTTCAACAATCAACTTTGTGCGCGGGAACCGCAGAGATTCATACTTGTGAAAAGCGGCTGTTGGATCTGCTTGTTCTTGCAAACAATTAGCGACGACTAAGGCGTCTTCCAAGGCTGTGCATGCTCCCTGTCCCATTGTCGGTAGCATTGGATGTGCAGCATCACCTAGCAGTGTAATATTATGCTGGCTCCAAGGTCGAGCTGGAAATCTGTCGTATAAATCTGTTGTCAAAATATTGCTTTCGTCCGTGGCTGCAATCAACTCAGGAATTGATTTATACCAATCTTGAAACATGATTTCAAGCTCTTTTTTACGACCAATTGAAGCATCTGGCTGTGCTTCTGGTGCAGTTACTGCTGCATACCAATACATTTGTCCCTTCCCAAGCATCATAAAACCAAAGCTTCTGCTACACCCTAAAAACTCTTGAATATAGCCAGGACGATACCCATTGGGAACATAATTTGTTAAACCACGCCAAGTTTTAAAGTTGCGATAGATTGGTGGTCGATCGCCAAGAAGGGTTCGTCTCACTTGCGATCGCAGACCATCAGCCCCAATTAAACCATCCCCCTCAACACTTAAGCCGGAACTAAAATAAGCACGTACTTTCTTTCCTTCCCTGTCGAATTGCTCGAAGGTTTGCCCTAAAACCAATTTTTCACTGGGTATATTACGCCACAATAGCTGATGTAATTCCGCTCTATGGATGCCAATTACAGGTAATTCAAAGCCATCCACGGGTATATTAACTAACTCCTTGCCTCTGTTGGAATTGAATTGGTAATTTGTTGTTAGATAGCCAACTTGAATTGCTTCCTCCAACAAGTCTAAATTTTTTAAGATGTGTGTAGCATTTGCCCACAGTGCAATCCCAGCCCCTACCTCTCGCAACTCCTTTGTTCGCTCGTAAACAATGGGTTCAAACCCAGCCTTATATAAAGCCAGTGCAGTTGCAGTACCACCAATTCCGCCACCGACAATGACGATCTTCTTTGCTGTTTGCATATTCCCTCTATAATCAACTGACTTGTCAGTTTACTAAAACCTATCAGAACAGATTTTTGACAGTATTGTCAACTGACTTTTCGGTCGATAAAGATGTGAAATTTCGTGTCTCTACAATTTTGAAGCAAATCCTAAAGGGTTAAACAAGTTATACTGACTGACAAGTTTGTTGATGAAGTGGAACACCGTGGCACGTCAAACAAAAGCAGAAAAGTCGGTGAAGACCAAGCAGGTACGAGATGCTGAGGCGACCCAATCTGTGATTTTAAAAGTAGCGGAAGAAGAGTTTGCTAGGTATGGTTTAACAGCTGCTAGGACGGAGTCAATTGCTGCTAAAACAGGTGTAGCAAAGTCGATGATTTACTACTATTTTAAGGATAAGGAAGGTTTGTATCAGGCGGTTTTGGAGCGATCGCATTCAGAGCTTTTGCAAACAAGTCTTCAATTAGACTTGGATTGTCTTTCTCCCGAAGCAGCCTTAGAAAAATTTCTCACAACATTGCTTGATTGTGTATCGTGTAACCCAAAGTTACCGATGATTATGTTTCACGAAGCCGTGCAAAACCAAGGAAAATATTACAAACACAGTAGTTCTGTGAGTATTGATAAAATACTGGTTGAAATTTTAGAACGAGGGGTTGCTAGAGGGGCGTTTCGCAAACTCGATCCCTTTCAATCAGCAATTAATATCATGGGAACTTGCTTATTCTATTTTATTGGCATTGGCAATATTCAGCATTATCCTCAAAGCAAAAAGCTTTTAAGTCAAGGAATGTTAGAACAACACTCTCAAGAAGCGATCGCGTTGATTTTAGCTGGTGTAAGAAACGTGTAGTATCCAATCTTGTCAACCAATTTGCCTTACTCCAAGGATTCACCAACCATTGTACGAATTTCTTCCTTTCCTGGATAAGCTTGAGTTGCAGGTAATGCACCATAGAATTCGCTGAGCTGCTTTTTTGCTAATTTATCAACTTTTTGGATACGGAACTTGACAAATTCAACGAAATCTGATAATAGTTGAAACTGTTCTTCATTCAGCTTGTCTATTTCTTGTTTAAGGCTTTCTTTAGTTGTCATGATTCTCCTGTTTTATCGTGTTTTAGGATTACAAGTCTAATTGTCTGATATTTTTAACTTTACACTCTTATATAGGTTTTGGGTTTGAGACGCGGGTAGTAGATAGGCTTGCAAGAAGCGGGTTGGAGGTGGAGTAAAATCATTCCCAAATTTTTTGCATATTGAGTACAAACCTAGGCAAAATATTTTCTCCTGATAAAGTTTGAGGTAATTTTAAAACTTCTACCTCTTGTCCTGGACGATAACTTTCTACTTCCTGTCTCTTTCTATTTACTAACCAACCTAAACGACACCCATTTTCCATATATTCTTGCATCTTATTCTGAGTGATTTTCAAACTGTCGTTAGGTGAAAGTATCTCAATGACAAAATCAGGACACAAAGGAATAAATTTTTCTCTTTGCTCTTTACTCAAAGCCTCCCAACGGGATTTTTCCACCCAAGAAACATCAGGTGAACGGTCAGCACCATTTGGTAAAGTAAATCCAGTGGATGAATCAAAAACTTCGCCGCTGTTGGTTTGGTTGTTCCAAAACCATACTTGAGCGTTAATCGTAGAATTGCTTTTTCCTGTTTCCCCTCCCGTTGGTGGCATTATAATTAACTCTCCTTGTGCATTGCGTTCCAATTTTAAATCAGGGTTTTCTTCACACAATTGATAAAACTGCTCTCTTGTCAAGTGAAGAATAGAATTGAGGTTTAATGTAAGTGCAGTCATAGGATTATTGCCTGTCTTTTGTTCGCTGACCAAGTTACAAACCTATATCTATTTTGTTCTACATTACAAGTTTTTTGTTATTCTTACCTTGACAGCTAAAATCGTAAAGGTCAACACCCCGCACTAAAGTGACGGGGCTTCATGCCCCAAGTTTTAGTTAGTTGACCCGACTTAGTACCTTGTGTACTCCGTTACTGGCAAGGTTAAAGAACTCACCTACGAATGCGTGATGCTAGTTTGTAGCTCTGAAACGAACCTGTTAAACAGTCTTACGAGGGGTAAGACAGTGCAGGCGTAGAAAGTACCGACCAGTAACTTTGTCTAAGCTCACATTACCCGTAAGGAGGGACTTTATGTCCAAAGTATTAGTAATTAATACAGATAAAAGACAACTGGACCCCATTCATCCAGCGCAAGCGAGACAACTTCTCAGAAATGGTAAAGCCGCAATATTTCGTAAATTTCCATTCACAATCATTTTAAAAGAATCACGTCCAAACACGCCAACTCAACCGCTAAGAATCAAGATAGACCCTGGTGCAAAAACAACAGGAATAGCGGTAGTTAACGATTCTACAGGTGAAGTTGTATTTGCAGCTGAACTCCAACATAGAGGTTTTGCAATTAGAGAATCTTTAACTTCTCGCAGACAACTGCGTAGAGGTAGAAGAAACAGGAAAACTCGTTATCGCCAACCCCGTTTGAATAACAGAAAACGTCCGGAAGGATGGCTACCGCCAAGCTTGATCAGTCGTGTTCATAATATTGAAACATGGGTTAACAGATTACGTAGATTTGCGCCAATAACTGCGATATCGCAAGAGTTGGTTAGATTTGACACGCAGTTGATGCAAAACCCGGATATTCAAGGCAAAGAATATCAGCAAGGTACTCTAGCCGGATACGAAACACGAGAATACCTACTAGAAAAGTTGGGTAGAAAGTGTGCGTATTGTGACAAGCAAGATGTGCTTTTGCAGATTGAGCATATTCACCCAAGGGCTAAAGGAGGGTCTAATAGAATCTCCAACCTGACGTTAAGCTGTGAGAAATGCAACATCAAAAAAGGGACTAAAGATATTAAAGAGTTTCTTAAAAAAGACCCTACTCGGTTGAAAAAGATTAAGGCTCAAGCTAAAAAACCTCTTGCTGACACCGCAGCAGTTAACTCAACCAGATTAAAATTGTTTGAGGTTTTAAAAGCAACAGGTTTGCCAGTTGAAACTGGTTCGGGCGGTTTGACAAAATTCCATCGAACTCAACAGGAATTAGAAAAAACTCATTGGATAGATGCAGCTTGTGTCGGTAAATCCACGCCAGAAAAACTAACAATTAAGGAGGTGAAACCGTTGCTAATTACTGCTTTTGGACATGGGTCTAGACAATCATGCCGGACTGATAAATATGGCTTTCCAAATCGATATGTACCTAGAGAGAAAATACATTTCGGTTTTCAAACTGGTGACATTGTAAAAGCAATTGTCAAAACTGGTAAAAAAGTTGGTGAGTATGTTGGTAAAGTGGCAATTCGTTCTAGTGGTAGTTTTAATATTTCTACTAAGAATGGATTAGTGCAAGGAATTTCCCACCGATTTTGTAAACGCATTCATGCAAAGGACGGTTACTCGTATGCAATCTAAACATATTTGGACGCTGAATAAATTCAGCGTGTCTCGGTTCCTCCTTGGGCTGAAGCCACAAAGTTTCCCCGCTCCCGGAGGTTTTTAGATGAAAGAAGCGATCGCGTTACCCAACTACATAAACGGTCAGTGGTGTGCATCTAGCGCCACAGAGTACTTGGATGTTATTAACCCAGCTACGGTGGAGGTACTGGCTAAGGTACCATTGTCGCCAGCTTCTGAGGTAGAACAAGCTGTACAAGCTGCAACGGAGGCTTTTGTAAGTTGGAGGCGTACTCCTCCTACGGAAAGAGTGCAGTATTTATTTAAGCTAAAAAATCTTTTAGATGAAAATTTTGAGGACTTAGCCCGCACCATTACACTTGAATGCGGTAAGACTTTGGCGGAATCTAAGGGCGAAATGCGTCGTGCGATTGAAAATGTGGAAGTTGCTTGCGGAATTCCCATAATGATGCAGGGTACAAACCTGGAAGATATAGCCAGGGGAATTGATGAGATGATGATTCGACAACCCGTGGGAGTGTGCGCGGTTATTGGTCCGTTTAATTTTCCTGGGATGATTCCATTCTGGTTTATGCCTTATGCTATTGCTTGTGGTAATACCTACATCGTCAAGCCTTCGGAAAAAGTACCGATGACGATGCAAAAAGTTTTCCAGTTACTCGAAAAAACAGGGATACCCAAAGGAGTTATTAACTTAGTCAACGGTGCTAAAGAAGCCGTTGATGCCATTTTGGATCATCCTCAAGTTCGGGCGATTAGCTTTGTTGGGTCTACACCAGTTGCTAGATATATATATAGTAAAGCAGCAGCAAATGGAAAACGCGTGCAATGTCAAGGTGGTGCGAAGAACCCTTTGATTGTTTTACCTGATGCAGATTTGCAGATGACTACCCGTATTGCTGCTGATAGTGCTTTTGGTTGTGCGGGACAACGCTGTCTTGCTGCTTCTGTGGCTATCACTGTGGGAGAAGCACGCCGGAAATTTACGGAGGCGATCGCAGAAACTGCCCAAAAACGTATCGTTGGTTATGGTTTAGACACAGGTGTAGAAATGGGACCCGTGATTACTGCCCAAAGCCAAGCACGCATTGAGGGTTTAATTCAGAAGGGTGCAGATGAAGGGGCGACGGTGTTAGTCGATGGGCGACAACCGAATATCAACGGTTATGACAATGGTTATTTTATACGTCCAACCATTTTGCAAAATGTAGACCCAGCAGGTGAAATTGCCCGTACGGAAATATTTGGACCCGTGTTGAGTTTGATTCACTTAGATACTATTGAACAGGCGATCGCCCTCGTCAACAGTGGTCAATATGGTAACATGGCTTGTTTGTTTACAACGAGTGGAGCAGCCGCAAGGAAATTCCGTTATGAAGCAGAGGCTGGTAATATCGGCATTAATATAGGAGTTGCCGCACCAATGGCATTTTTCCCATTCAGTGGTTGGAAAGAAAGCTTCTTTGGTGATTTACACGGTCAAGGCAATCATGCAGTAGAATTTTTTACTCAAACCAAAGTCGTTGTGGAACGCTGGCCCAGTGATTGGTCGCGTCAATTTTGAGCTATACTTTGAGCGGTCAGCACATCGCGTATCAGCTTTCAGCCAATAGCTTATGGCTGATAGATCCTAGCCACATCACTCATCTGCTGTTTATTCCCGTGCAAAGTATATAAGCCAGTAAGCGGAACCATCACGCTTTCTATCAATTAGCCCTCTCTCAAACAACTCCCGACGCAACAAAGCAGCATCGCCAAAGGTGTGATGCTGATTTAGCAATTGGTTCACTTCTTTCTCTGTATAAATAACATCCATCTCAAACTTGCTTGCTAAGTACTCTAGGACTAAAATCTGGAACTTACCCTTATTCCGTTTAGAGGACCATTCCTTTATACGTCCTTGTTCGTCTAAATAGCTTTTCAGTTCCTCTAAGTAATTCATGATTTATAACATCCCACTCAAAAAATATATACCTCCCATCCAGGCACTTCAGCAAGACAAACTTCGTCTCTATAACTCATAATGGACAAACCCTAACTAGAAAAAGAGTTTTAACCCGTTTTAACGGGTTTAAGCTTTCAGCCGGAACTTTAGTTCACGGCTCATTCTTTATGCTACGCACTGGGGATTCAGGTAAACACTAAGAATTTTGTCGGTTGTGAAGGAGTCGGATGTGAAAACAGCAGCGATCGCAAAAACATTGCTTGCATCATTTAGTTTATTAGCTTTACTTACCCCACACAGTGCTGATGCTCAATTAGTACCTCAACCTTGGGTGTCAGTAGGTAGCAAAGAAGGTGATGTCACATATTCTGTTGGTGCAAAAGCTTTCAATTTTGGTACTGAGTTAGGAGTAGGTCCCGACGGTGCTGTAGGTGTAGATGTCCTGAAATTTATTCCTCTACCAGTGATTTCACCGTATGTAGGATTGGGCTACTATTCTGAAGATAAGGGTGTTGCGTTTTCAGGTGGGGTTCAGACTGGCGCTACTAGAAACCTTTTTGTCGGTGTTGGGTACAACTCCGTTCGAGGAGTTAACGGACAATTGGGCGTTAGATTCTAATTAATGGGTTAGGGTCATTGCAAATACCAACTTTTTTGGTGAATAAATCTATATTCACTGATGCTCATGCATCCGAATAGGACAATTGAAAGCACTAATTTAGAGGAAACGTGTTTAAAGCTTGGTCATAGCTTCACCATCCTCTATTTTTTATTGATAAAATGGTAATGATATAGTTGAAAAATTATTTACAGTATCTTAACAGGAATCTTTTCAATATTTATAGTCATTTTCCCCTATTTTCTGCTTTTTTCCTTATATAATCCCCGACTGTATTGATTTTTCTTCCGTATTTTCTTTCTAGCTGCTCTCAACGGAGATGCTAGCAAGTTATAACGTGGGTAGCATCTAATAGAGTTCATTTATTGATAGCGAGACCGTTCAAAGAACAAAGGTATCATCGAAATTAAAAGGTATGAATCGGAGTTAATGCTATTTAACTAGCAGGCGTTTTTTTATGGAACAAGGATTAAGGTTACTTATTCAGCTGATAGTAGAGGTTGCACCAGTTATCGCAAATCTGATCGAAAAGAGAAGTGAAGACCGTTCGGCAATAACAGAGTATCAACCTGTAGAACAAATTCAAGAATTTATCCAAGCTGTTAATAGTTCAAGCCAAAGTATCAGCTATGTACGAGGATTAGAACAAGAAAAAATTCAACAACAGCAGTTGGCATTTTATCACTATCAAACACAGTTACAAATAGCGACTCATCAACGAGAAACAGCACTCAAGTTACCAGAAGTTCATAAAATTTTTGAGAGTTGGCCTCTCAGATTGTCACCTTCACAAATTTTAGAGTCTCATCCTACAAAGGCGCGTATACCACCGTTAAAAATTTTCCTTGCTCCTCCTAAAGTTCGATTTGATAAACATGACTCGCAGGAAGAGGAAATTTCAGATATTGAGTTAATGTTGGCAGAAGGGTTGCGAGAATTTCTCAATCAAAATTACTCTCTTCATAACTCCATTAGACCAACAGAGTTTTTAGCAGGTGCTTGGGATAGTAAGCGCTTTCACAGTGAATCTAGTATTAAGGCTCTGTTTGGAATGTTGCAAACAGAGCCTGTTTTAATTTTAGAATCTGAGGCTGATGGGGATTATCTGAATTTTCGGATTGGTTACTGGGGACTTGGACAAGAAAATTACTACTATAAAACTATCTCTCGTTTACCTTATAAAGAAATTGTTTTTCAATCGGCAAAAACTCGTGCTTTAGAGTGGAAAAAAATCAGAGATGAACTGTTAGCTTTAGGCGAACCTTTAGAGGAAGTTAACAAGATAGGAAAAGAAAATACTGGGAATCTAGCAATTCTGGAAAAAACAGAAAAATGGCAAGCCAAGGGAATTGATATTAGTAAGTTATCTTTTCAGTATGAAATTAACCGTCAGGATATCGAAAAACTCTGTCAAATTTTGGTGAATTGTCATATCTTGGTTGCAGGTTGGGTAGCAGATGCATATCATCTTATTTACCATGATGTTCCTCCTCTATTGCCAGAGTTGCTACCCAGTTTGCTCAAAGATAATTTGGATTTAAAATCACTGGAAGCGATCGCTGTAGGATACAAACAACTCTACCAAGCTTTAGAGGTAGAGCGGCTTTACTGGATTCCGGAATTGGCTCTGCAATTAGCCCAAAGTTTATCTTATTTACCCGATCGCACTTGGGCGCAAGAACAGGTTGACTACTCCATCAATACTTGGTTACAACTACATCAGGTCAAGCAACCACAAGGAAGTCATCCTTTAGAGATGATGCGAGCAGCACTCAGTATAGAAGACGAGGGATATATTGCCAAGTTAAAGGAATGTTTTACAACCGTAGGCGACACTCAAAGTGTAAGTTACACTGAGGATTTGTTGAATGCGATCGCCAACCTCAAAAAACAACGTAAAAGCGAGTATGCTTATCACCTCTATACTCTCACAGGTCATTCTGACAAAATTACATCTATTGCGATTAGCCCTGATGGACAAACTTTAGTCAGTGGGTGTGCAGATAAGACGATAAAAATATGGGAGCTGAAAACGGGCAAAATAATTCGTACTTTAAATGGAAATGTGGGAGAAGTTTCATCAGTTGCGATTAGCCCCGATGGACTTTTTCTAGGTGTTGGTAGTTGCGAACATCCCAAAAGCAATGTTCAAGTATGGCATATTGCGACTGGGAAACGTATGCATACTCTTTTAGGACATCAAAAACCAGTGAACTTTGTGGTTATTAGTCCGGACGGGCAAATTTTGGCTAGTGGTAGTAACAAGATTAAGATATGGAATCTGCAAAAAGGCGATCGTATTTGTACCCTTTGGCATTCCTCCGCAGTTCATGGCGCTGCTATCAGTCCCGATAGCACAATCTTAGCCAGTGGTAGCAGTGACAATAAAATTAGGCTGTGGAATCCACATACGGGAGAACCATTACGCACCTTCAGTGGTCATTCGGATGAGGTGAAATCAGTAGCGTTTACTCCTGATGGAAGGATTTTAGTGAGTGGTAGTGCAGACAAAACTATTAAAATTTGGGATATAGACACAGGTAAAGTATTGCAAACTTTAACCGGACATTTAGAAGAAGTCAAATCCGTCACTATTAGTCCAGATGGACTAACTCTAGTCAGTTCTAGTACCGATACCACTATTAAAATCTGGAGTTTGTATGACGGAGATCTGCTACAAACCCTGACCGGACATTCAGCAGCCGTCAATTCTATTGCTATGAGTCCAGATGGTCGGTTTATCGCCAGTGGAAGTTCTGACAAGACAATTAAAATTTGGCAAATTAATTGATGCGATCGCCAATCTTTGGTTCGGTAAGCCGAATAAATGAAGGAATTGTCATCAAAAAACAGCTTTGCTAGAGCGCCGATACAGAAATCCTAAAAACCCGGTTTCTTCGCGGATAGTAAACGGAAAATCAGTCTTTTCAACGAGAGAAACCGGGTTTTTTTGCCCCACGAGTGAATACTGTACCGACGCTCTAGATTATCCTTAGATATACCAAGTGTTAGTCTAGCAGGTTAAAAAGGGGACCGCAGATAAACGCAGATGTGGATGTAAGTTTTACCTTAGGTGACGTGGATAGATAATGGAAAGAAGTTAATTTTATCTTTATTCCTGAAGATATAAGCAACTTATTTCTATGGGGGAATTGTTGCTATGTGAGAAAAACCGTAAATATTGAGATAGTTGTTTAAATATCAAAAACGGATTTAAAACTAGGTAATTAACTTAATATTACTTAGGAAAACTCAACGTTTACAATACTTCATTTCAATTTCAATTTTTTAGGAGATTAGTGATGAAAATCGCTCAGGTTGCACCACTTTGGGAGAGAGTTCCACCCCCTGCATATGGTGGGATTGAGCTAGTGGTTGGATTGCTGACCGATGAACTAGTAAGACGCGGACATGAAGTGACCCTATTTGCAACTGGGGATTCCATCACTTTAGCAAAACTAGAAGCAGTGCATCCCCGTGCTATCCGACTGGACCCAACTGTGAAAGAATATAGCGTTTACGAAATGTTACAACTGGGTCGAGTCTACGAACAAGCCGAAGAATTTGATATTATTCATTCTCACATGGGATGTCCTGCACTATCCTATGCAAAGTTAGTTAAAACGCCAACTGTTCACACTTTGCACGGTGTTTTCACTCCTGATAATGAAAAGATGTTTGCTTATGGTAAAGGTCAACCCTACGTTAGTATTTCCAATGCTCAACGGGAGCCAAAGCTAGGGTTAAACTGTGTTTCAACAGTGTACAACGGTATTGATATCAACAGTCATAAATTTCACCCTCAACCTCAAGAATCACCTTATTTAGCATTCTTAGGCAGAATATCACCAGAAAAAGGACCTCATTTAGCAATAGAAATTGCTAAAAAATCTGGTTGGCGCTTAAAGATGGCTGGTAAAGTGGATATTGTTGACAAAGAATTCTTTGAACGGGAAATCAAACCTCAAATTGATGGAAAACAGATAGAGTATTTGGGGGAAGCAGACCATTTTCAGAAGAATGAATTAATGGGCGGTGCTATAGCTACCCTATTCCCTATCACGTGGCGGGAACCATTTGGCTTAGTCATGGTAGAGTCAATGGCAGCCGGAACACCAGTCATTGCTATCAATTTGGGTTCCGCATCTGAAGTCATTAGTCACGGTTTAAGTGGTTTTGTTTGCAGTAATATTGAAGAATGCATCAATTCTATTGATAAAGCTGCTCAACTTGAGCGACACGCTGTTAGACAATATGTTTCTCAACGCTTTGGTGTACAACAAATGACAGATGGATATGAAGCAGTGTATCGACAAATTCTAGAAGAGAAATTTTCTCAAAACGGACATCTTCGCAGTCGAGTTATTGCTGGTAATCTTCTTGCTTAACTACAAAAATTTATACAGCAATTTCAGATTGTGATAATTTCACGTAAAGTCCTCAAGACACAAAGGTATCCTTAGCGACTTTACGTCTTTGCGTAAGATGTTAATAAGCTCTCAATGCATTCTAGCCATAGCATTTCGTTGAGAAGTTGTGAAAATTGCGAGACTACATCCAATACTGTTCGGATAAGCGACAATTAGAAACCCGGTATCTCCAAGATACCGGGTTTCTCCAGACCTCAAGTATCACTCACTAACCGAGCAGTAAATACCTACGCAAAAATATTTATCTCTTTTTCCTAATGACTGAAATCGCTGTAGGAGAGTACTATTGCCTATTGCCTATTCCCTATTGCCTCTTTTGAGTAGTATTGGGTACCGACTCATAAGAAGTTTTGCCTGGGAAAATTTCCGGCAAATAGACAATTGTTACAAACTATTGCCAGAATTTTTGCCAAGATAATATTATTTCCTAATATAAGTCACTTGGCAGTAATCGGCATGAGTGAAAAATCTATAGAAAGCTACGGCAAGGGTTTTCTAGTTCTACTTTTGCCACTCTCTTTTCTCACTATTTTCTTTGTTGCTACCTGGCGGTTTTGGCTTGGGGCAATCCTGCTTGTATTGGTTCTCAATGTTTGGCAATTTTATAGATGGCAACAGCGGTGCCTGCAAGTTAACCCGATTTTCCACCAACTGATTCGGGAAACCCAAGGCAGGATTACGCCAATGGACTTGGCAATAAAAGGCAATTTGTCTGGGGAAACAGCAAGGCGCTTTTTGGATAGCAAAGTAGCGGAATTTGGAGCCCGTACCGTTAACGCGGAAGATGGCAACAAAATCTATTACTTTATCACGGCTAGCACTCTAGGCAGCATTCTGGATAGTAGCGAACCACTACCAGAACTTGCTGCTGAACTAGAAGACAAACCAGCCGTCCACCATTCCTTACCATTTCTTGCAGCACCTCCACCCAAACCAATAGTAGAAGAAAAAGAAGCTGAATTACCCGCGTCACAAACTCACGCGGAACCGCAAAAAACGCTGGAAAAACAGTTGATTTTTGGCTCTCTCATTCAATCTGAACTTGCTAAACGTCTCAATGTTTATTCCAGCACTGTTTATAAGCGGAGAGACGATCCGGACTTTCCTGAATGGAGTCGCAGTAAAGACCCGGACGGCATTGCTTGGAAATATTCCCGAAAAACTAGAGAATTTTTCCCGGTAGAGGAAGGAAAAATCTAAGCGTTCAGCTATCAGCTATCAGCTATCAGCTACAGGTAGTGCTACGAGTGTTTAATTAGCTTTACTTATAAGTCTATAGAAAACTCGTAAAGTATATTTATTAGCTGAACGCGGACGGCTAGTTGCTGAACGCTCACCTTTTCATTTCTAAACCAATGGCATCAGAAATTGAATTCAATCCGGTTTGTTCTAACTTAGATATCAAACCTTTACAAATGCGGCTGATCATTGCTGGACCCTCATAAATCCAACCAGTATAAACCTGGATGAGGCTTGCGCCAGCTGTAATTTTTGCCCAGGCGTCTTCTGCGGTAAAAATACCTCCAACTCCAATAATTGGTAGCTGACCTGCACTCTGCTGCCAAATAAAGCGAATAATTTCGGTAGAGCGTTCCGTTAAAGGCGCACCACTAATACCGCCAGCTTCTTCTTCAGGTGATTTACCCGTTTGGGAAATCACCTGAGTTTTTAATCCCTCTCGACTAATGGTGGTGTTTGTAGCGATAATTCCAGCTAACTGATAAACTTTTGCCAATGAAATAATATTCGCTATTGGTTCCAGTTCCAAGTCTGGAGCAATCTTGACAAAAATAGGTTTTTGTGATAAGTTTTCACCCTGCAAGACCTCCAAGATGGAACTGAGCATGGTTGACTCTTGGAGCGATCGCAATCCGGGTGTATTTGGAGAAGACACATTAACCACAAAGTAATCACCCAAGTCCTTAAGCAAGCGAAAACTTTCCAGATAATCCTTTGCAGCATCATCTAATGGAGTTATCTTAGACTTACCCAAATTTATACCTATAGGTATCGATAAATTCATCCTTCGCTTAACATCCGCTAGATACACCGCCATTGCTTCTGCACCGTCATTATTAAAACCCATACGGTTAAGAACAGCTTGGTCAAGAGTTAAGCGGAACAGCCGGGGAAGAGGATTTCCCGGTTGCGCGTGCAAAGTCACAGTTCCCAGTTCAGCAAAGCCAAAACCAAAGCTTGACCAGAGGGGAGCCGCAACACCATCCTTATCAAACCCCGCCGCTAAGCCCACAGGATTTGGAAATTTCAATCCAAATAAATTTTGTTCCAAACGTTCATCAGACAGACAAAAAGACTGCTGCATCAGTCTATTTACCAAACTTGCTGGTGGACGAGTACAATTATTTCCCAACCAACTTAAACTGCGAATCGTTCGATGGTGAATCCACTCCGGATCTGCTTTCACCAGATTGAACAAGAGAGGGCGAAAAACGTCTTTATAAATATCCAACTCCATATCCCAATTCAAAATTCAGCCATCAACACCGATACGCACAGAAGATACATAAATAACCATCTGCGTTCATCTGCGTTTATCTGCGGTTCAAAATTTAAAGTCCAAGCGCCCTTATGGGCACCTTATATAGTAATAAGCTACATTGACCACTAATTTTAGATGTTGCCCCCAAAAAAACCTACTGCTGCTGACCAACAGATATTTTCCTTGGGGCGCGTCCTCCAGAGCCTCAGAGAAGAGAATGATGTTGACATTCTGATTGAGACAACTATTACCTACCTCAAGGAACAGTTCGATTACAAGCTAATCTGGATCGCTTTATACGATCGTCTCAACCATATATTATTTGGCAAGGGGGGTGTGACCCCTAGTAGGGAGATAAGTTACTTAAGACAAAGGGTAGTTCTCAGCCCAGGGGATTTATTAGAGCAAGTCGTCATCGAACAACGTCCCCTAGGTGTTGCTGATTTACGAGAAGAAAAACGGGCTGAGGGATGGCAAGAGTTTGCAACAAAATTTAACATCCAAGGAACTATCATACTACCAATTCGCTATAAAGACCGATGTTTAGGGATTGTATTGCTCGGTTCCGAACGCTGGGGTTATACGCTAAATGGTGAAGCTAAAGCACGTTTGATGATGGTTTTGGGCGAACTGGGAGCAGCACTTTATCAAAGTGAAATCGAGTTGCAGCAAAAGCAAACCAAGCGTTTAGACGATCCATTATTGCGCTTGCTCGAAACTTTGCGAACTTCAAATCACCTAGAGCAAAGATTAGAAGCAGTTGTACAAGCCACTCATGACTTTGTAGCTCCTACCCGGACAAAAATTTACTGGTTTGAACGGGAAAGGCGCTACTTTTGGTTACGCGTCAGCAATCAGCTTGTGAATCTTGTTAAGACCCACAACGACCAACAAGGCGTCCCAGGAATTACCGTACAAGAACTCAGCGACTTCTATTATGCTTTGTCAATTAATCAAATTGTTTCCATTGGCGAAGGGCGCAGTTCTCTCAAAAGCAATTTCACTGTTAAACTGCTGCAACGCCTGCAAGCGCGATCGCTCTTAGCTGCTCCCATTATCAGGGAAAAAGACTTGCTTGGCTTTCTAGCCGTTGAAGCCAGAGATGCACGGATTTGGTCAGAGACCGAAAAAAATTTCGTCAAAGGTGCGGCTGGATTCATTTCCCTAGTCACCCCTAGCGAAAATATGGAAACCACTATTAAACAAATTCAAGGGGACGCCTATCTCACCAGCCAAATCGCCAAAACCATTGCGAGTGATTCCAATCTCCTAGAGACTCTACGCATCTGCTCCACAAAAGTCGTAGAACGCTTCGGAGCAACAAGGTTTTTGCTGTTGCATTTTGACGCCGACAAGAATAAATACCAAATTTTACATCAAAGCCAACCTCATCATCGTAAAACTCTTATATCTACTTTCGAGCGTCTAAAAGACTTAGATTGGGAGTTATTACAACGTTCAACTGAAGCGGTAGGGATTGAAAACGTAGAGGAAGATTTGCGGTTTTTTAACTGGCGTCCTTCCTTGCTAGAAAATGGGATACGTTCTTTTCTTATTGCTAACTGCGCCCAAGGTCGTTCACCTGAAGCACTGTTAGTTATTACACATGAAACCAGTCGCTATTGGACAACTCAAGAAAAGGAGCTATTGCACGCTGTCAGCCAGCAAATTGGTGTAGTTGTGCGTCAGTGGCAGCTGCATCAACAAACCGAGCAACAGCAAAAAATATTACACAGCTTTCAAAAATGCTTACGTATTTTAGAACAAGCTCAAAGCAACATCAACCAGCCCCTTCAAGAGTTTGAACGAGCAGCACTCGAACAAATAGCATCTGTGCTTGATTGTCCTCTAGCAATCCTGCTCACTTGGAAGCCCGAAGAACAAGATGTAAAAATTGTACCAGGTGTCATTGCTAATAGTGGATTTTCCATTGATGTTGAATCGGTAATTTCAGTCGAAACAGAGGTTCTTATTTACTGGGCTTTGAGTACAGATGGTTTGTTAATCCTGAGTGTAGACAATCTACCAGAACAAACCAGGGAATGGCTATATGGATCTGACATCGGGCAAGTTTTGGTGATGGCTTTACGCACCACTGCTGATTGTACACCCACGGGTATTGTGTTGATGGCAGACTATGCCGAACGTCAATGGACAGAACAAAGCCTTAGCGCCCTAGAAACCCTAATTTGCCAGTTGGCTTGGTCACAAAGGCATTTGTATATTATGCAAATGCTTCATTACACAACCGATAGACTACAACAACTCAACTGGTACAAACATCGCCGCCTGGAGGAAGTACAAAGAATTGTTAATATATTACTGGGTCAATTGTTCGATTTGGGTATGCCCCTTAACGAACTAACTCATACTCGTTACCAGCAATTATTAAGGCAGATAGACAGTACCACAGCATCAATTACAGCACTATTAAAACTCGAACAGTGGCAATTGCATATCACTCAAGAGACATTATCAATAACCAGTTTGCTGAAACGTTCTCTTGAGCGCGTTGATAACTTACTCAAACAACAAAAGCTCTGGGTTGGTGTACATGGTTTAGGACAACAGATTGTCAATAACACGGAAAAAGCTGATTCAACTTTATCTCAATCTCCAGAAGCAATAAAACCTCAAAATATGACAATTGCTGGTGATATTGTGAAAATTGAATTAGTTCTCTACGAATTGTTAGTCAATGCTTGTCGTCGCTCTATCAATGGAGGAAGAATTGACATTTGGTGTCGTCGTATGGATGACCAATTGCTAGAAGTGTCAATTACAGACAATGGCATTATTGAACCACAGATACTGGCAGAACTACATCAAGATAAACCCAAGAATGTCCTATCGCTTTCCAGTCTCAATCAACCACCGGGTTTGCATCTACTCATTTGTCAAAACCTCATGCAACAAATGGGAGGAGGTTTGCATTTTTATCAATTACCTGATGGTCGCATCGTCAGTCGCTTGCTTTTGCCTTTAGCAGAGCGATAGTATTGCCCTCATCATTTTATTCTATTACAGAATTGTATAAATTTCCGGTAAAGAATTATGGTTTACTAATTAGGTGCTGCTGTAGGTGGAGAAGTCTATGTCTACCATAAGTTCTTGTCAGGGCTGGTTCTGGGTAATTGTGATAATGACTACATATGGTGGTTTTTCTACGAATTGTGCGATCGCTCAAGAAAGACCAGCAAACCTAATCGCTCAAATCACTCCAGATAACACTCTCCCTAATAATTCTATCGTCACACCCTCTGACAACAGTGTCAATATCACAGGTGGAACGCAAGCAGGTACCAATTTATTCCACAGTTTCCAAGAGTTTTCCGTCCCCACTGGTGGAGAAGCAATATTTAATAACACTGTTGACATTCAAAACATTATTAGCCGAGTCACAGGTAGGTCTATTTCTAATATTGATGGATTGATTCGAGCCAACGGAACAGCTAACCTATTTTTAATTAATCCCAATGGAATTGTTTTTGGTAACAATGCTCGGTTAAACATTGGCGGTTCATTTATTGGTAGCACTGCTAACGGTCTCAGATTTTCTGATGGTACAGTATTTAGTACAACCTCTTCTAATACCACTCCCTTGTTAACAATGAGCGTTCCAACCGGGTTGCAATTTGGCTCTAACCCAGGAACCATTGCGCTCACGGGAGTGGGACACGATATTAATTATGAAGAGATTACTAACCCACCTCGATTTACACCCCGTGGCAGAGTTAACACTAATCGAGAAGGATTACAAGTCAAAGAGGGGCAAACTTTAGCACTCTTAGGCGGAAATATTACCCTCAATGGTAGTATTCTCAAAGCACCATTCGGACGAATTGAAATTGCGAGTGTTGGCAGCAATCAGTCTGTCAACTTTCAACAACCTGGGAAGTTTATTGATGAAAATATCACCAGTTTTGGGGACATTCAGGTTTCTGGAAAATCATTTGTGAGTACCACAGGAAATGGTGGAGGGGAAATTGCGATCGCAGGTAGAAACATCAGTTTAACAGAGCAATCACTTCTACTCGCTGATAACCAAGGCAACAGAGATGGGGGAGGAATTAGTATAAAAGGTGACTCCATACTTTGGAATCAATCTACTATCAGCGCCAATACCTACGGTACAGGAAACGGCGGACTCATTCAACTAAACGCCAAAAACATGACCTTCGAGAATAACAGTGGAGCAAGCATTGCAGCCGAAGAGAGCACAGGTAATGCAGGAGTTATCCAAATTAATGCAGACTCTTTGATATTCAGGAATCGAGGAGGTCTTAATACTAATACTTATAGCCAGGGGAGTGCAGGAAGAATTAGCATAGTAGCAAACTCTTTGCAGTTAGATGGTTCCGAGCAAGGGACGATAGGGCTCGGTAGTGTAGCAGAATATGGAAGCACAGGGAGCGCGGGAGCTATCAACATTGACATTGCAGGTCCAATGGTAGTGAAAAGCGCAGGCATAACTACAGACGCTTTTGGCACAGAAAGTAACCCAGGAACAATTAACATCACTGCAAATTCTTTGCAAATTGAAAATTCGGGAGTTTTGAGTCGTATAGACAACCCTGGTAAAGCTGGCGAAATTAACATTAATGTTGCTGACTCTTTCATAGGCAAAAATTCAATATATATAGATACCAGTAACTATGGTCAGGGTGACGGAGGAAAAATTAGCATAATTGCAAATTCTGTTTTGCTTGAAAATGGGGTAGGAATTTTCAGTTCTCAAGACAAAAATAGACCAGGTAACGCTGGAGAAATCAACATTAATGTTGCAGACTCTGTCATATTAAGAAATGGAGTAGGCATAAAAAGTAACATTGCTGGCGCAGGTAATGCAGGCAAAATATTTATAGCTGCGAAATCTTTTCTACTTGAAAGAGGTGAACTTTCGAGCCGTACAGAGGAAAATAGCTCGGGTGACGGTGGAGAAATCAACATTCAGGTTAAAGATTCTGTAGTGATTAACGAAGCCTTTATCAGTACTCTTACTAGTGGAAAAGGTAATGCAGGTAACGTCAATATTAATGCAAATTCTTTTGTGCTTAAAGACTCAGGAGTCAATAGCGCCACAGAGGAAAATAGTACAGGTAACGCCGGAGATATTAACATTAAAGTTGCAGGCTCTTTCACAATCAATACAGCTAGTATAAATACACAAGCTTCAGGTCTAGGTAATGCTGGACGAATCACTGTTGATGCTGAATCCTTGACAATTAGTAATTTTGACTCTGATAATAATTCAGTTGGAATTTTTGCCACCTCCCAGACAGGTCAAGGTGGAAATATTCAGCTAAACATCGGCGATTTACTTTTGTTACGCGGTAGGAGTTCCATCTCCACGAGTGCGGGTGAAAATCAAAACAGTACTGGTAATGGTGGCAACATTACTATATATGCTCCTAGAGGGTTCATTGTGACAGTCCCCAATGAAAATAGCGACATTACTGCTAATGCCTTCGGTGGTAGTGGTGGCAAAATCATCCTTAGGGCTGCCGATCTCTTTGGAATTGCGCCACTAACCCGACAAGAACTTGAGCGATTAAGCCCTGGTGATTTAGACCCAAGTCAGTTACCAACAAATGACATTACAGCCATTTCACAACAAAACCCTTCTCTAAGCGGTATCATAGATATCAATAATCCGGAAGTAGATCCCAGTCAAGGTTTAGTCGAACTTCCAGTAGTAGTCGTTGATACAACTGATATTGTAGATACTGGCTGTGCCGCCTTTGCTAATGGAAAAGGGAGTGAGTTTACTATTACCGGACGAGGTGGTTTACCTTCTAGTCCTGACGAACCCCTGACTACTGATGTACTTTGGTCTGATACTCGTCTATCATCTGTGACATCGCAACAGCCGCGTTCAGAGAAACCTGCTGGTGAACTAAAATCTAAAACCGATGTTGTCGAAATTGTACCTGCTACAGGTTGGGTATTTAATGGCAAAGGAGAAGTGACTCTTATTTCTCATGCATCCAATACCAGTGGCGCGAGAATAATGTCTGGTGGTTGCTTAGGGACTTCTAAGAGGATGTTTTAAAAGTCTTCTTGTTAGTAGCATGCACACTTCTCATCCCCCTAAATCCCCCTTAAAAAGGGGGACCGTTAGAGATTTTCCCCCCTTTTTAAGGGGGGCTAGGGGGGATCAACCAATGCTTGAAATTACAGCCAATCACTTTTCAAACATCCTCTAAGAAATAAATTATCCATCTTGTGGTACGGGCGTCCCCGCCCGTCCCTTAGATCTGTAACTGTAACCCCCAGAAACCCGGTTTCTTCAAGAAACCGGGTTTCTAATTTTTATTTCCAGGCAGATAAAAAATTGTAAATTGACCAACAACACCATTTATTTCCGGGTGAGCTTTGGAAAAAAAAGTATATCTATTTACATATCCAGCTAAATTTTTCTCTGACCGAAGTAACAAAAAAGCTAGTTTAAGGTAAAAAACAAACAAATTTTGCCTTCTGTAGCAGTATTTACGCGTAAAATACTAAGTTATCAGAATCACATTACTTATTGGACTAAGTTTGAAGGTTTCTTACCCATCAAAAACCCAATCTTTTGTCAGCTTCAGATTACACCACACGTAGCGCAAAGGCTTGATAATATTGGGTCGTCCGCTTTTGAGGTTTGGAAATGGAGTTTTGTTGCGGTAATTCAGGAAAACCTGAATTAAATTACCAACCGTTGTAGCAAAATGGTTATAATTGCATCCAAATCTCAGAAATCAAACTCAAATCAGTACCGTATAGATATGGGTCGTGCGCGTTCTAAATCTGACCTACCTACAAAGATTTGTCCGGTATGTCAGCGCCCTTTCACCTGGCGCAAAAAATGGGAGGATTGCTGGGATGAGGTGAAGTATTGCTCAGAACGTTGTCGCCGTCGTCGTTCTGAAGTTCAAAAGACGGATGAATGAAAGCTTCAGCACTCAGCGCAAGCTGATAGCTGATAGCTAATAGCTGATAGCTCATTAAACCAGAGGACAAAGGAAATAAATAAACAAATGGACACAAAGGTTCAACCTAAGTTAATTATTCATGGAGGGGCTGGTAGTTCTCTAAAAGGTAAAGGCGCAGTGGAGGCGGTACGCCGATCGCTTTATGTCGTCTTGGAGGAGGTTTATTCTCTTTTGGAGTCAGGCGTAAGTTCTAAAGAAGCTGTTGTGCGGGGTTGTCAAATGTTGGAGGATGATTCCCGTTTTAACGCTGGAACTGGTTCAGTATTGCAATCGGATGGTCAGATTCGCATGAGTGCTTCCATCATGGATGGGACTTCTCAAAGCTTTAGTGGAGTGATTAATGTCTCACGGGTGAAAAATCCTATTGACTTGGCGATCGCTCTCCAAAACTCTCCTGACCGCGTATTATCAGATTACGGTGCAGCTGAACTGGCGCGGGAGTTACAAATTCCTAGCTATAACGGTTTGATTGAGTTGCGTCTGCAAGAGTGGATACAAGAGCGTCAGGATAATTTTAAAAAAACGATGGCTGGCGTAGTTGCAGAACCAGGGCTTGTAGAAACGAGCAGTGCCCGACGCGGTACAATTGGTGTAGTAGCTTTAGATACTCAAGGAAGACTAGCTGTTGGCACTTCTACGGGTGGAAAGGGCTTTGAACGTATTGGACGTGTCAGTGATTCTGCTATGCCAGCAGGAAATTATGCAACAAAATTTGCAGCTGTTAGTTGTACTGGTATTGGAGAAGACATTATTGATGAATGTTTAGCACCAAGGATTGCGATCCGCGTGACCGATGGTATGTCGCTCAAAGAAGCTATGCAGCGCTCTTTTACAGAAGCACGGGAAAACAAGCGGGATTTTGGAGCGATCGCCCTTGATGCGAATGGAGCAATTGCTTGGGGGAAAACTAGTAACGTTCTCCTCGCCGCATTCCACAGCGGCGAGAAGATGGGTGACACATTAGAACTTCCCAGCGATACAGAAGTTGGGATTTTTCATTAGCTATTAGCCATTAGCCATTAGCTATTAGCTATCCGTTGACTGCTTTAAGCGCCAACCCGGTTTTTCTACTTGGTGAGCGCGAGCAATAACTAGACAATCATCAGGGACATCTTTCGTAATTGTAGAACCAGCAGCGATATAAACATCATTTCCTAGAGTTAGGGGAGCAACTAAAACGCTATTAGCGCCAGTTTTGGTACGGTCTCCTATCGTAGTAGGGTGTTTTTTTGAACCGTCATAATTCGCTGTAATAGTACCTGCACCGATATTAACTTTATTTCCTGCTGTAGTATCGCCCAAATAGGACAAATGGGCTACATTGCTAGAGTCACCTAACTTAGTATTTTTTAATTCCACAAAATTTCCTACACGACAGCGAGCACCTATTTCTACCTGACCGCGCAAATGGGTGTAGGGACCAAGCTGGGTTCCCGATTTAATGATGCTACCTCGGACGACAGAGTACTGAACCGTGACATTTTCGCCAATCTGGCTATTTTCAATTAATGTTCCCGGTCCAATGCGGCTTCCTGTTTGAATGACCGTACAACCCCGCAAGTGAGTTTGGGGTTCAATCACTATATCTGGTTGGAGTTCGACAGTATCGTCTATTGTAATGCTACTGGGATCAACAAGGGTAACCCCTGCTAACATCCATTTTTCTTTGATTCGCCTTTGCAAAATTTCGTACGCTGTTGCTAATTGCAGGCGGTCATTAATACCAAGAATTTCTTGATTATCCTCTATATCCACTGCCATCACTGGTTTAATTTGACTAACAGCATCAGTCAGATAATATTCTTTTTGAGCATTATTGGCTTGTAATTGGGGTAAAACTTTTGCCAAATCTTCCCACCGGAAGCAGTAAATTCCAGCATTGACACGGCGATTTTGTTTTTGCTCAGTTGTGCAATCGCGGTCTTCTATAATTTCTTGAACAATATTGTTTTCATCGCAGAAAACGCGCCCGTAGCCTTTTGGGTTATCTAGATATGCGGTGAGCATAGTGGCGGCGTTTTGATTTTCTTTATGAAGGAGCAAAAGATTTTGCAGGGTTTCTGCACGTAATAACGGAACATCACCGTATAATACTAATAAATCACCTGTATATCCTTGTAGATAGGGGAGTAATTGCTGGACAGCATGACCTGTTCCTAGCTGCTCTTTTTGTTCTACAAACTCTAAATTTGGAATTGACTGTAAAGCGGCTCTGACTTCCTCAGCCTGATATCCTACAATCACCATTTGCTGAGTGGGCGCAAGTGGTTTCACACTCTCAAGCACTTGTTCGATGAGCGATCGCCCACCCAAAGAATGTAAGACCTTGGGTAGGTTTGATTTCATACGTGTCCCACGTCCCGCAGCTAAAATTGATACAACTACCATAACTTAGATATTAATGAGTTACTTTGACTGCCTTGCTTACTTTGAGTTTAGAAGCAAATGCTACTAACTACCAACGAGATATTACACACCCAAGCTTATATTTTTAACAGGTGTCCATTTTGGCAAAACAGAATGAACTCTTTAAACTGTTGCATAAGTATAGGATTACGCCAGCCCTTTGCTGTTTCCTCTTCCATAACAAAGAGGGCTTCTTCTAAAGTCAAAGCTTTTTTATACGGTCTTTCCGTGGTTAAAGCATCAAAAATATCAATTATTTGAAATACCTGTGCTAGGTAGGGAATATCGTCTCCTATCAGTCCATCAGGATACCCAGAACCGTCCCAACGCTCGTGGTGATGTCGTATGATGGGATTCACTCCCTTCATACTGCGGAGTGGCTGACAGATTTTTTCTCCAATCAAAACATGCTGTCTCATAATATCCCACTCTTCGGAGGTAAGTTTGCCTGTTTTGAGCAATACTGCATCGGGAATTCCCACCTTACCAATATCATGAAGGTAACCACCCCACATTAAATCCCGAATTTGGTTGCGCGAGAGATTAAGATACTCACCAAGAGCTCTTCCCAGTTTCACTAAGCGTTCGCAGTGATCCCCGGTATTGGGATCGCGGCTTTCGATTGCTCTAGCAATCGAAAATAGGACTTGTTCGGCATGGTCTAAGTCTTCATTCAAACGCTTTTGCCGTACTAAAGACTTGACGCGAGCTGCCAACTCAAGGCGATCAAAGGGTTTGGTGAGAAAATCATCCGCCCCAACTTCAATCCCCTGAATGCGCGATCGTCGGTCGTTCAAAGCTGTGATGAAAATAACGGGGATCAGTCTAGTCTGTTCTTCCTGCTTGAGCAACTGGCACACCTCAAATCCATCCATTCCTGGCATCATTACATCCAGTAAGATCAGGTCTGGTTGTTTGTGTGTTACCAGTTCAATGGCACTAGAACCGCAATCTGCTTCTATGACTTCATAGCCTTCCATTGCCAAAAGCGCGACAGCCGTCATCCGACTAGCCATATGGTCGTCTACCACCAAAACTTTTGGTGTATCTGAATCCGTTGCATTCACCGTTAACCCTTTGACCTGTACCGTTCCAAATTGCGATATATCATGTACAGAATTAGCACGAGCGTTGATGTCGCTCGGAGGAGCTTCAAAGTTGTCAAGTACCATATCCTTTTTAAGTAAATCAAAAGCATTACCTTTGAGACTTTGCAATGCCAAGCCAGGATTGGGAACTATACAATCGACTTCGTTTAAGGAGGTTGACTGACTAACAATTGCTTCAGTAGAGCCTGTCAACCTGGATTTCCATTGAAACACAAAGGCACTCCCATCTAAAAATAGCTAACGGTGACAAGCTTTCACTGATTCGTTTGATTCTTGGCTATGTGCAGTCATGATTTTCATCAGCTTTTGTATGTTAGCAGAGCTCGTTTTGTGTTTTGTACTGTTTATTTTTTATATTTTCTCAAGAAATGTTATTGTCACATTCTTTATCCTATATTTATAGTATGAGCATTTTATGCTGACCTTAAATCGGTTATTTTACGGAGATTTATTAATATGGTATTGGCAGAAGATGCTGTTCAGGTTTAGTTTGTATCAAAATTAAGTGTTTTTAGTTTAAAGTTTAGATTGTCAATAGCTCTACGTATTTCTACTACTCATAACAAGCTAAGATTACATAATCCCTGTCTGGAAAATAGGGATGTGAAGTGTAGGGGAAAGAAATTTTTATAGGCAATAGACAATAGGCAATAGGCAATAGGCAATAGGCAATAGGCAATAGAAATCCAGAAGATTCAGGTGTACCGAGTTTTGTTCAAAAATCAAATAGGAGTCCTATATTCACCTCACCCGTAGCTCTAAGATTCTAAAAATGATTTTTTGTTATAAATGTTACGTTTTATCACAAGGTTTTTGATAACCATCTTTTTCTCCAACTTGAGGTAGTCTCTAAAACAGAAGTTAATTGCTCTTGTTGTCGCCGTCTCAAAATAACTTCCGCAGGATCGCACAATTTTGGATCTCGATAAGGAATCGCAGCCCGAGTGAGCAAATGTTCAATTTCAGCCTGAGATAATTGAGGAAGGCAAGATGAGACGGAGGAGGAAGTCATCTCAGCTATTTCTTTCCCTGCTCTTTTAACCCTTGGATGAGCAGCTACCGTACCAGGCGATCGCCTACCAACTGGTGGTGTAGACCCTATGTGTAGCCCAGCAGCTAAAAGGGCTGTACGTACCGCAGCCGCGCAAGAATAAGTGGCTAGTAAACCATTTACGTCTAAACAAAGGGCAAGTTTTTGAATAAACTCAACAGTCCATAATTGCGGACATTGAGGAGGTGAGAATGGATCGAGGAAAATTGCATCAGCAAGAAACCCTAATTGGATGATCCGCTCAAGTGTGATTCTTGCATCACCAATTAACAGAGTTGCCTTGATTCGGTCTTGCAGAACTTGATGCTCAAAAGCTAGTTTAGACAAAATCTGGGTATATTCGTATCCCCAGTTCTCGAATAGGTGGTGAGCGATCGCAGCTTTTGGGACATCCTCATTCAGTTCTAAACCAATAACCTCTATAAAACAATTAGGATTAACTGCCCAAATTGTTTCAATTGCAGCTGCTGTATTATACCCCAGTCCATAACAAACGTCCAATAATCGCACACAGGAATTATTCGCTAACTCAGCCAATTGAGTTGGAACTGCAAATTTCAGAAAGCTTTCTTGACGTGCTCCATAATGGCTGTGAAAAGATTCGCGAAACTCTTGAGAAAAAAAGGTAAACGAACCATCTGCAGTTGACTCAGGTGTAAAATTCTTAAAATCTGACATAGTGTATAGATACTGGTTAGTAGTTAGTGGTTAGTGGTTAGTAGTACAAATAACAAATAACAACTAACAACTAACGACTAACAACTAACTAAAATAATTTCTAGTTTAAGTTTATGACCGACGCGCCTTTGGTTGTTACTAGCAAATGGCTGTTTGACCATCTTGACGATCCCCAAGTCGTTGTGGTAGACTGCCGATTCTCGCTGACAGATCCACAGATGGGACGACAACAATACCAGCAAAGCCACATTAGGAATTCTTACTACCTCGACTTAAATCAAGACCTTTCCAGTCCTGTCAGAGAACATGGGGGGCGACATCCTTTACCCAATCCTATGGAATTAGCTGATAAGTTATCAACAATAGGAGTAAATTTCCAAAAAACCTTTGTTGTCGCTTACGATAATTCCCGTCTTGCTTTTGCATCTCGTTTGTGGTGGCTGTTACGCTACCTAGGACACGAGCAAGTGGCGGTATTAGATGGAGGTTTTGCTACATGGCAAAAAGCTGGCTATCCTATTACGGACGTTGTTCCAGAACCCCAAAATGCTAACTTTATTCCCCAAGTCCAACCACAGATGGTAGTTGATTTTATAGAAGTAAAAACTCGTAAAGATACACCAGGAATTGTGTTAGTTGATTCAAGACAAAAGGAACGTTACTTGGGTATACGAGAACCAATTGATAAAATTGCTGGTCACATTCCAGGCGCGGTTAACTACTCTTGGTTGGATGTTACAGATTCAGAGGGCTATCTACTTCCGCAAGCGCAGCAACGTCAACATTGGTCTGAACTTGAAAAAGCTGAGGAAATTTTTGTCTACTGTGGTTCTGGTGTTACTGCTTGTGTGAATTTATTATCTCTAGAATTGGCTGGAAACCATAAAGGTAAACTTTACGCTGGTAGCTGGAGTGATTGGATAAGTTATTAGATGGTTGCTTTTAGCACTCAGCCGTCAGCTTTTAGCTATCAGCTTTTAGCACTTAGCCGTCAGCTTTTAGCTGACTGCTGATAGCTGACTGCTGATAGCTGACTGCTGATAGCTAATTGCTCTTAAAATCGTCCTAATTCCAAGTTGTAATTGATGCTAAAAAACCAACCATTATAATCAATGTTGTCCTCAGTAGAAATACCTAAATTAAAGCCTCCTTGAAGACTTAAATTAGTGTTAGTAGATACTTGATAATTTAAGTGGCTATAGATACGATGGTACTGGTCTTGTCGTTCGCGACGGGTAAAGTCTGTTAAGGTAAACTGATAATCAAGACCTATTTGAAGGCTTTTTTTCAAGTAATAGTTCAAGGAAAGCCATACGGAATTAGTAACGCGATCGCGGTTTTCTATATTATTGGGTAGGTCAGTCAAACTCAGACGAAGTTCGTAAAAGCTATCTAGCATTAATTTTGGTGTGAGAGGATCTCGTCGTCCAAAAGACAGTTGTACGGAATTTTCGTTTAAAAAGCGATCGCCAGCACTGTAGGAATTGCCATTCTTGGTATAAAAAAACTGTTGATTGCTCCAACCAAGTTCTCCATACATTCGGGATGATATCTGTTGATAAATACTGACATTAAACCTTAATTGGTTGTAATTGTATTGGGATTGGTCAATGTAACGAATGATGTTACCATTTATCGACCCATTCAAATAAGTTTTAGATCCTATGGGTATGGGTGCAGAGACTAGAGTCAGCCCAGAATATACTAAACCATCTTGTTGTGGGTCAATTGCTGAAGAAAAAATATTACTCGTTTGAAAATACCCCACATTTGCTAGTAAAAACCCTAGAGGTTTAGAGACGACTACAGGCGGTGGTTGTGGGACCTGTTCTAATGGTTGTTCCTGAAGTATAAGTTTTCCGAATTCGGGGTCAGTACCTGGCGGTGTAGTTGCTTGTTGGTTCGCTTGCAGTCGTTGTAAAAGGTTCTGGCGTCTTTGCTTGTAATCATCCTCAGGTGCTTTTAAGCGTTCCTCTATTTGTGTTGTCGAAGGTTTAGGAAAATCTCCCGGTTGTCCTTCTAATGGCGGTGGATCGTTTGGTGCAGGTGCAGGTTGGGGAGGCGGTGCGGGTTCGGGAGACGGAGCAGGTTGGGGAGGTTTTACGACTCTTACCCTGTCCGGGAGACCCTGGGGGTAGATCCTCGCTGTCTCCCTCTCTCTTCTTGCAAGCACGTATGCGAACCGAGTGGCGCAGGATGGTTTGCG
>JAWQFQ010000104.1:0-29936 GCA_035967975.1 Scytonema sp. PMC 1070.18
TCATGTACGGTTCTTAGGGGAGGGGAGAGCGGTGACGCCCAAACCTCACCCGACAGATGTGTTACCCGGTTTTGAGTTACAAGTTTTACGGTAGGTGCTGAATGCTGACGTTTGTCTAACTTTTTATTAATGAATAATCAGTAGATTGAAGCAATTCATCCTCTTCAAACTCATCATCTCCTGTATCCTCAAAGTTAAGACGATCCTCCAATTCTATATCGCTAATACCAAGCATTTCTGCAACTGTTCGCAAAGATATCTTGTCTTCCTCAACAGCACGGTAGGCAAGTTCAATAAAAATTCGAGGGAATCGTTCTTCTATTGAATGAAAACCTTGCTGAAGCTCATAATGAGCAGGACTGTAACCAAGTTGGCGTGCTAAAACCGCAGCTTGTACATTCTGAAAATTATCTTTATAACCAACTATTTTGTTTTCCTGTTCCAATCGATATAGCATTGTTTCATAACTGACTCCAAAGTAGCGAGATAAATGCACAACTTCTATCGGACGGGTAACAACTCTTACTTTTAAACTGAGCAAACGCTCTTGTAATGCTTCAGAGGGAATCAGAAAATAACAGGCAAATTTTTCCGCAAACATTTGTGAAGAAGTCCGCTCTCCTTGACGATAAACTATTGCCGATTGATCGTGCAGGAAAAGACTGTAAGCTAAACCCTGAGTCAAACTAAATGAGCATAGCTGAACGCTTACGCTGCCTGTTTAGTCTTGGCAAAGCGTTACCAAGGACAACTGCTGAATTTCAAGCAATTTTTTTGGGAGTAAAATTAGTTTGATCTTCTTGTGGTTTTATGGTGAGATCGTCTGCAAATTCTTTTTCGTACATAGCGATCGCTTCTTCTAAATTAGGATAGACCTCACAGCGCTGATCGGGAGCCTCTTCAATGAATAATTCTAGAAATTGTCTGTCTAAAGTCCTCACTTGTTCTTCACGGATAGGTAGATAGTAGTAATCGGCACTTTGCACGCAGAATTGACCATCCATTAAACGTTGAAAACATCGGTAACGCACGGCTGTTGTGTGATCGAGTCTTTTCCAAATGTCAATCGTTTTAAACATGGCTTTAGAATATGGGTTTCCACCAGCACTATAATCGAACTGGAAGTAAACCATTCCTCTCCAAAACATTACGCTCTCACCCGACCTGAAAAGCCAAGTTCTCACTCTCTCTGTCAGCGATCAACTTGAACTCATGCAAGTCATCGTAACCTCTGTGCAAAATCATCCCATAACCCAGCTTGAATCAGGTGTACCTTATGAAGTCTGGACGCCGATTGAGGCTCCGCAAGCAGCGCAGGCTCATTTAGACCTATTAGCTGCAGACGCTACTGCACAATCCCTCAAACCCTAAACCCCTTCTATATGGCTGAATTTCTTATTCAAAATTTAGATCCTTCTTTACTGCAGAAACTAGAAACTCTTGCTCACAAGCATGGGCGTTCTCTACAAGCTGAGTTAAAGCACATTTTAGAATCCGCTATTCAAGCTGAATTACTCAAACAATCTGATCTGAAGGAAGTTATGACTAAAACACCAGAAGAATTAGGCTGGAGCTCTAGTTTCTTTGAGAGAACTGCAGGAAAGTGGGAAGGAGAACCACTAACACGGGGCGAACAAGGAGAATACGAACAAAGGCGTTGGGATCTTCTGTGATTTACCTGCTAGATACTAATACCTGTATTCTATATCTTACTCGTCGTAGTTCTCCCATAATTAACAAATTAGCTAGAGTGTCGCGTCAAGATGTAGTACTATGCGATATTGTCAAAGCTGAACTTTACTATGGTGCTTATAAAGGGACTCGCCTTGAGAGTAATTTGGCGTTGTATAAGGAGTTTTTTAGTGAGTTTGTCAGTCTACCGTTTGATGGCGATGCAGCTGCAGTATACGGTTGTATCCGAGCAAAACTAGAAGCTTTGGGAACTCCGATTGGTCCTAACGACCTTCAGATTGCAGCAATTGCAATCGTCAATAATTTAATTCTCATCACGCATAATACCCGTGAGTTTAGACGTGTTCCAGAGTTACAGTTTGAGGATTGGGAATTACCAGTTTGAAGCACCTAGCTTTAACCTTTCACCCTTCCACTCGCTTTTCCAAATTCTGACCAATCGTCAATTGTCGCCAGCATGGGAGATAATTGATTGGCGGGTACGGTACTTACCCATTAACTTTAATTCTTCTATTTAATTCACTGAGCTTCCACTCGCTTTTCCAAATACTGACCAATCATCAATTGTTCGCCAGCACGGGAGATAATTGATTGGCGGGTGCGGTATTTACTACCCACTAACTTTAATTCTTCTTCAAAAACTGAATCGTTGTACTCTGTTCGCAAACACAGAGTTTTAGGATTGGGAAAGTGATACTTTGCGGTGACTGGTTTGGGGGTAGCAAAACCGCGATCGCGATACAAGATATTTCCTAAAGCACCAAATAATGTTGAACCCTTGGACTCTTTTCTTCCCGTAGCGGAATTGGTACTTTCCCATATCACTTCTGCACCACAGACTAAACTTACTGTCTCTGACAATCCGTGCATTTGAGCCAGCTTTTGCAATTCATCACATCCTGCGGTCAGAAACCGGATGGTAATTATACTTACCATTTCTTTTGTCTCTCCATCCGGTAGTGTATAGTAGCGCCGTTCCGAATTCCATGTACCTACTGATTCAGTAAAAAATTCTGTCAGTAAGTATTCGTCAGAGGTTTGTGCAAGTTTAATCCGTGATGTCACTGTCGGCTTTCCTCTCGTAATCTTTTCTATCAGGTGTTGAGATTGGATACACTAACTGTGTCTTCAATACCAAATTTATTTACTTTTCTTAATAATACCTAAATATTTTCCCAATGACTGATAGCTTTGCTACAATTAAAATATTGGTTAATTGTGTCAGATTTGGCTAAATTTGCCTTTTAGCCAAGCAATTATAGAGTTATATCTAGATCGGGCACGGGGATAAATTGAGCTTTTAATCCAGGAACGGATTTATTAGCCACAAGTTCTTGGCTAAAAGCTGAAAGCTGACGGCTGACTGCTCAAAGTATAATTCGTCGGAGAGCCGCTATAATATTGTCAAAGGAATATTACGTACACTAAGTAAATGCAAATGGTTCTCAAATCAAATAAGTCCCAAGATTTGGAGTCTTGGCAGCAAGTTCGCGCACCTTATGGTGTTGGTTATCGCATTAAGCTTCTTTCACAGCTGATGGCGAGGAAGTTTACGGAACGGTTAGAACCGTTTGGGTTAACCCCCTTTCACTGGGTGGTGCTGTGCTGTTTGTGGGAAGAGGACGGTTTACCGACTTCTAGTATAGGGGATAAACTACAACAGGTAGGAGGTACGTTGACTGGTGTACTCGATAGAATGGAGGAGCGTGGATTGATACGCCGTGAACGTGATGCACGCGATCGCCGCATCTGGAGGATTTGGTTAACAGATGCAGGTAAGGAACTAGAGACTGTACTCCCACCAATCGCGGTAGAAATTCGAGAACAAGCGATGGGTGGTATAACCTTTGCCGAACGCGAACAATTCTCCCAAATTCTGACAAAAGCAATAGCCAATCTTTCATAAAGAAATCATCCTAATAGACGAAGTCAGGTTTACGGAAATCGAAGATAATATTACGTATACTAAATAAAAGAACAGGAATTAATTTTTTCGACTAATATTACGCACGCAAACTATTTTTCATCTTTTTTTAAAACATTAACAACCAGGGAAGTGAATGATAATGGAACGTCACAGCAATACCTTAAACGGACGGAAAGGACACAAGAGTGTTGTATTAGAACCAGAACTGGTTAAAGATTTAGACACTCTGGAGAACTCTGTCAGTACAGCCCCAGAAGTTGATGTAGACTCTCAACCAGAGATTGGAGAGGAAGAAGTTAGCTCCCAACAGCCGGAACAACCAAAGCGGAAAAAGCCGATAGGATTGATACTGGGAGTATTAGGTGTAGGTGCTGTAGCAGCTGGTGGCTTTGGTTACCAGTGGTGGCAGTATGCTTCCACCCATCAACAGACAGATAACGCCCAAGTAGCCGGACACGTACACCAAGTTAGCAGTCGGATACCTGGAACTGTTAGCCAAGTCCTAGTCAATGACAACGAGCTAGTGAAATCAGGACAGTTACTGGTGAAACTAGATCCAAGGGACTATCAAAGCAAAGTCCAACAAGCACAAGCCGCATTGCAAAATGCTCGCCGTCAAGCAGAAGCCGCAAAAGCAAATATTACTCTAGCCTCAGAAACCTCCTCTGCTCAGACAGCTCAAGCCCAGGGCGATGTGAATGGTGCGTTAGCTGCGATTTCCACAGCCCAAGCAGCAGTACAAGAAGCAAAAGCAGGTATTCCCGCAGCACAAGCTGAAGTGAAACTAGCGCAAGCAGGTATTCCCGCAGCACAAGCACAAGTTGCACAAGCAAACGCCAATTTACAGAAAGCCCAAGCGGATTACAACCGATACCAAACCCTTTATCAACAAGGAGCAATTCCTCGCCAACAATTAGATAGTGCTCAAGCAACTTATGACGTGGCTTTAGCACAGAAAAACGCAGCTGTTCAAGCAGTGGAACAAGCACAAGCAAAATTAGCTTCTGCAAAAGTTGGTGTAGCCCAAGCCCAATCTCGACTAGCACAAGCACAAGAGGGCGTAGCTAGCGCCCAAGCGAAACTAGCAACGTCTAAAGGAGGATTGCAACAAGCCACAGCCAGCGGACAACAAACAGAAGTGAACCGCAATCAGTATGAAGCAGCAATAGCAGCCATAGCCCAAGCACAAGCATCCCTCAAAGATGCACAATTGCAGCTATCCTACACAAATATTACCGCTCCATCTGCCGGACGAATAGGAAGGAAAACGGTAGAGGTGGGTAACCGGATACAAGCGGGAGCTCCATTAATGGCAATTGTTGATAACGAAAACTGGATAGTTGCCAACTTTAAAGAAACGCAGTTGGAGAACATGAAGCCCGGAGAGGAAGTAGAAATTAAACTTGATGCCTTCCCCCATCATACCTTCAAAGGTCATGTAGATAGTATTTCTCCAGCTTCTGGTGCTCAATTTGCCCTTTTACCACCAGATAACGCCACTGGTAACTTTACAAAAATTGTGCAGCGCATTCCTGTAAAAATTGCTTTTGACCAAGAAAGCATCAAAGGATACGAATCCCTGATTGCACCTGGGATGTCTGCGGAAGTAAGTGTGTCCGTGGGGAAATAGGGTGTGGGGTGTAGAGTATAGGGTGTGGTGAAAAGAGTACCATACCCTATGTTCTGATACTTTTAACCGGGACATTTTTGGACATCAGAGACATCCAAGGAACATCTTAGTACAACATTCTGAACTTGTTCAGAAAGGTGGTATCCCACAATGCCTTAAGGTTTTCCTTAAGGCTCTTTAAACAGAGATATCTTAAGTTCCTAGACCTATCAGAGTATCTAAGAATTTGGTCGTAATGACCATTGTACCTCAATAATAGGAGGAACCTTTGGTTGCACATCCTACTGTAATTATACTGAAAAAGTATGACATTAGCAACAGAAAAATATTCTAGTTTGTCGGGAATTGTTGCTATTTTTAATGTCCTAGGTCATACTCCTAAAACAGTAGTGTTCCCAATACTGCAAGGGTTATAGTGCTCATCCCGTTTTGATCCCCCCAGCCCCCCTTTTCAAGGGGGGTTTAAAGCCTACCCCTGTTAAGGTGAGCATTTGTACTAACGATTTATAAGGGTTTTAGCTTCGCACCCATTAAAATTTGGAAGCAAAAAACTAATATTCGTGCTCAAGTTTAGATTTTAGGATTGGGAGTGCAACGTAAGAATAAGGCTTTGAGATAGTACTTTGTTAGTACACCTTAACAGGGGTAGGTTTAAAGCCCCCCTTCATAAGGGGGGTTGGGGGGATCGAGTCAAAACCTTCAAGTATTAGTAGTGTTCCTCTCCACCTATAGAGAGGGGTTGAGGTTGACGTTAGATGATATCTATGTAGATATTTAGTGGTACAAAACGGACCTTGCATGAAAGCCCAACCAACAGGAAAAAATTTATTGCTACCAGCATTAAGGTCAAGAAACTACCGCTTGTTTTTTGCTGGACAGGGTATCTCTCTTATTGGGTCTTGGATGACACAAATTGCCACAATTTGGTTAGTTTATGACTTAACTAACTCCCCTCTGATGTTAGGAGTTATAGGATTTACCAGTCAAGTTCCGAGCTTTTTTTTAACTCCCTTTGGTGGGGTATTTGTAGATCGCTTTTCCCGTTATCGGACCATTATTGGTACACAAATACTATCAATGATTCAATCATTGGCGCTAGCAGCACTAACATTTACAGGCGCGATCCAAATTTGGCACCTTATTGTCCTAAGCTTATTTCAAGGATTCATAAATGCTTTTGATGCACCAGCGCGACAAGCATTTGTCCCAGAATTGGTAGAACGTAAGGATGATTTAGCAAATGCTATTGCGATGAACTCAACCATGTTCAATGGGGCGAGATTAATCGGACCTGCTGTTGGGGGCTTACTCATTGCTGCTGTCGGTACAGCTTACTGTTTTTTAATAGATGGTTTAAGTTATATCGCTGTCATTATAGCTTTATTGGCGATGAAAATTAAACCTTGGCAGACGATCGCAACTAATATTAATCCCTTACAAAGAATTCAAGAAGGATTTAGATATGCCTTTGGTTTTCCACCAATTCGGGCTATGTTATTACTATCAACCCTAGTCAGCTTTTTTGGTATGCAATACACGGTTTTAGTTCCGGTTTTTGCAGAAGAAATTTTGAAAGGTGGGGCTGAAACTCTAGGATTTTTGATGTCAGCTTCCGGAGTAGGGGCTTTATCCGGTGGAATTTATCTAGCTACACGAAGAACAGTTGTAGGACTAGGTAAATTAATTGTTCTAGGTCCAGCCATTTTAGGGCTTGGTTTGATTGGCTTTGCTTGGTCGCGCTTGCTACCACTTTCTTTGCTAACAATGTTGTTCGTTGGATTAGGAACAATTATTCAAATAGCTAGTAGCAACACAGTTTTACAAACAATAGTAGAAGAAGACAAGCGCGGACGAGTCATGAGCCTATATACAATGTCATTTTTAGGAACGATCCCCTTTGGAAATTTAGTAGGAGGTGCATTAACTCGTCACATTGGTGCGCCTTTAACCTTAGTCATTGATGGCATAGTTTGTATAATAGGCTCTATATATTTTGCCAAACAATTGCCTAAGTTAAGGCATTTAGTCCGTGCAATTTATATTGAAAGAGGTATAATAACCACTTCCAATAAATAATTCTGTATCTTCTCTGTGTCCTCTGCGCCTGGAGCGGTTTTTAAACTCATGATTATTCCCAAAGCCCCATACCATGAATAATACAAATTCTTTCAGAAAACAAAATAATCAAACACCTGGTAGCCCGAGCGCCAATCCACAAATACCATTGAGAACCTGGATTGGCGTTTTAGCAAGTATGCTAGGCGCATTTATGGCGGTGTTGGATATTCAGATTACTAACGCTTCTTTGCAAGAAATTCAGGCTAGCTTAGGAGCAACGCTAGAAGAAGGTTCTTGGATTTCTACTGCTTATTTAGTTGCAGAGATTGTAGTCATTCCTTTAACAGGATGGTTGTCTCGGGTATTTTCCTTGCGACGGTATCTATTAGTAAACACGACATTATTTATCTTTTTCTCCATTTGTTGTGCTTGGGCGTGGAACCTGAATTCCATGATTGTTTTCCGTGCTTTACAAGGTTTTACGGGAGGCGTTTTAATTCCCATAGCTATGACAGTTGTGCTAACTTATCTACCTCCATCTAAGCAAGCAATTGGGTTAGCTGCGTTTGGTCTTACAGCAGTGTTTGCACCGTCAATAGGACCAACATTAGGAGGTTGGTTAACAGAAAACTATAGTTGGGAATATAGTTTTTATATAAATATTATTCCTGGGATATTAATGCTGGCTGGAGTTTGGTATGGGATTAGACAAGATAGACCGCAATTGCAGTTACTAAGACAAGGTGACTGGTTAGGAATTATTTCAATGGCACTTGGGTTAGGTTCCCTACAAGTTGTTTTAGAAGAAGGTAGTCGTAAAGACTGGTTTGGTTCGGTATTAATTGTACGGTTAAGTATAATAGCAGCATTATTTTTAGTGCTGTTTTTCTGGATTGAACTAACTCGCAAACAACCATTCATTAACTTACGGCTTGTACGATATCGTAACTTTGGTTTAGCAAGTATTGTTAATGTTGCCCTAGGGGTAGGATTATATGGCTCTATCTATATTTTACCCTTATATCTAGCTCAAATTCAAGGATATAATGCACTACAAATTGGTGAAGTGCTGATTTGGGCAGGTATTCCTCAGTTATTTATTATTCCCTTTATCCCCAAATTAATGCAACGTATTGATGTGCGATTTATGGTTGCGATCGGCGTAGCTTTATTTGCTGTGAGCGTGTTTATGAACTCGCGGATGACCTATCAAACAGGATTAGATCAATTGCGGTGGTCACAACTAGTCCGCGCAATGGGACAACCTTTGATTATGGTTCCTTTAAGCGCGATCGCAACAGCTGGTTTAAGTCCCAAAGATGCTGGTTCAGCGAGTGGTTTATTCAATATGATGCGTAACTTGGGTGGTTCTATAGGAATTGCAGCTTTAGCAACTTTATTAACTAATAGAGAACAATTTCATTCCAACAGATTGGGGGACGCAATATCTTTATATAATCCAGCGACTCAGGAACGCATTAACCAACTAGCGCAGTATTTTGCAAATCGAGGAGGAGTCGATTTAAGTACCGCGCAAAACCAAGCCATAGCAACTATTGACAAAATTGTCCGCCGTGAAGCTTTTGTCATGGCTTTTAACGATTGTTTCTATTTTATTGGTATTGCTTTGTTACTGAGTGGTATTGCTATTATTTTCTTCAAAAAAGTTAAGCCTACAGGTAGCGCAGTCGCCCATTAAGGACTTCCAAATCAAAAAGTCGTTTCATATCTCTTGTGGTACGGGCGTCTCGCCTGTTACAGCTATATAATCTATGCATTACATTCTTTATATCATCTATTGCCTAAAATGGTCACAAGCCCAAGCGAATACTACCTCTCTCCTGAAGAATATCTAGAAGCTGAGAAAACAAGTCAAATTAAACATGAATATATTGATGGTAAAGTCTATGCGATGGCAGGAGCAAGTGATGCCCATGTCACAATTAGTATGAACTTGGCATTAATGCTGAGAAACCATGTTCGGGGAAGTGGTTGTCGTGTTTACATGGTGGATATGAAAGCACACATTAAAGTTATCAATCGCTACTACTACCCTGATATTATGGTGACTTGCGATATAAGGGACGGAGAATTTGAATATTTTAAGCGTTTTCCTAGCTTAATTATAGAAGTACTTTCTGATAGCACAGAAGCGCTAGACCGAGGTAAGAAGTTTGCTAATTATCGAAGATTAGAATCTTTGCAAGAATATGTACTTGTTTCTCAAGAGACAATGAGTGTTGAGTGCTTCCGCCGTAATGAACAGGGGCGCTGGGAACTTTATCCTTATGGAAAAGGCGAAGAAGTTTATTTAGCTAGTGTTGATTTTCGTTGCCCTATACAATTGATATATGAAGACGTAGAGTTACTGTACGTTCGCTGATTTTGAGAGTTGAAGAAGAGTTACTCCCTTTCCGCCCGTTCGCCGTCAGGCGTTCCCGTAGGGTAGATTACCTATTTCAATGAACCGCCTTCTCTTCCCTCCGGGACGCTAGCGCGAACGGGACACTTCTCCGAAGCGGAGAGACTGTTCCTGGAAGGTGCCAGATGCATCAAAAATATCCGTAGGTTGCGGATATCCGCACCTTATCGGCGAGCGCAGTCACATAACCGTCACACAAAAAACTACCCCCTTGGCGGACTGCTACCACCATTCCTGTCGCGTAGATATTCCCAAATCTGCCGAATCTCGTTGCGAAATTCTTGGCGGTCAATTGCTGCTTGGTGCCTGTCTTGGGCTGCTTGGTGTCTGTCTTGGGCTGCTTCAGCTGCCAGTGCATCTACTCGCGTCGCGACAGTATTAACATTAACCGTTAGTGTATCTACTCTTTCGGTTAGCTGTTGAATATTTGATACCAGTACATCAAGAGTGGCATCATGTCCCAGTACTGTTTCGCCAACGTTAGCAAACAGATTTTCTAGACGGCTGAGTCGTTGCTCAACGTTTGGTGGTTGTGAGTTGGTCATTTATCCTCCTTTTCTTGACGTTTTTTGGCGTGAACTTAAATTAATTTAAACTACTACGAATATCATCAACAATTTGAATTTGACTGGAAGTAAAAGCTGCTTGCTCAAGATGGTTTAAAAAAGCTTTGTTGGTATACCTAGAATCTAATTGTATGGCTTTTTCATAAACTTGTTTAGCACTATCTTTATTGTCACCATCCCAGTAGGCGATCGCACCAGCAACTAAAGGATGGGGATTGTTAGGTTCTAACATAGCAGCACGATTGGCACAGGTAACCGCTAGGTTATAGACTTGTAATCTGTGCAAGGCTAAACTTAAGTTAAAGTAAGCAATTTCATTATCCTGTTTAAGAATCGCAGCCCAAGTATGAACTAAAGCAGCGGATGTTACATTTCCATCTACTAAATAGACAATACCCAATGCATTGTAAGCAGGAACAAACAATGGTTCTTGATATATTGTCTGCCATAAAGAGACAGCCGCCTCTTGTTGCTTTCCAGCCAAATGCTGTGTCCAACCTAAATTAACTCGTCCCATAATATTCTTGGGTTCAAGTTCTACTGATTTTTGCATCGCTGCAATAGCTTCTGAATACCGTCCTTGTTGACGATACTGTAGCCCTAATTGTCGATACTCACCAGCAGAAGTTGTTGCTAATCCTGGTTCAATAACCAAAAAGCAACTCGTTGAAATCATTACAGTAGTGAGTATTTTCCGGGTCATGGGAAAAATTGACTTAATTCCGATTATCATACCAATCATTTACATCTGAGATAATACTATTTATTTCTTCATCAGTCAGTTTTTTAAATGTAGGATTTTTATCAAAATTCAATTTTACATTTTTTTTCTCTTCAATCACTGGTTGCAAAATCCATTTATAGTATCCTTGGTCTTTATCCAAAATGAAAAAGAGTAAGCATACTGGAAAAGGTAATTCCCTGAGAGAGTCAATGGAATTCAGACTATAATTTATCATAACGATATCGCCATTCTGACTTGACTTTGGAGTAGAGCTGATTGCTTTCACTTCAATTCCAAACAATCTACCACTGTATTCATCAGCTTTTTTAATTGTGACTAAAAAGTCCAAGCCATAATTTGGTTGTTGCTTTGAAACGATTAGGTCATCGCGACGAGTCAAATACATGATTGCTAGAGACTCTGCTCTTTGTGTAATATACCAAGTTTGTTGCGTTGTCATGGTCTATCTCCAATCTGAATCAGAAAATTGCGAGACTAATTTGTTTGTATTGTATCTATTCCAAAAAGAACTTACCTCTTTCCAAAGAATATCCCTGTTCAGCTTGTTAATTGGAAACATAGTAGAAAGACTAGACATAGAAGTGAGGCTTTCTCCATTTGCAGAAACGATATAACCCATTTCTTGTATCTCATCAATACCTATAATGTACGTTGGGGCTGGATAACATGCTAACCCACAGACGCCTTTTGAAACTTTAACTTTTAAGCGGGTTAGTTTTTTTGTATAACCTTCTCTTGTTGTTTTTACTTGAACAAAAAAATATGGTATTGATGTTGTATTGCCTACCAGTTCCACAATAAAATCAACATATTGCCATTTATCTCCTAAAAATTGCGGTTTAAAAATAGGACCAGAATTAGAATGGAATTCTGTCATTAAGACTATAAATATTGCTTCACCTCTTTGTCCTAATGCGTCTCTCATCTACGTAACTATCCTATCTCCCTATCTCATTTTTATTGCCTACTCATTCAAAATTGAACCCACAGATAAACGCTGATAACTATCTGCGTTCATCTGCGTTCATCTGCGGTTCTAAATTCTAAGCCCCCTCTCTCAACTTATCCAACACACCTCTATCCTCCAAAGTCGAAGTATCACCCGACACTTCCTGTCCCGCCGCCAGATTTCGCAACAAGCGCCGCATAATCTTACCAGAACGAGTTTTAGGTAAAGCGTCGCTAAAACGTATTTCCCCAGGACGAGCGATCGCACCAATTTCCTGAACAACATGTTGCTTAAGCGCTTTACCCAGTTCCTCACTAGGGTCATTACCACCCTCCAAAGTCACAAAAGCAACAATATCCTCCCCTTTCACGGGGTCGGGCTTACCCACCACAGCAGCCTCAGCAACTGCTGGATGAGAAACGAGAGCCGACTCAATTTCCATTGTACCGAGACGGTGACCAGCTACATTAATTACATCATCAACACGTCCCATCACCCAGAAATAGCCATCTTCATCGCGTCTTGCACCATCACCTGCAAAATACACATACTCCCCATCTTTAGGAGGAATGTGTTCCCAATAGGTACGGCGGAAGCGGTCTGGGTCACCATACACTGTCCTCATCATACCAGGCCAAGGATGACGAACAACTAAGTAACCGCCTTCGTTATCACCCACAGAATTCCCCTCCAAGTCCACAACATCAGCTAAGATGCCAGGGAAAGGACGAGTCGCGGAACCAGGTTTGGTGGGAATTGCGCCCGGTAATGGTGTAATCATAATCCCACCAGTTTCTGTTTGCCACCAAGTATCCACAATGGGACACCGTTCCCCACCAATCACCTTGTAGTACCACATCCAAGCTTCTGGGTTAATAGGTTCACCCACAGTTCCCAACAAGCGTAAAGAAGAGAGATTTCGCGCCTTAGGCAAGTGTTCTCCCATTTTGATAAAGGCACGAATAGCAGTAGGTGCGGTATAAAAGATAGTAACACCGTATTTCTCTATAACATCCCACATACAACCAGGGTTAGAAGCACGAGGCGCACCCTCATACATCACCGTTGTTGCACCGTTGGAAAGGGGACCATAGACAATATAACTGTGACCTGTAATCCAACCTACGTCAGCCGTACACCAGTATACATCGGTATCTTGCAGGTCAAAAATCCACTTAGTGGTCATGTGGCTGTATAAATTATAACCAGCAGTCGTATGAACAACACCTTTCGGTTTGCCAGTGCTACCACTAGTGTAGAGAATGAACAGCATATCTTCACTGTCCATTGGTTCAGCCGGACAATCTGCGGATACACCCTTCTGCAAATCGTGCCACCAGTGGTCACGTTCCGGTTCCATGTGAATATCTTGGCTTGTACGCTGCACCACAAGAACATTTTCCACAGAAGGAACGGCATTATCAGCTAATGCCTTATCTACCTGTTCTTTAAGAGGAACGATCGCATCCTTACGCCAACCACCATCAGCAGTGATGACCAACTTTGCTTGAGCATCAATTAACCTGTCTCGTAGAGCTTCCGCACTGAAACCACCGAAGACAACACTGTGGGGTGCGCCAATTCTAGCACAAGCTAACATAGCTATGGCTGCTTCGGGAATCATAGGCATATAAATACCGACTCTGTCCCCTTTTTTCACACCCAATTGTTTCAGCACATTTGCAAACTGGCAAACTTCCCGGTGAAGTTGGGCATAGGTGATAGTACGCGAGTCCCCTGGTTCCCCTTCCCAGATAATAGCAGCTTTATTCTTGCGCCAAGTCGTTAAGTGTCTGTCAATACAGTTGTAAGAAATATTAATCTTACCACCGTCAAACCACTTAACAAAAGGTGGTTGCCAATCAAGCACTGTCTCCCACTTCCCAAACCAGTGTAACTCCTGTTCAGCCAGTTCCAACCAAAATTTCTGGGGGTCTGCTTTCGCCTTGTCGTAGAGGTGTTGGTAATCTTCTAAACTTTTAATTTGAGCCTTTTGAGAGAATTCTTGGCTTGGATGGAATAAACGCTTCTCTTGAAGAATGGATTCGATTGTGACTTCGGACATGATAATTTCTGTAATTAGCGTTCTCACTGAAAACTATTGTGTACGCAAATTTACTAGAATATTTTGGATTTTCATTAAGATACATAAAATATTTTGCTAGATAAGCATTCAGAGCTTTGCAATCAGCAATCAGCTTTTTGGGATATTTGTATTCCTAAATGTTTAGGAAATTACAGTCATTTCCAGGAATACAGACCACAGCTGTAGCAATACGTTCGGATAAGCACACGTGTTAGAAACCCGGTATCTCAAAGATACCGGGTTTCTCTAGTCGCTATTACTATTAATCGAACCGTATTGACAGCTATAAGGCGCGATCGCGGTCAAAACCTCCCCATTTGTAAAAATTAGCGCACGGGCGGTATAATCTCAAAGATTTAATTACTAAGGTAGTATGATAAATAACCTTTTTGTGCATGGTGTAGCGAGCGGAGATCCACTCGAAGATCGGGTTGTGATTTGGACACGAGTTACCACACCCACATCCGAACCCGTGGAAGTCAACTGGAAAGTAGCCCATGATTCAAACTTGAGCACAATCATTGCTTCTGGTACAGCCTTAGCCCAAGCGGATGAGGACTACACGGTTCATGTTGATGTCACTGGTTTGGAACCTGCAAGTCGATACTTTTATCAGTTTGAGGCACTCGGTCAAACATCACCCATTGGCAAAACTAAGACCTTGCCAACAAACGGTGTTCAGCATATGCGTTTTGCTCAGGTGTCCTGTGCGAAATTTAACGCTGGCTTCTTGAACGCCTATAGTTGTATTGCAGCACACGATGACCTTGACTTTCTACTACATCTGGGCGATTACATTTACGAAGCCTCAAATAAGCCGCCTGCTAGCCAAACACCAGGTGCAGACATTGGTCGTCCGTTTGATCCGCTTCATGAGTGCAAGACACTTGAAGATTATCGCCGCCGCTACGCTCAGTATCGCCGTGACCCCGATGTACAACGTCTCCATGCAGCACTACCACTGATTGCTACACTCGACGATCACGAATTCGCTGATGGTGCATGGCGTGATGGTGCTAGCGAACACAAACCAGAACGCGATGGCGATTGGGCTAGCCGTCGCGCCCAAGCGTTCCAAGCACGCTGGGAATGGTTACCAGCACGCCAACCCGATCCTTCCGACCCACAAAGAGTTTTCCGTAAAGTGTCTCTGGGAGGGTTAGCCGATTTAATATTGATTGATACTCGTACTCGTCGTGATGAACCTGTACCGCCGCCTGCGATGTTTGACCCAGCACGGTCTGCTCTGGGTGTTGAACAACGTACTTGGTTACTGCAACAGTTCGATACATCGAACGCCCAATGGAAGTTATTGGCAAACCCATCGGTGATGGCGACAACATGGAGTAAAGATTTCCCACCAACAATTAAGCAAGCACTGCTCAAGCTGAAGCTGATTGATGTTGACGGTATTGGTCCAGATTACGATCAATGGGACGGCTATCCTGTTGAACGCAATTTACTTCTGAACCATTGGCGAGACCATGAGATCAAAAATGTTGTTGTACTCAGTGGTGATGTCCACGTTGGGCTAGCAATTGAGTTAAAGCAAGATGCCTTTGACCAGGCGGAGGAACCAATCGCTGTTGAGTTTGTTACTGGTAGCTTGACTTCACAGAACCTTGACGACAAAATGGGCTGGGAAGCTCGCACACAGTCTATTCCCATTGAGCAAGAGGTCATGAAGGCTTTCCCTCACATTCGCTGGTGTGACTTTGACAGTCATGGTTACATTATTATTGAAGTCACTCCCGAACGAGTTACATCACAATGGTGGGCTGTTGATACAGTATTGCGTCCTAGCAACACTGAAAAATGCATGGCATCATGGGCGGTTGAGTCAGGTAAGCCAAAGCTCACTCAAGTCTAGTTAAAAATTTCGTATCCGCTCAACAACTCGGAGCGGACTACCCAATCGAGAAAAATTTAGTGCCATTTGAAACTGCTCTCATTGATTCTTTACGATAAAAAATTCCCAATCGTTACACTGTGTATTTTTTTAGGAGAGTCGTATGGCTTTCAGTAATTATAAAACTATCAGCGAAGTTCTTATAGAATTTCAGATTACCTATATAGAATCTAATTTTGTTGGTGAAGTTGAATTTGATATCTCTGACTATTTTAGAGAAGACTTACAAACAATGATGCGGGATGGTGTTGTTGATAACTCAGAGTTTGCTATTTGTGAAAATCTCATTTTTCCAGTTCTTAAAGAAGTCTGGAAATGCTACCGTAGTCAGTTCATTTTATGGAGCCATCATTCCTTAAATTACGATGAAAAATTGTCAGGTTTTCCAGAGTATATTTTAGCAAAAAAATCCCCTTTAGGAAAAGTAGTATTTGACAAACCATATTTTATCTTAGTAGAAGCAAAGCAAGATAATTTTGAGGCTACTTGGGCACAGTGCATGGCAGAAATGATTGCGGCTCAAAGACTTAATGGAGAAATGCAAATAGTTATTTTTGGTATTGCTTCTAATGGCGATATTTGGCAATTTGGTAAGCTAGAAGCACAAGTTTTTACTAGAAATATCACTTTTTATACAATTCAAGAGCTAGAGAAATTGTTTGCTGTAGTCAATTACATATTTCAACAGTGTGAAATGCAGCTAAACAACCTCACGGCTGCTTAAGATTCTACTCCCTTCCCAATATTACTCGGTTAACAATATTTCAGGTACCAGCAACGTACTAGAAACCCGGTAACTCCTGCGAAACCGGGTTTCTAATCTTCGCTGATCCGATCTCTCACGAATGATGCGCGGATTGCTATAGTAGATAAACTGTGAAATTTGCCCTCACATACAAATGCAGGCGAGATATGTGGACAGTTAACGCCAATCATATTTTTTCTTTGAGAACACCAGGAGGCGATCGCTTCACGGAGTTTGTCGATGCGCTGATCAGAGCCGAGGCTTACACAGAGGGCTTTTCACAATCGGAAGTCTCAAGTAATTTACGTACAAACATTGGTGACAAAGGCGTTGATACTGAAGTACGTCAACCTACGCCTGCTAATCGTAGAGGATGGATGGGTGTACCTACCTGTTGGCAGTATAAAGCTACCGACTACAGCAATATATCTAATCCACAGCTTCGCCAAGAGATAAACAAGCCCTATGCACAACGGTTGATTCAACAAGGTTATGGCTACCGTTTTTGTATTTGTGATGATTTACCCCCAAATAAGATTAGACAATGGGAAGACATTCTTGATGCTGAGGTTAAAAAGCTAAACCCTTCAGCACCTCGATCCAGAGTAGTCACTGCATCAGCTCTTGCTGATTGGGCTAGTCAGTATCCAGCAATTATTGTCAGATTTTTTAAACCTGAGCTAACACAATGTCTTGCTATTGAAGAGTGGGGTAAAATAATCACACAACAAACAGCGAAATATGTTGAAGTAGTAACATGGGCAGCTATTCAACAAAATATTCTTGACCACATCAACTTTAATATTTCCTGCAACAATGTTATTTTACAAATTCAAGGTGAAGCAGGAGTAGGTAAAACTAGATTGGTTTATGAAACTTTAGCTAATGTTACAGGAGCACAAAACCTTGTACTGTATGCTATTGATGACAAAGCATTATTAATAGCTGATTTCTTCTTAAAAGATGAACGTGCAAATATTATCTTGGTAGCTGATGAGTGCTTACCTCAAACTAAATATCGTTTGGAAACATTATTAAAAAGTCAAAAACAACGAGCTAGAGTTATTTGTATTGATAACTCTGGAGAAAGAATTGAAGATTTTGAACAACTCTGGTTAGAAAGAATACCAGAAAGAGATGTAGAAAGTATCCTAGAAAAAAATTTTCCTACTGTTCCCTTAGACCGTCGTCGCATATATGTTAATCTATCACGTGGATTTGTGAGATTGGCAGCCGATTTGTGTAGTCAGGATAATGAAATTGCTGCAAAAGGAAATATAGGCTTTATTTTGAGTGATGTTAGGAACTACCTCCGAAATCGTATCAATAATGAAGAATTGGAAATTCTAGAAGCTATCTCTCTCTTCCGCAAGGTAGGATATCGCGATGATGTTAAGGAAGAATTGGATTTGTTGTGTGAGATATTACAGCTAGAGAAACGCACAGTTATCTATGTCTCTCAAAAATTAAAAGATGCTCCTGGGTTTATCGCCTTTGCAGGTAGATATCTTTATATTACTCCTGAAATTATCGCTCAAGTGTCATTTGCAGGAGCATGGAAGCGATGGGCAAAATATAACCCAGAGGAATTTTTAGGTAGAATTCCTAATGAACTTCTAGATGCTTTTCTGAATCGTGTCTCTAAAAGCGGTTCCGAGGAGGTGCGCCGCATTGTCGGTAAGTTTTTTCAAAATTGGGCTGCTGGGCTTCAACCGATGGATTTAAGCGATGTCTCTACAGTAGATAAATTTGTAGTTTTGGTAGAAATTAACCCTGACGAGTATTTACCACGCCTTGCACGCTTAATTGATAGAGCTTCTCAGGATGAACTCTTAAAAATATCTAGGGATTATAGAGGAACCAGGCGTTCTTTGGTGTGGCTTGCAGAAAAAATGTCAGCGTTTCCTGAGTTTTTCCCAGATGGAGAATCCATTTTATGGAAATTAGCCCTCACAGAAACAGAATTTCATCTTGCTAACAATGCAACCCATACCTGGGAACACTTGTTTCAGATTTTTCTTTCGGGAACAGCAGTACCTTTTGTAGAAAGGATGGATTTGCTGGAACAAAGACTGTTGACAAAAGATGAAGAAAAAGTAAAACTGGCGTTGAAATGCTTAAGTAGAGCTTTTGATACTCAGGGTGAGCGTGTACTAGGTGCTCCTGTAGTAGCTGGGCGAATTCCTCCTTCAGATTGGAAGCCACAGACAGAATTAGAGTTTCAGCAATGTTTGGATAAAGCACTGAATGTTTTATCCAAAGCTATTAGTAGCGATAATCCCAGTCTTTGTACTGGTGCTTTAAATGTAGTAGTCGAGCGTTTACCTACTCTTCTAGCTTATGGATATTTAGAGCAAGTGAAAAGTCTTTTCCCAATTGAGAGTATATCTCAAGATGTTTTAGTATCCTTAATCAGGAAATTAGAGGACATTCTACATATCCATTCAGATACACCAAAAGAAGTACGAGAATGGCTACAAAGCCTTATTCCCAATGATTTTCATGGAAGATTGATACAAACTGTAGGTAAATCTCCTTGGGGATATTCTTTTGAAGGTAGTCAAGAAGCTTGGCAAAATGAAATCAACAGTATTGCTCATGTGTTGTGCGAGCAGCCAGAGCTTCTAAAAGCGGAAATAATGTGGCTGTGTTCGCCGCAAGCAATGAGTGTTTGGGATTTGGGCTATGCAATGGGAGCATATGATGCGAATGCAGTTTGCTTAGATGTCATTATGGGTGGGGTTGAAGAAACACAAGCAACTGGTTTGGCTAGGGAATATATAGGAAGTTTGCTGAGAAATCATCCCCAACACACCGCTGTCGTTAATGAGTGGATAGATAAAGTGGAAATTCAATCACCTGCCATAGCTTATGATTTATTTAGAGCAGGTGGTGATGTTACCAAAGCTGTGGAGAGAACTTTAAAACTTGTCGATACAGGTGTATTGTCGTTGGAATATTTGGGTGGCTTTAGCTTTGGTGTGTTGGGAAGACAACTTCATAAAACGGAATTCTACGAAATTCTCAGTAGGTTAGTTAGTTCGGTCAAAGAAGGAGAAAATACACCGATTACTCAAACAGCTATTAAATTGATTGCTTATCGTCTAGAGAGTGAGAAAAGTGAGAATATAGAGACGGTTTTAGATGATAGTGCGATCGCTAGCCTAATCTGGGAACTCCTCGAAATAACTGCTCTCACAAATAGTGGAGATGCGTATCGCTGGAATGAAATTTTGAGAAGTTTGGCAAAAACAGATGTAGATAAGGTAGCAAGAATTGCTAGTTTAGCTCTGGTTGGAGAAAATAATCAACAAAAAGACTACGCTGAACAAATCTTAGTTGACTTTGCCAAATCCTATCCTGATGTAGTCATGCAAAGGATAGGAGAAGTGATTCTTTCAGAAGAGTATAGATGGCACTTCTTTACTGAGAAATATCGCTTTCTCATCCAAAATCTTCCCATCGATGCTATGAAAAACTGGCTTGATGCGGTTGGTCATATTGGAGCACAACGCATTGCTAGAAACCTAGCTGTTCCCCATTTAGATGAGAATGGAAATCCAGTTATTCCTCCGTTGACGGAATTTATCTTATCAGAATTTGAAGAAGATGATACTATTTTTCAAAAATTTTGTACAGGTTCACATAGTTTGCAAATGTATATGGGTGACATAGCTTCCCAGAAGAGACAAGAAGCAGAAATAGCGAGAAAATTTCTCAATCATCCATTACGGAGAATTAGAGAATGGGCGGAATACGAGATTGTCAGTTGTGAACAAGATGCTAAAATGTGGCATCGAATCGATGAAGAGTCGATGATATAGCAGTGCGCCAACTCAAAAAAACCAGGTCTTGAGGATTTCTGTACCGATGCTCTAGGAATCGGAAAACCTAATCTCGTCCTTACTTAACATAAAATAATCTACACTGTAATTGAAAGGTAAAGTCAGATTGATTATGCAATATCAAAACATTATCACTATCGAACCTGGGAAGCGAGGAGGTCAGCCATGTATTCGTGGGATGCGAATTACTGTATATGATGTACTTTCCTACCTAGCTTCGGGTATGACTTATGAAGAATTACTAGATGATTTTCCCTACTTACAGAAAGAAGACATACTTGCTTGTTTGAGTTATGCGGCTGAACGAGAACGACAAACACTTGTAGTTCAAGCATGAAGTTACTGCACTACATCGGATATTGAATCGAATGGTGCTTCACACATTGAAGATATCAACACTTTGAGCCAGGACTCTGCTCTGGGAATCCACACATTATATTAACCTGTCTTGCCATTTCTGGAAATTTCGGTAAAGCACGATAATCTCAAGCGTCGGTACAGAAATCTCACGAAACCCAATACTGCTCAGTTAAGCCGTTCGCCCCTACCCAAAACACGTTAATCTGTATTAAAGTAGCATTTTATTGCGCTGTTTATAATAAATCGCCTTTTCCTGCTAATTTTTTATTTTTGCTGCTTGAGAAAATAGGAATGCTAGACAGAATATTTGACTACCTCCACTATAGTGCCAGCATCGAAACGCCCATAGTCCTGCTTCTCCTGATTTTTTTAGAAGCAGTGCTGTCGGCTGATAATGCGATCGCCCTCGCTGCGATCGCTCAAGGGCTAGAAAAAAAGGATCTCGAACGTCAGGCGCTTAATATCGGCTTAGTCGTTGCCTATGTTTTGCGGATCACTTTACTTCTAACAGCTACTTGGGTGCAACAATTCTGGCAGTTTGAGTTATTAGGAGCAGCGTATCTACTGTGGCTGGTGTTCCAACATTTTACTTCTAAAGAAGAGGAAGACAATCACCATCGCGGTCCCCGTTTTACCTCTCTGTGGCAAGCGATCCCCGTTATTGCGCTCACAGATTTAGCCTTTTCTCTCGATAGTGTCACCACGGCGATCGCTGTCTCTAATGAAACATGGCTAGTGATTACAGGTACGACTATTGGCGTTGTCACCCTGCGTTTTATGGCAGGTTTGTTTATTTAGTGGTTGGATGAATACGTTTACTTGGAAGACGCAGGTTACATCACCGTAGCACTGGTGGGCTTGCGTTTACTCCTAAAAGTTATCAATGATGCCTTTGTACCACCACAATGGGTCATGATTACTGCGATCGCCCTCATCTTGACTTGGGGCTTTTCTAAGCGCACCATTCAAGCGACAGAAACAGAAAAGGAACCCGAAAAAACGGAAGTGCAGTAGTTTAGGGGTGTAGGGGTACAGGGGTGTAGGGGTGTAGGTGAATTTTCCCTTACACCCTTACACCCTTACACCCTTACACCCTTACACCCTTATTCGTGCAACCAAGGCATTAATTGCGGTAGCCAAGAAACCAATTCCTCTTCCTTGAACCACAGGGAAATTTCCCGTTGCGCTGTTTCACTTGCATCGGAACCGTGGATGAGGTTGCGACCAATGTTAATGCCAAAATCACCCCTAATGGTTCCTGGTTCTGCTGTCAATGGGTTTGTTGCTCCAATCATTTTTCTAGCCGCAGCGATAACACCTTCGCCTTCCCAAACCATCGCTACCACGGGACCGGAAGTGATAAAATCGACCAAACTACCAAAGAAAGGTCTTTCCCGGTGGACATCATAGTGTTGTTCAGCCAATTCTCGGGAAACCTTCATGAATTTTAAACCAACAAGGGTAAAACCTTTAGTTTCAAAGCGTCGGATGATTTCACCAACGAGTCCACGCTGTACGCCGTCTGGTTTAATTGCTAAGAATGTGCGTTCCAAAGCTATCTCCTCAAACAAGAGTGAATTTGTTCTTTGTTCTTTGTCCTTTGTCCTAGGTCTTTTGTCAAGAACTAATGACAAATATCTGATGACAAATGACAATCTGAAATTATCTCAGAAAGTATCTCTAAATGCATGTGCGCTAAGAGATGAATGCGATACATTGTAATCTCGTGGGTGAAACATAAAGGTCAGGAAAGAAATGCGTGGTGAATTAACATCTACATCCGAAGAGGTGGTGAAACCTCCCGCCAATGGCAATAAAATTCAACTAAAAGCTCACAAACAACAAAAATTGCTACCACCTACTACTACACCAGATGAAACCCACATCTGGACAATAGAGAAGAGCGAAGCACTTTACCGGATTGAAGGCTGGGGACAGCCATATTTTTCAATTAACGCTGCGGGTCATGTCACTGTTTCTCCCAAGGGCGATCGCGGTGGTTCTTTGGATTTGTACGAACTCGTTCAGGCGCTGAAGCAGCGGAACCTAGGATTACCTCTGTTGATACGTTTTTCCGATATCCTGGAAGACAGAATTGAGCGGTTAAACGCTTGTTTTTCCAAAGCGATCGCCCGTTATAACTATCCTGGCACTTACCGTGGCGTGTTTCCTGTCAAGTGCAATCAGCAAAGACATCTCATATCAGATTTAGTGCGTTTTGGCAAGCCCCATCAATTTGGATTAGAAGCCGGTTCCAAGCCAGAATTAATGATTGCCTTGGCTATGTTAGATACACCAGGAGCATTGTTGATTTGCAATGGCTACAAAGACCAAGAATACATTGAAACGGCAATGTTGGCACAAAGACTCGGACAAACGCCAATCATTGTCCTAGAACAGGTTGAGGAAGTCGATCTAGTCATTGAGGTAAGCCAGCAGTTGGGGATCAAGCCTATAGTTGGTGTGAGAGCGAAACTCAGTACTCAAGGAATGGGACGGTGGGGAACTTCCTCAGGCGATCGCGCTAAGTTTGGTCTCACGATTCCTGAAATCATCCAAGCGGTTGATAAGTTACGCGACGCTAATATATTGGAGTCCCTACAGTTATTGCATTTCCACGTTGGCTCCCAAATTTCTGCCATTAATGTCATTAAAGACGCCATTCAAGAAGCCAGTCGCATTTATGTAGAATTGGTAGCGCTGGGGGCAAATATGAAATATCTTGATGTTGGTGGTGGGTTAGGTGTGGATTACGACGGGTCGCAAACCAACTTCTACGCCTCGAAAAACTACAATATGCAGAACTACGCCAACGATATTGTTGCTGAGTTAAGGGATACCTGTAGTGAGCGAAACATTCCCGTCCCTATCTTAATTAGTGAAAGTGGACGAGCCATTGCTTCCCATCAGTCAGTACTGATTTTTGATGTCCTCAGTACAAGCGAAGTTTTGACAGATCCACCAGAACCTCCGAGAGAGGGAGAATCCCCGGTTATTACCTATCTGTGGGAGACTTACCAATCTTTGAGCGAAGAAAATTACCAAGAGTTCTACCACGACGCTACTCAGTTCAAAGAAGAAGCTATTAGCCGTTTCAACTTGGGAATTCTAAGTCTGAGGGAACGCGCCAAAGCCGAGCGCCTTTACTGGGCTTGTTGTGAGAAAATTCTTGTACTGACGAGAAGACACGAATACGTACCTGACGAATTGGAAGATTTGGAAAAAATAATGGCGAGTATTTACTACGTCAACCTTTCCGTCTTTCAGTCAGCTCCAGATTGCTGGGCGATTGACCAACTTTTCCCTATTATGCCCATACATCGTCTTGATGAAGAACCAGTCCGACGAGGAATTTTAGCAGACCTTACCTGTGACAGTGATGGTAAAATTGACCGTTTTATTGATTTACGGGATGTGAAGTCGGTTTTAGAACTGCACCCTTTTAAACCGGGCGAACCTTACTGTCTTGGAATGTTCCTCAACGGAGCTTATCAGGAAATTATGGGAAATTTGCACAATCTGTTTGGCGATACCAACGCCGTTCACATCCAACTGACACCCAAAGGTTACCAGATTCAGCATGTTGTCAAAGGCGACACCATGCACGAAGTGGTGGGGTACGTACAGTATGACTCTGAGGATATGGTCGAGAGTATTCGCCAACGATGCGAACTGGCTTTAGCAGAAAATCGCATCACTTTGGCTGAATCTCAAAGACTGCTACAAACCTACGAACGGAGTCTGACTCGTTATACTTATCTGTCTTCCTAGGGTGTAGGGGTAGGGTGTAGGGGTAGAGAATTTGGTCACCATACCCCACACCCCACACCCCACACCCTAAGGTGTGTTTCTTCCCAACAACTCAGCGATCGCTTGTCGTTCAGCCGGAGTCTGGGATGGTGGTTCTTGACGAGCGTCGGTAATCAGCCAGTCTAAAGCAGCTGCTTGGACATCTATTGTTGCTCCGGTTTTGTCCACGCAGTAACGTCCAAACACTAGCTTGTCAACGAGCCTAACTCCCGGTCCCAAGCGCGACCATTCAAAAATCACGCTGTTTTCCACGGTTGCGCCACTACATACCCAGCAGTTGGGACCTATCATGGTTGGACCGACGATTTTTGCTCCATCTTCTATTCTGGTCATACCGCCAATGTAAACTGGACCTGTAATGTCCACTTTGTCCCAGTTAACGGCAATGTTCATACCAGTGTAAATACCGGGGGCGACTTGATGTCCTGGGATTTGTACATTTTTGATTTCCCCTGACAGTACACCGCGAACAGCACGCCAGTAGTCTGGTACTTTACCAATATCTACCCATTCAAAGTCCATTGGTATAGCGTAGAAAGGCGCACCTACTTCTACCAGTTTGGGGAAGAGCTGACCACCGATATCATATTCTGTGCCAGAGGGAATATAATTAAATATCTCAGGCTCAAAAATATATATACCCGTGTTGATATTGGTGCTGAGAGCTTCTTCTACTTTAGGTTTTTCTTGGAAAGCCTTAATACGACCCTCATCATCTGTCACAACCACACCATAACTAGAAACTTCTTCCCGTGGGACGGATTTCATAACAATAGTAGCAATTGCTCCTTTTGACCTATGCCACTTTACTGCTTCTGTCAAGTTTAAATCTATCAAAGCATCTCCACACAATACCACAAAGGTATCGTCAAAGAAGGGGTAAAAGTCTTGGATTTTACGCATTCCTCCGGCTGAGCCAACAGCTTCACCTACCAGAGTACCGTCAACAATGCGACCTTCAAAAGAATAAGCAATCTGTACGCCAAACCGCTGACCATCCCGAAAATAACTTTCGATTTCCTCTGCCAAATGGCTAACATTAACCATTATTTGGTCAAACCCATGCTGGAGTAAAAGTTCCAGTAAGAATTCCATTACTGGCTTTTGCAATATGGGAATCATCGGTTTGGGAATTGTGTAGGTAATCGGACGTACACGAGTACCTTTACCAGCTGCGAGAATCATCGCTTTCATATATCTCTATCCCTCAACCACAAGCCATTTTACTGTTATAATGTGATACTTCATCATCAGTCTGTCTGTTCACTGTTTACTGATTTAAATCCCCTGTCGCACCGCTGTTGATAACTGCGGCTGACGGTTAGCACCGCTACCTTGGAAGTCATGCATTCAAAAGTCAAAAGTCAAAAGGGTTATAAATTAGGGCTTTTGTCTGTTTGAAATGGTTGGCTTATCCGTCGCGTTGTGCTAGTACTGATTTAATGTGGGTTATCCTCTTAATCTAATGGGTTTTTGGGATTTGCTGGTGCAAAATTTTCAGCATTATCCATATTCCAATGTCTCATATACTCATCCCAAATGTGTATCTACTGATTTACTGTTATTCACCGTGTCCGTCAGTAATCTGATTTTTATGTCTTGGTAAAACTCCTCCTGAAGTAGCTCGACTTTCGATTGAGCACACAACAGGAGTAGCGCCCAAAAAACGCTAACGGTTTGACTTTGATGGGAAGTGTGATGCTGGGATGACTCATTCTTTTGTGGCTGCTTTGTTTGAGTCCACAGATCGACGAGCTTTTCTAGATTCAACCAATTTTGTTGCAAGCTAAGCTCTGACCTTTGGCTGTACAACACTTGCTCTAGTTCCAACGCCACCTCTGTTAGATTTTCTTGGTGAGCTAACTCTAAAGCAGCCTTCACCGATTGAAGGCTGGGCTGACGCCGAGGGCGAACAGGTTTACTAACTTTTTCTACAAGTTGTAACTGTTGAGCCATGACTTGCAATTGCTCAATGAGCTCTTGCAGAGTCACACGACGCTTTGAGGGGGGCATTGCTGCTGGGCGACGGCGCAAATGTCGTTCTAAAGGTAAGCGATGAGATGAACCGCTTACCCCATCTTCAGCTTCAAACAATGCCTCATCCTCTTCCACTTCCTGTTCTTGGGCTTCTGATTGCAGCTGCATCAAAGTATTTGCTTTGAATAAAACGAGCTTTGATGCCGATAAGAAAGCTTGTCCTGACTGAGATAAATCAGACTCGTAGCCTCTTGTGGGTGCATCCGGTGCCATCAATTCTAGATAACTATCAATTACCTCAATCACCTTGACATCCCAAGGATCTATTTCCCCTTGTTCCGCTTGGTGAATGAGCAATGTAATTTTTTCCAGCAGATCGGACGCATCCATGAATAAGTTCAGGGGATTGTTGATTGTTAGTCGTTAGTTGCTAGTTGCTGGTTGTGTTACCACTAACAACCAACGACTAACCACTAACAAATTTCTTTATTGTGCGATCGCCTAGGCTTCTTTGGCTGATAAATCCCCACTAGGTGGGAGTGCAAGCTTCAGCGATTGAATTTCCGCTTCATATGTTTCAACCTTGTTCTCTAGTTGCTGAATTTGAGTATTTTTTTGACGCATTTGTGGAATGGATGTGAGCAATCGTTGCCAATGCGTCCATACGCTGTACATCCAAGCAAGAACCGCTCCGATGCCACTGGCTAAAATTAACTCGACCGCAATTGGTGCCTGGACTTGTAAGCCTGGGACAACATTTATTGTTCCAAGTTCAGTGTTCTCAAGGGTAAATAAAGCCAAGGCTAAACAAACGATAAAAATTATTACAAAATTAATCTGTTTCATTGGACACCAAACACTACGTAATTATTTTTGCCTAATGCTTCCCTGAAATTAGCAATTAATACCATTTTGAATTGTGATTCTCTATTGTGCAACTTACTCTCTCATTTTTATAAAAACTGTTGGTCTTGCACCTCTTCAACTCAACGGTATAATAATTTTTACACAAGCTCCAGTATCCTACTCGATTTTTATACATGAATTCACTATTATTTTCTTTTCATTCAGTATATTGATACACATACCTATATCTATAGAAAATCTTAATAATTACACACCTGTTATCAATGGAAGAAACACCTCTTCCCCCACACCCGGTCACCCTATTCTTAATAATTACACACCTGTTATCAATGGAAGAAATACCTCTTCCTCGACACCCCACACCCGGTCACCCTACACCCTATTCTTAATAATTACACACCTGTTATAAATGGAAGAAACACCTCTTCCCCCACACCCGGTCACCCTACACCCTACACCCTATGTTGCTATGAATTCCGTGGTGAATCAGAATTAACAGTAAGATTTGATACGTGTTTATGAGAATTGCCGTTCATAATAGCGTCTAAGGTCACCTTAATAGTGCCAGCGATTGGTACCGCAACAAGTGTTCCTAACAGCCCAGCAATCTCAAATCCCATTAAAATAGCCACAAAAATCCAGATAGGATTAATTCCAATAAAGTTACCAAGTAACTTTGGACCGAGCAGGTTATCTTTTATCTGCTGTATAATAATGGTTGCGATCGCCACTTGTGTTGCCAACCACCAGTTTTGCAGGAACACTAAAAATGTTACCAGACCGATGCCCAAGGTAGCTCCAATAAAAGGAATGAGCTCAGCTACACCAATAAGAATGGCAAATAATAAGGCAAAAGGTACCTTAAGAATTAAGAAAATTGGGGTGAGACTGATGACCATGAACAGCGACAGCAAAAGCTGGCTGAGGAAAAAGTAGTGGAAGTTCAGCTGTAAAGAGACGTTTAAAGGAACTCCAATATGAGGTGGTAAAAGGTTGACCATGCTCAGCCAAACGCGATCGCCATACAGAAGCATATAAAAAGCTAGCACAACCACTAACACGACATTCACGAGTCCTGAGAGTAAAGTTCCAGCAAGCCCCACTGCACCAGACGCAAACTGTTGCACCCAACCCTGAATATTAGCATTGATTTGCTCGCTAATGATTTTCAAATCTAAGGGTAAACGCCGTTTCTTGGCAAAATTTTCCAGATACGTAAGATTATCTTGACTGGTAGTTAACCAATCAGGAATCTTATTTAAAAGTTGAATTGTTTGATCAATTACCACTGGTACCAATGTAACGCCTAAAATCACCAACAGCGTGAGCGTCACTAAAAGTACGAGGACAACTGCTTGTGTGCGTTTGATCCCAATACGTTCTAAGAACTTAACCGGGTAGTTGAGTAAAAAAGCCAGAATTGCTGCAATACTAACGATGGTAACTGGGTGCTGGAATAAACGAAACAGCTCGTACAACAACCAGAAATTGAGAGCGATAATCGGACCGCCCAGACCATAGATTAACAGACGTTGGAGTAAAGCAGAACGGTGCATTGTGTAGGAGCTGTATTGAAGGCGGGTAAAGCAATAGATAAATTTTGGCTTGAGCTTATGACCATGATAAATATTTGTAACAAAGACGAATATAGATTTATCTGATACTAAGGAAGCAGATTGCGATGGAAAAAACTATAGCCGACCTTCGTAAGGACTATCATTTACAAGGTCTAAGCAAAACCGAAATTGACCCCAATCCTTTTATACAATTTAAAAAGTGGTTCGACCAGGCATTAACAGCCCAGTTGACTGAACCAAATGCTATGACCATCGCCACCGCCACACCAGATGGTAGACCTTCAGCAAGAATGGTGTTGCTCAAAGGGTTTGACCAACGAGGTTTTGTCTTCTACACCAACTACAATAGTCAAAAAGGGCAAGAGTTAGCAAAAAACCCCCAAGCATCTCTTGTTTTCTGGTGGGCGGAATTGGAACGTCAAGTCCGTATTTCTGGACATATCGAAAAAGTTTCAGAAAACGAGTCCAATGAGTATTTTTACAGTCGTCCTTTGAACAGTCGCTTGGGTGCTTGGGCTTCTAATCAGAGTCAGGTGATAGAAAGCAGAGACGTTCTTGAACAACAAATGCAAGAACTCCAAATCAAATATCAGGAGCGGGAAATTCCACGACCCCCACATTGGGGGGGTTTTCGAGTGATTCCACAAGAAATAGAATTTTGGCAAGGACGTTCCAACCGCTTACACGATCGCCTCCGCTATACCTATGTAGAGGATGGTGATTGGAAAATTGAGAGATTGTCTCCATAGAGGGGTGTGGGGGTGTGAGGGG
>JAWQFQ010000105.1:0-29878 GCA_035967975.1 Scytonema sp. PMC 1070.18
CATTTAGCTACCACTCTCCATCATCTAGAATAATGTCCTTTTTTTTTTGAAATGAACCGGCACCCACCAAGATCAACACCTTAGAGTTCGTCGGCAGCGTCAGATTTGTATAAGAGCCAGAAATTATACTTTTAACTAAACTAATAACATTAAAATTATCTTTAATGCTTATATAGCTTCTTTTTGCTTATAACTCTGAATTCAGAAGATTTAATAACTAAAAAGTCAAGTTATTTTGTATACTTTTTCACAGATTTTATATCAGCGTTCAGCCATCAGCCAAAAGCTTTTTATTATAACTTATATGAAATGCTGTTTTGACAACTGAGACAGTTGCAAATACGAATTAACCTCTTAGCCTTTCAGGTATTTTGATATGAGCAGATAACAACCCTTGAAGATAAATATGCTAAGCTTTTGAAAATAGCTCTCATCAATTGCCAGCAACAAAAGGTAGGTAGCTGCATATTCTTACTTTTTGCAAGAAAGTAGAAATATTTATGGCTCTTCGGTAGTTGTTATGCTAAATCATTAATTAATGAGGGAACAGGGAACAGGGAACAGGGAACAGGGTAAATGTATGAAATTTTGTCCACCCTGCCCAGCAAGGGTTCCAATTCTTGACAAGAAACATCAACATTTGCACAACCCTCTATGTAATCAGCATTATAAAAAATTTTTTGTAAACATCGAAGCCAAAATAATGGTCTCTCTTCCCTCATTCCCTCGGTCCCTTGTTCCTGTCTTCACTGTTCCCCGTTCCCTGTTCCCTGTTCCCTCCATCAAATTGTTAATTTAGCATAACAGGTACGGAAGAACCATATTTATTAGAGTCCAAAAGTCTTGGTATGGGTTGAGCCAAGCCCTTGAGGTTAGAGTATGACTGTAACCCACAAGTTTTTTGAGATGGATGTATGTGACATCTCCCCACACCCTTACACCCTTACACCCTAGGTTTCATAAGAGTAAGCCCTTGCACCCTTTCCACTCCTAGGTCTAATGACTAACTTTTAAACGCACCACAAAAGCTACTTGTACAGGCTAGGCAAAATTGTATACGAAAGTGTTAGTAGCACGAGAAGAACTGACTGCCTGTGTTGCTTGCCTGGTTTATAACCATAACATTTTTAGTTATTTTTGTAAAATCTTTAGGAAAAGACCGCATAAGCACCCGTAGTTGAGAGAAAACGCCCAGTTTTCTCCTATACCCCCACCCCCTCACACCCCCACACCCTTATCCTTTCAAAAAACAACTGCTTAATGTAACGGATTGCAAAGTATAATGAAAACGATAAAACAGTTAAGAAATATTGAAACATAGTAGAAAGGTTAAATGCGAGTAGCGATCGCCGGAGCGGGTTTAGCAGGCTTATCCTGTGCAAAATATCTCACTGATGCAGGTCACACTCCAATTGTCTTGGAAAGCCGAGATGTATTGGGGGGGCTAGTAGCTGCTTGGAAAGACAAAGACGGCGACTGGTATGAAACTGGTCTGCATATCTTTTTTGGGGCTTACCCCAATATGATACAGCTATTGAAAGAGTTGGGCATTGAGGACCGCTTGCAGTGGAAAGAACACACGATGATTTTCAATCAGCCCAACAATCCAGGTACTTACAGTCGCTTTGATTTTCCAGACATACCAGCGCCTTGGAATGGCGTAGCGGCTATTTTGCGAAATAATGATATGCTCACTTGGGCAGAAAAAATTCGCTTTGGTATCGGTTTGATACCAGCGATGGTTCAGGGACAAAAGTACGTGGAAGCAATGGACCAATACTCTTGGTCGGAGTGGATGAAAAAACAAAATATTCCTCCAAGAGTGGAAAAAGAAGTGTTTATCGCCATGTCTAAGGCGCTGAACTTTATAGATCCACAGGAAATTTCAGCAACAATCCTTCTCACGGCGCTCAATCGCTTCCTACAAGAGAAGAATGGCTCTAAAATGGCTTTTCTGGATGGTTCTCCAACAGAACGGCTATGCGAACCAATGGTAGACTATATCACCGCACGGGGGGGAGAAGTGCGGTTGAATGCGCCTTTACAAGAAATTCTGTTGAATGAAGACGGTACGGTCAAAGGGTTTTTGATTCGGGGACTCAATGGTGCAAATTCGGAAGTGCTAACAGCTGATTTATATGTCTCAGCAATGTCCGTTGACGTGATGAAGCTGATGCTACCGGAGCCTTGGAAGCAAAGAGAATTTTTCCAAAAGCTGGAAGGATTGGAAGGGGTACCAGTGATAAACTTGCAGCTATGGTTTGACAGGAAACTGACAAACATTGACCACTTATTATTCTCGCGATCGCCCCTGCTCAGTGTATATGCTGATATGAGCAATACCTGTCGTGGATACGCTGACCCTGATAAATCAATGTTGGAATTAGTCCTAGCCCCAGCGAAAGATTGGATGGCAAAATCGGAGGAAGAGATTTTGCAAGCCACTCTTGGCGAGTTAGAAAAGCTATTTCCAGATCACTTTAGCGGAGCTAATCCCGCAAAGTTGCTGAAATATCATATCGTAAAGACACCGCGATCGGTTTATAAAGCAACACCTGGTCGTCAACAGCATCGTCCTTCACAAGTAACCCCTATTTCCAATTTCTACTTGGCTGGGAGTTACACCATGCAACGTTACTTAGGGAGTATGGAAGGTGCCGTACTTTCTGGTAAGCTGACAGCGCAGGCGATTGCTGAAGCACACCCGGTAGCAAAACCCTCAAGCCTGCAAACGCAAACCCTTCAGCCTGCAACGAATGCTGCAACTGTCTGATTCACCCCCATGCATGAAAACGTTGGTCTCCACAAACGAGTCCTACCAACTTTGTCGCCAACTCACAGCAAAGTATGCCAAAACTTTTTACCTAGCAACTTTGCTGATGAGCAAAGTAAAGCGCAAGCATATTTGGGCAATTTATGCCTGGTGTCGCCGTACAGATGAACTTGTAGATGGTCCAATTGCTGATATTACCACCCCTGAAACTTTAGATCGGTGGGAAAGGCAATTGGAGTCCATTTTTTCAGGACGCCCAACGGACAGCTTCGATGTAGCATTGGTGGAGACCCTTCACCAATGCCCGATGGCTATCCAGCCCTTTCGGGATATGATTGAAGGTCAGCGCATGGATTTATACCGTAGTCGCTATCAAACCTTTGACGAGTTATATCTCTACTGTTATCGTGTCGCCGGTACTGTTGGCTTAATGTCAACAGCAGTTATGGGCGTGGATACTGAGCAATACACACCACCTTGGAATAGGAGCAAACAACCGTACATTCCCACAGAGGAAGCAATAGCCCTGGGAATTGCTAGTCAACTCACCAATATCCTACGGGATGTAGGTGAAGATGCAAGACGGGGACGAATATACATTCCCCTAGAAGATTTAGCACGGTTTAATTACACCGAACAAGACCTATTTAAAGGAGTTGTTGATGAACGCTGGCGAAATCTGATGCGCTTCCAAATTCAACGGACGCGCCAGTTTTATGCCAAAGCGGAAATGGGGATTAGTTATTTGTCTGCTGATGCACGGTTACCCGTATGGGCGGCTTTAATCCATTACAGTCGGATTCTTAAGGTTATTGAACGCAACGACTATGATGTGTTCAATCAGCGTGCTTACGTACCCAAACTGCAAAAGTTGCTTACTCTACCAGTGGCTTGGATGCGATCGCAAGTCCTCTAAATTAGTCATTGTCATTAGTCATTTGTGCTTTGTCATTTGCCAAGAGTCAGTGACCAATGACCAATGACTAGTAACTCATGACCAATGACCAATGACTAGGTGTTGACATTCCGTTTTTACCCTGCTACTATTAGTATTCGTGCAGCCTGGAGAGGTGGCTGAGTGGTCGAAAGCGGCAGATTGCTAATCTGTTGAGGTACTTATGTATCTCCGAGGGTTCGAATCCCTCCCTCTCCGTAATTCTAGCTACTAATGAAGAGTGATAAAAGTTTACCTTCATCACTTTCTTCATCTAGTACCGTGCGGTGTAAATACATATACCATTTTTAAGCCTTGCATTCCATCGAATTTTCGTAGCTTTTAATGGTCTACTTACTTCCGCCGTAGTGTACTAGATACTTGAGCTAGATTTTGATGTTTACTCTGTTTGTCAGATAATTTTATCTGGTCGCGCCCAGAATACCCAGACCATACGTCTACGTTGGTGTGGGATGAATGGGCGCTCGCCCGTTTGGGTACTGGGTACTGGGTACTGGGTACTGGGAAAAATTTCTCGCGCATTTGGTGGTGGGTTAAAGCCCCCACCATAATTTTTCGTTATTAGACCACTACCCCAATCCCTAATCCCCAATCCCCAGTCCCTTTTACCTATTTTTCCTAATAACTTAAATCGCTGTAGGAGAGTACTATTGCCTATTGCCTATTCCCTATTGCCTATTATCTATTTTTCCTAATAACTTAAATCGCTGTAGGAGAGTACTATTGCCTATTATTGCCTATTCCCTATTGCCTATTATTGCCTCTCCTAACTAGATTCTTTTGTCGTCATCCCATGGGAGGATGTTATCATTTAACTTTTGAAGCCACTAAAAAATAATTTTCTATTCTATGAAAAAAATTAGTACAGCCTTTGCCTTGGCTTTGGCTAGCGTAGCAGTTGGTTTTATAACAGCAGCTTGTGACACCACAGCCCCTACAAATACTTCAACAGGTAACAATACAACAGCTAGCAGTGGTAAAGGACTGAAAATTGGTTCCCTACTACCAGCAACTGGTGACTTAGCTTCCATTGGTCAACAGATTATACCCTCCGTTCCCTTACTCGTTGAAACTGTCAACGCTTGCGGAGGTGTTAACGGCGAACCTGTAACCTTAGTAGAAGTAGACGACCAAACTGACCCGAAAGCAGGTGCGGCTGGGATGACAAAACTAGCAACTGTAGATAAGGTAGCAGGTGTCGTTGGCTCCTTTGCCAGTAGCGTTTCTACAGCCGCTGTCTCCATTGCCGCCCAAAACAATGTTATGCTGATTTCACCTGGTAGCACAAGCCCAGTCTTTACCGAACAGGCAAAAAAAGGTGAGTATAAAGGTTTCTGGGCACGTACCGTTCCACCTGATAGCTACCAAGGACCAGCTTTAGCTGCACTTGCTCAAAAAAGAGGTTACAAAAGAGTTTCCACCATTGTTATTAACAACGATTATGGAGTCGGTTTTGAAAAAGCATTTGTACAAGCTTTTGAAAAATTGGGAGGAACCATTGTTAATAAAAACAACCCTGTCCGCTATGACCCCAAAGCAACCACCTTTGAAACCGAAGCCGCAGCTGCTTTTGCTGGTAAACCAGATGCAGTCCTTGGCGTCTTTTACGTGGAAACAGGTAGTTTGCTATTAAAATCAGCCTACCAACAAAGTGTGCTTCAGGGGGTACAGGTGATGCTGACCGATGGAATGAAATCGGATGCTTTCCCCGCACAAGTTGGTAAAACAAGCGATGGTAAATACATTGTTGCTGGAGTCATCGGTACAGTACCTGGTTCTAACGGTAAAGCCTTAGATGACCTGAGAAAACTTTGGCAATCTAAAAGGAATAGTACACCAGGAGAATTTGCTCCTCAAGGTTGGGATGCCGCTGCTTTGTTGACATTAGCAGCACAAGCCGCAAAGGAAAACACAGGTACTGGTATAGCTAGCAAAATCCGTGAAGTATCCAATGCTCCAGGAGTAGAAGTGAGTGATGTCTGTGAAGGGCTGAAGTTACTCAAAGAGGGACAAGATATCAACTACCAAGGAGCAAGTGGTAACGTAGATGTTGATGAAAACGGCGATGTAGTCGGTGTCTACGATGTCTGGACTGTTCAAGACGACGGTAAACTCAAAACGATTGATACAATTAGTCCACAATAGGAAGGAGAATTGTTAGTAGTTAGTAGTTAGTGGTTAGTAGAAAAATTCAACTAACAACTAACTACTAACCACTATCCACTCTTACAAACCAAACAAACCACTGAAGTTGTAACCAACTCCAATCAACAAACCAACATCAGTTTGATTGAGAAATGCTGCGTTGACGGCAGCTGTTGCTGTAAATTGAGGAGCAATAGGTAAATCAATACCACCAGTTAGGAGGAAACCAACTTCAGAGTTATCGCCAGTTTCAATAGCCGCTCCAAGTCCAGCATAGGGCGCAATAGGTAACGGTTCAGAAAATGGATCGACTTGTCTAAATGTAAAGTCGTATGTTAAGGGAACAAGAATGACAGGATTGTCTCCAAGTACGACTGATGGACGTGCAGAAAAAGTACGAGTCAATCCTATTTTGCTGATAATTGCAAAGTTCCCATCTCCAAGAGCTGAGTCGCCACCCAAACCAATGTTTCCTGCTACTCCAATATAGCTTGAACCTCCACGGGTTCTTCGACCTGGAACGACCGGACTAATATCTGCTTGCGCTACGGAAGAAGCAGATTGTTGAACTTCGGTTTTTGTATCTTGGGAAGCAACGAGCTCTGTAGATGAAGTTAGGGTTGTCCCAGGAACAGGTGTGACCACCTTAGAAGTCGTTTCTTGTTGGATATTCGTTGTCAACTGCTGTGATTGACTGAACTCTGGAACAGAGGCTAAATTCTCTTGTGTCACAGAAGTTTCTACAGCAGTTGGAGTAAAAGCATCGGGATAAAAAGTCTCAACTTCAACACTTGGTTGACTCACAGAGTTTTCATCCCCAACAGAGGTAATGAATTGTTGGGTGGTTGTGATATCGGTTGTCTGAGCAACAGCAGGTATGCTGCTACCAAGAACCGCGATCGCTGATAATCCGAGCCATCGAAAAGTATTCCTATGTAACAAAATAGTCTTCACGTTCACTCCTACAAAGAATATTGCCTCTTTGATAACGGTTTCTGTATTTTTTCGTCAAGTTCAGGCAATAACCAACATTTAACATTAAAAAATTGATTCCGGCATCCCAATTCGGATGTGCTAAGAAAAAATTTGCAATATCCTTATATTGATAGATGACAAAGTTCAGCTTATCTCTATTCTTCAACAAAGACATTTTTCATTGACGATTTACATTGCAATACTGCAAAGGATAGCGAAAATTATAAACCCGGTTTCTTTAAGAAACCGGGTTTCTGAGGGTTTTTAGCAACTCAACTACCCTTATCCCATTTCACGAAAATCCTGATACATATGTTATTGCTGCATGGGCGTTGGCGGAGCCTTTCTCCTGTCACCACACGCACTCTCGTTCGGTACAGAGTACGGTCGTTCGCCCTTCCCGACGTATTTGTATACTTGGCGTGGTCACAAACTGAGCTTTTGGTTGAGTTAAGAACACTTGCTACCACTAGCTCTTAGCTGATAGCTGATAGCTAACTGCTTAAAGTATATTACCAAAAAAGTGAAATGGTATTAACCGACAAGTATTGATTTATGTTGCTTTCTGTTATAGCTTTACTGAGTAATATATATTACATTAGTCTTTCAGTTTCTTTTCAAGAATGCTTTTTGAAAAAAGATATCGGTAGTGTTTAACACATTTAATTAGGTCTTTACAGAATTTTCATATAGGGAAAATAAGCAGTTAATTTCTCGAAAAAGCTATACGATAATAAGGATTAGATTTATCAAAACTTTATCTACACAGAAAAAATAATTTTTTTTATTAAAAATTTGTAAAGTGGCTATTTCTCATTACAGTTTCATGATAATTTATCAATTGACAGTGGCTTTCAGATTAAAGTGAAAAATTAAAGAAATTTGATTTTTTTAATTGATAACAAATAAAAAATCTGAAAGGAAGTGTAAAACAGGTGTTACAGAATTGATTTTTAAATAGTATCAACTGTAAAAGTGTCTAGTTTTACTCATGTTAGTTTGAATTAGGTGTCAATAACGTTAGTAAAGTCCCGATCCGAGGATTAGGGCTAGCTAACTCAAGCGATTATAGGTTTGAGTTTTCTTTACACCCGCTTTTCCCCATAATGTATTTCTGAACTCTTGTAGTTATCAGTAATCTAACAGTTAGTTGTCAGTAGAACCAGCATATGATTAATAAAGTTAAAATTCTGAACCTAGAAATTGACAATTTGTCAAAGGCAGAATTTTTAGAGAATTTGCGGGCGGGGGTCGTATTTACACCAAACGTAGACCATTTGATTAAATTGCAGAAAGACCCAGAGTTTGTGCTAGCTTATAGCATTAGCGATTATAAAGTCTGTGATAGTCAAATACTCCTCTACGCATCTAAGTTCTTGGGAACGCCAATTCAAGAAAAAATTTCTGGTTCTGACCTTCTACCAGCCTTCTATAATTACCATAGATACAATGAGGAAATCAAAATTTTTCTATTAGGCGCTGCTCAAGGAATAGCGAGTCAAGCGCAAAGGAAAATAAACGAGAAGTTAGGGAGAAACATTGTTATTGCTACTTATTCTCCGTCTTTCGGATTTGAGAAAGATGAACAAGAGTGCCAGAATATAATTGACTCAATCAATAATTCAGGTGCTACTGTTTTGGTAATAGGAGTAGGTGCTCCAAAGCAAGAAAAATGGCTTTATAAGTACAAGGATAAGTTACCAAACATCAAAATATTTATGGCATTAGGAGCAACTATCGACTTTGAAGCTGGAAAAGTGAAAAGATCTCCAAAGTGGATGAGTCAGGTAGGTTTAGAATGGTTATACAGAATCATCTGTGAGCCTAAAAGGTTATGGAAGAGGTATTTGGTGGATGATCTTCCCTTTTTGTTTTTAATCTTAAAGCAAAAATTGAATTTGTACATCACCAAAGACTCAAAAAAAGAATCTTCAAATTTAGCTAACTGTTAATGGTGAATGGTGAATGGTGAATGGTGAATGGAAGACAGTCCATTCACCATCAGCGATTAACAATTTAGAGGATGTTTTAAAAGTCTTCTTGTTAGTAGCAAAACGCTTCTCATCCCCCTAAATACCCCTTAAAAAGGGGGACCTTTAGAGATTTCCCCCCTTTTTAAGGGGGGATAGAGCGTCGTTACAGAAATCCTAAAAACCCGGTTTCTTCGCGAATGGTCAACGGAAAATCAGTCTTTTCCACGAGAGAAACCGGGTTTTTTAGCCCAACGAGTCAATACTGGATCGGCGCTCTAGGGGGATCAACCAGTGCTTGAAATTACAGCCAATCACTTTTCAAGCATCCTTTTACAACATCAGCTAACTTTTTTAAGTGAGCTTTCCTATCAAGTATTTTTGGCGTTGTTTCCAGTCCTATTTTTTCTAAGATATTCTCCCAACGATAGACCCAGTCATGACGGAGTAGAGAATTGACAATGTTATCTTTGCGGATTTTTTGCAGGCGATCGGGTTGAGCATCAAATTCGTCTATAATTTCAGTGACATGAGCAGCATCATGTGAAATTTCAACGACAGCATCAGACCAATCAAAGTATGTAGTGTAAGCAGCACAAGTGGGAGGAGTTCCCACCATAATAGCTCCTGCTGCTGCTCCCTCAAAAAAGCGAGAACCCAACTCTTCTTGTCCCCCTGTTTGCTCTATAGTGTCAAACTTAGCTTTATTAGCAATAAAGTAACGACTTCGCTTAATCACATGACTATATAAGGTTCGATGCTCTTGATAATGTTTCATTTCTAAACCTTTTAAAGAGTCATATATATATAGGAAGTTTTCCCCTTCTGCTTTCTTGAGCAATGCTTTATGTACTATCGGTGAACGACGACCAATACTGTAAACATCTATACAACGCTTTTGGAGTTGGGGATAAGGACAAAACTTGACGGTATCAACAGCATATGGTAAAGAAAAACAAGGACGCTGTAGCAAGTGGGCGATCGCATCAACACTGGAGCTTTGAGTTGTAAAGATACAATCAAACTCTTTCACGAGTTCAAGACACAGCTTTGTTTTTGGGTCCTCAACTTCTTTCGCCCAAATTTCATCTATCCACAAAACAGCATGGCGGCACTTTTCGCGCCAACCTTTGATAGAATTGATGAAAGTCAAATCCCAAAAATGTTGACAGATAAAAAATAGAAGGTCATATTCCCTATCAAGAATTGTGGTGCTACAACCAGACGTAAAAAGTTGACCCTTACCTAAAGTTTGTCCTGTAAAATTTACCAATCTTTTATGTATAGTGTTGAATAAACCAGAGGTTAACTGAGGAGCAAGTATATCAGCGTCATCAAAACAACATATATTATCTTCAAATTCGTACTCCGCTGAGCGAAAAGCCTCAGAATGACTACCTCGCATTGATAAGACTAAAATACGTGGTTTTTCGTTGGAGCGATAATATAAACTTTCGGAACACAGTTGTGACATAAAGCAAATATAGATTACGGACTACAGATGAGATTTCATATCATGTCCGGTTGAACACCCTGAATAAAGTTCATACATTCGACGGAAAAACAATTTCCCCTGGCTGTGTGAGGTATCAGAACGAACAACCATACCCTACAGGTTCTCTAAGAGTACACCCCTACACCCTGTTCTTCTTTCAAGAAGGATAGATGCTAAGATGCAAAGAAATTAAGTCGCTTTTATTACGGATAATTTACCTGATTTGATTTCAGCGCTTTACTCAAAAGTGCTTGCTTAGGAACATTAATATTCCGCCAGTCATCTAGCAAAATACCTCCTGTACCCTTACTGTTAGGATTCAAGCACCAGTAAGTAAAGTGCAACTTTTTCTGCTTGAGATAATTGACAAACCGTTGTTGCCAAATTCCCTCTTTTGACTTATCATCTACGTGATACCCACCAAATTCACCTACCCAAATAGGTGCGATCGCACGTGTAGCAATATAGTGAAATCCTATTTCCCAACGCTTATATAAGTTGTGAGGGAAAGACTTTTCCTTAAACCAATCGTATTCAGAGCTACCATACTCATGAGGAGAGTAAACAAGTTTTTTCGCTTTCTTTAAACGTACAGGATATTTACTGACTCCTTCTAAATTTGAACCCCATACATAACCCCACTGTTTTTGCTTAGGTACGTTTTTCTCAACCCCCTCGACTAAAATCAGCCAATTCGGGTTGACCTGCAAAATTTTATTTCCCGCTCTTTCTGCTGCTAAGCGCCAATCTGTATCTGGATCATTTGTTCCCCAACTAGCGCGACCGTGAGGTTCGTTTTTTAGGTCTGCGCCAATAACATTTTTGTAATTCTTGTAGCGTTTGGCGAGCAGAACCCATGTATCTATCCAGTCTTTCTCAGTGTAACCGTCTCCGTACCATAATTCTGGAATACGATCATCTTTAAGAGTATGACTGTCTAGTAAAATCAGCAGTTCTTGACGTTCTGCTTCCTGAAGCACTAAGTCCATGACTTCCAACGGAGTCTTTCCTTGAAAATCTTGATTAGCACCAATGGAAAAATCAATCCCACTGATATCTTTTGACCGCAATGCTTCTACAGAATAAGGCAAGCGGACTGAATTATAACCCAAACTCTTTATTTGAGCCAGCATATCTTTGTAATCTCTCACCCAAAGCCCATTGGGAGCATGGGTTTTGAGTTCCATCCCGAACCAGTTAATCCCTTGTAGAAGAACGGTTCGACCTCTAGCATCGACAATCCGAGAACCCCTAGCGTACAAAGGGGTAACAATGTTCGAGGTGATAGGAGAGCGCTGATTGTTATGAAGGCGTGCAAATAACTGTGATGAGTTATAGTTGAGAATACCGTAAAGTATTATCAGTACCAAGCCAACTGCTATGTACTTAACCAATTTTTTAAGAAGTCTTTGTGGTAGATTCATTTAACAACTCCCTTACGTGTGGATGGAAACCGCGTACCTTTATGTCGCTTCCGTAGTTTTTCTTTAGAGCAGCGCACAGGTAGCGATTCCCTACAGTACGCATTCGCGATCGCAAAGAGTCATGAATGAAAGAAACCCTTTTTTCTTCCCCCTACACCCCACACCCCATATTTCTTGAAAAGTTTTTAACTGCATATTTTACATCTGCTAAAAAATTTTCCCGCCGTTTGTGTGACCATAGGAGGTTTATTTGCTGAAAATCTGTCATCTTGTGATCACAAGAAGTATGTTTGTGACTCAATGAGAGCATTTGTATTAAGTAAGTCGCAAAATCCTTTGGATTTTCAGCCACTTTGATAGAGGCTGGGTAGTCTGATATTCCTCGCATTGCTACAGGTGTTGCTACAATAGCAGAGCCCGAAGCAATAGCGTTCAAAGTCTTGATTTGTACCCCTCCACCACTCACAGAAGGAATAGCAATAACTTTTGCTTGTGACATAAATTCTTGTGCATCAGGAACAAAACCGCAATATTTAACATTACAATACCGCCCTTCAAGCCACTCAGCACCTTTACCCGCCACTTGAATTGATAAATGCTTAGGTAAGTGGGGGTAAACCGTTTGAAAAAACCACTTTAAACCCAACATATTCGCTTTCCATGTCCAACTTCCTATGATACCAATATCACAGTTTTTTCTGAGTGTAGTTGGACTCTCTAATTCAATAGCACTAGAAGGGAGATGAAAAACACGAGTATCCGGATTGATAGTGCTAAAATAGTTGCCATCGTGGGTTGTGAAAGTCCAAACTGATTCAGACCTTTTAGCCAAAGTCTCTTCCATTTCTTGTATGAGACGTGATTCTCGCTTGTATATATATTGCCAAAATTTACTAATTGTTTTCTCAGACTGTTCTCGGTAGAGCTCCTGTTCAATATTATGAGCCATGAAAATAATGGGTAGCTTCTTGTCAATAAATGGTAGTAACCAGCCGAGTTGTGCGTGGTCTAGGATAACAATGTCATAGTTATACTGTGCTAAAAGTTTTGCGATCGCATTCTTGTAAGCTGGAGAATAATATTTAGCTGATGAATACGGTAGCCTTGTGATGAAGCTCAATATCATCCAAAAACAAGCCCGAAATTTCGATTTACCCGTTTCTATATGACGTTGACCAACTGACATTTCATCCGCCAAAGAATTGAGTAAAACATCACCTTGTCGCTGATACCCGACCACCAACACTTTATGTCCATCCTGCTTCAAAGCATCAATAAAACACTGAGAAGCTATTTCTCCTCCAGTTTTTCGTTCACTGGGAAGAACAGTTGTTAAGTACAAAATTTTCATGATAGATTTCAAAAAATTTTTCCATCCGTTCTCTTACCTACTAAACACCCTGAATAACTTTGTAAGCTGCGTAACGTACTCCAACGATACCAGCTAAAGTTCCTAGACCTCTATAAACATTTAACAAAGCTTTAGTCCATATATGTTGTCCCAAAAATAGAGAAGGTAATATCAAACACATTCCTTGAATAATCAGTCCGATTCCCTTAGCAAAACGTATCATCAAAAGCATGATTGAGGGGTATAATTCACGTTCGCAAAAGCTGTGTCTACTCCAACCTAGAAAACCTCGTTCGAGAATCCATTTTAGACGGGTACGACTTTGAGGTATCCACTCATATACTAAAGCTTCATCCGCCCATACCAATTTGTATCCCGCACGACAAAGGCGCATAAACAAGTTGACATCTTCTCCACCACTCAAAGCAAAACGCTCATCAAAAACTTTGTCTAATTTCTGCAAAACCTCAAAGCGGATTAACGTATTATTAGTGTACGCAACTTTCATCAAATGACCCGTAGGGTGACGTTGAGGCTCAAAAAACTTCCCTTTCAAAACCCAATCAGGGACATCTGACTCGATAAAATATGGTAAAACTGGTCCTGTCACGACATCCGCATCATGGTTTTGCTGTACGGATAGAAGTTCATCCAACCAAGACGGTTCTGGAACTTCATCATCATCAATAAAAACGACAAAATTTGTATATGGATTGACAGATGCGATCGCCCGATTCCGAGCATAGGAGATCCCGCGAGTCGATTCAATGCAGTATTTTAGCGACCACTTAAAACAACTTTCTAAACTTACATAAACTAGTTTCGCAGAACCAGCAGAATCATTATCAACAACAACCACCTCTATATCTGGGGTTGCGACTTTACAAAAAGTTAACTGTCCGAGTCCATCTAGCAAACGTTTCAGCCCTTCCGGACGTTGACACGTCGCCACGCATATAGAAACTAACATCCTCTCACCTCAACTCAATATGTTTTTACTCATTAATTTTCTTCTCCTACTCCCCACTCCTCATTGTCAAAATCTAGACTTGTTGAGTAATAAAACTTTACTTGTTCATACTCAATAATTACTGAGAAAATGGTTGACACGTACAGTATCCAAAAGATACTATTATTTGCTACTAGAGTACTTTCACTAACGTTATAAATCAGTAGAAAACTCAAATACATCAATGGCCATAGACCCTCTACACTTTTGGTTTTACGCAGCCACATGACTCCTCGCAAGAATGTTGTGATGTAGCTCAACAAAAATGCTGATAGTCCAGTTATACCCAATTCCGCCAATAAGTCCATCAAGCCATTGTGACCGTAAGGACATTCCCACTCAAGGATACGCCAAAGATAGGCGGTGGCTTCATTATCCCAATCTCTCCAAACAGCATTAAATCCGTAGCCAAATAGGGGACGTTCCCAAATTAGGTCTAGCATTGCATTCCATATATCCGTTCGTCCTGTCAGAGTCAAATCTCTTCCAACAGCACTAGCGACAAAATCCAAATTGTCGAATAAGAGTATAGCTGTACTTCCAAGGATAAGTAAAATCGCTATTGATATGGGAATCAGTTGAGTGTAGTGATAACGCCAAGTTCTGTAGAGAGGAATAATAACCGTGATAGTCACAAAAGCAATCAGAGATGTTTTTGATGTACAAAGAATAATCAAAACAATCGACAGAATATAACCAGCCCAAGGGAGCCATCTGTATCTGTAGTTACGAATGGGGTTAGCGAGCGCAACGCATAAAAATACCATCGTACTAAGAACCATGATGCGACCCGTGATATTTTTATGAGTCCAAACACCTCGCCAAGCACCCGCATGAATTCCACCTTCTTGAAAGGACATTACACCATAAGAAGGTAATGCGATCGCTAGCAGGAAACTGAGTATAATGGCGATACCTAGCGCCCAAGCTAATAACTGTAACTGTTCGCGCAGAGTATAGCGCATGGACAGATAAATTCCAAACAGAGTCGTTCCCAACAGGAGTATAGCGCGACGTAAGGTGACATCCGGTGCGATCGTCCACAGCGCTGATGCTAGAGCTATCCCAACCAATAACCAAATCCAAACGTCTTTTCGTGCAACACGTAGAAAACTGCGCCGCTTTGCCACAATTATCAGCAAAGTTACCGTATAGCATCCCATAAATAATAAGGGACTATATGGGTCTTCCGCAAAACCAGCCTCCTCGTCTTCCATGAAAAGAGGAATCAAGGCAGCTGTGGAAAGAAAAAGAGTCAGCACTACAAATACCTTTTCTGCTTGCCTTGATAGTCCTTGCATGACAGCTCTACTTTACAATCAATACTTGCAGATTTAATTGCAGCGAGAGAAATAATATGTTTCCTGTTTCCAGACTGGAAGTGATTCTACCAGTTATTAGCTGTTCATTCAAAGAATGACAAATAAATTAAATTATTATGTCTAATTCTTGCAACATAATGGGTGTCAAGCTTTTATTGCGGGTTTAAACCCCAACGCTAAGCTTAATAACTGATGTTCTTTCACTGATCGCTGTACTAAAGCACTCTTAAATTTATGAGTCAAAAAATAGAGTTTGTCAACACCTATTGTCCTAAATCTAAAAACCATTACATGGATATTTTTTGTATATATTTATACGTATCTGCAAGTATAGCGTATACTAGTGATATATTGTTTCTTGCTTTATATTGGAAATTTCAGGATTTTCTTTGAAGAAACTTTTTTTTAGAACATATTGATTCTTGCAACCACTTTTTAAAATGTTAGTTAAAATCACTTATTTTTAACTTTATTTAATCTTTATACTTAAGTGAGTTACATAAAATTTTATTAAAGATAGTTCAACTTCCGCTGGAAAAAGTTATGTGACAGAGGTTTAAACTAGGTAAAAATCTGCTAATATGTGACCCTAGAACTATAAATACTTGACCCTCACAAAAGTAAGCAATTCACACTTAAGGAAGGGTGACTAATCTACTATTTTTCAGTTCTATCATTTGTATTTTACCTACGCTTCTCTAGGTTTTGACGAAAAAATTGCTACCTAGAGCCGCCCCATTTGTTTGCCAAGGTTGGCAGAGATGAGCAGTTAAGAAGATGGAGCTACACAGTCGTATATTCAAACTTTTTGAATGGAACCACAAATGCCAACTAAGGACCATAGCTTCCCGCAACTGAGAAATTCCAATCGATCCGTCAGGGAAACGCATGGGTTTGGGAGAAAACCAGAAATAGATGAAGAAAATATAAGTTTAAGTCCAATTTTGGCAATTTTACGCCGGAAATTGGGGTTGATTGCTGGTGTGACCGTTATTGTAACCACGACAGCGGCTGTATGGACAGCAACTCGCACTCCAAGTTTTGAAGGGAGATTCCAGCTACTTGTTGAACCTCTACAAACATCAGATAGCGAATTACTGGTTTTACTCTCTGAAACGCTAAAGCAAGATGTTAACGAAATTACCAGACAAAACAACACCGAATTAGACTATCAGGCTTTGTTAGAGGTTTTGAAGAGTCCTAAGCTTCTTAACCCAGTTGTGAATCAACTTCAACCCCAATATCCAGATATTGGTTACGATTACCTCGTTGGTAATGATGTAGGAAAATTACCCAAAGGGCGAATTGGTACGCTTTATATTAATCGTCTTGTTCAAGGGAAAGACGAATCTAGAGTTGTGGAAGTACGCTACCGAGATAAAAACCCGGAAAAAATCAAGGCTATCTTAGATAAGGTAGCACAAGCTTATCAAAGCTACAGTAAAGAACAGCAGCAAACCAACTTACGTCAAGGAATAAGATTTGTCGAACAGCAAATTCCCAAGTTGCGGCTGAGGGTTAGCACACTTCAAGGACAAATGCAAGTCTTTCAGCAAAAATACAGTTTCTTCAACCCGGAACTTCAAGGCGAACAACTTCTAACAAGAGTCGATCAACTCAAAGCCCAACGGGTGGAAACTGAGAGAAAATTAGCTGAGGCTAAGTCACTTTCATTGTCCTTACAACAACAATTAGGGATGCTAGAAACCGAAGCGATCGCTTCTTCTGCTTTAAGTGAGTCACCTCAGTACCAGCAGTTACTCACCCGGTTGAGAGAAATTGACACAAAAATTGCTTCAGAGTCAACCCGCCTAACTGACAACAACCCAGTGATGCTGAATTTGCGAGAAGAAAGAAGAAAATTGATTCCTCTACTAGAACAAGAAGCAAAAATTGCTTTGGGAAATAACCCATCAACACCCAGGTTAACCTCTCAAGTCAGAACTTATCAAAACACGGTTCGACGCGATCTCACCAAACAACTCGCAGATGCAGCCAATCAAATTAAATCATTAGAAGCTAGCTTAAAAGCAGACGATCGAGCAATACAGGAATTAAATCAAAGAATCAAGGAACACCCATCCATAACACGTCAGTACAGTAATTTGCAAAGAGAGTTACAAGCTGCTACCGATACCCTCAATCAACTCTTAACCAAACAAGAAGCGTTGCGGGTAGACGTAGCACAACAGGAAATTCCTTGGGAACTCATTATGCCTCCTATACTACCACGAGACAAAGAAGGTCAGTTGATCCCAGTGACACCTCAAGGTCCACGCGATATCGTCTTGGGAGGATTTGCTGGTGTGATGCTAGGTATTTTAGCTGCTTTTGTTCTGGAGAATTGGCAAAATGTTTTCTATGACCCGGAAGAGGTGAAACGTAAAACAAAACTCCCCTTACTCGGTGTCATTCCTTTCAATGGAAAACACAAACTCTTAAATACAGTAGAGATGGAGGAAATTTATACCCAAAAAGAAAGTTCGCAATTTTTACCTAAGGTTATCACAAAGTATCAGGAAAATAATATTTCTTGCTATTCTCAAGCTTTTTACTCTCTGTATAACAGAGTTCATGCTCTCAAATCTGAGACTTGTATGCGTTCATTAGTTGTTACATCAGCTACATCAGGAGACGGTAAATCCACAGTAGCGGCTAATATTGCGAAAGTAGCCGCTGAATCTGGATTGCGGGTTCTACTGGTAGACGCAGATTTACGCCATCCCAAAGTTCACACAATATTGGGATTAGTCAACACTAAAGGACTGAGTGAAGTTCTGTCTCAAGGTCTGGATATGGACGATGTCCTCGGACAAGCACCGAAAACAGAAAACCTCTTTGCGATCGTAGCAGGTCAAAAACCGCAAAATCCCACAAAGCTATTCTCGTCTCAAAAATTGGATACCTTTATCGAGCGATCGCAAACCAAATTTGATTTAATCATCTACGATGCACCCCCCGTTATGGGACTCCTAGATACAAATCTTTTGGCTAGCCGTACAAACGGAGTTTTATTTGTCACCGGACTGGGAAAAACAAACCGTACTTCCGTCCAGCAAGCATTGGATGAATTAAAAGCTGCTCGCATCCCAGTTTTAGGTATGATTGCCAATACTCTTGAAAAGTAAAAATAGGGTGTGGGGTGTGGGGAAAGAGAATTGGTATGGGGAACCACTTGTAGTGGAACATATGCGTCAATTGTCAACTGTAAATTATTAAAAAAAGGTGAATATCATTAACCCGGTTATCAGGACTATCAACGCAAAACTTTCCAACCAGTTCGTTCGCAATCTTGGCTGGTTAGGAATGGCGCAGATAGCTTACAGAGTCTTGCGTTTGGGACTTGTAGTCATCATAGCGCGGTTTTTAACGCCCTACGACTACGGTTTGGGCGCAATAGTTTTAACAGTTCGCGAGTTCGCTATTACCTTTTCCAACATAGGTATTGGTGCAAAGCTCATTCAAGCTGAAGAAAGCGAACTGAAGGATTTGTCTAATTCTGCTTATTGGTTGAACTGGTTTGTATTTTCTGGATTATTTATTCTTCAGTGTATTGCTGCTTTTCCTATTTCTTGGATTCAAAATACTCAAGACGTTATTCTACCCATTTGTGTAGCGGGAATCTCTTATTTAATTTGGCCCTTATCCAGTCTTCAAAAGCTTCTTCTTCAAAGAGAAAATCGTTTTAAAGTTATAGCGATCGCTGACAGTCTTCAATTCTCAATTTCTACTATTCTCTCAGCAATACTTGCCGTCATGGGAATGGGTGTATGGGCATTTGCCTTACCAGCAGTTTTAGTTGCTCCATTAGAAGTTCTCATATATCGCCGTCAACATTCCTGGCGACTTAGCACCGGATTTACAACTAAGTATTGGAAAGAAATTTGGAATTTCGGAAGGAATATATTAGCAGTTAGCTTACTGAAAACTTTAAGAAATAACTTAGATTACTGGATAATTTTAGGATTTTTAGGAGTTGAAGAATTAGGAATCTATTTCTTTGGATTCAATGCTGGTCTGGGAATTAGTTTAAGTATTATTAGTGCTATTGAATCAGCAATTCTGCCACATTTATGTGCATCACGAACAGATTGGGGCGAATTTAGAAAAAGCTATTTGAAAAGCTTAAAAGTTATTAGCTTTATTATTATTCCCTTTGTATTATTACAATCTAGCTTGGCTCCATTCTATATACCAATTATTTTTGGACAAAAATGGATACCTGCTATACCAATTGTAGTACTTATCTGTCTATCCGCCATTCCCAGACCATTTGCAGATGCAGCCTCGCAACTACTCGTTGCGATCGGTAAACCACACCTTGATTTGCGATGGAACGTATTTTTTACCACAATGTTTGCTGCTGCACTTTTATTAGGAATTCAATGGAAAGTCCTTGGAGTAGCAACAGCAGTCTTACTCATTCACGTGATTTTTCTCCCTCTATTCACTTTGTGGGCGTCACGATACGTTTTTAAAAAACGTAGTGAATAAGGTTAGTAGTTGCGCTTTAGCGCATGCACCACACCTGAACTAGTAACATTCCCCACACCCCACACCCCACACCCTACACCCTAAACCCTACAGCACAGCCACCACTTGGCGAGAAATAAAAGGTAAAATGTCCCGATTTTTAGCGTTTGCTTTACCCTCAGTAAAAACAACTAATAAATAGGGGCGTTTATCGAGTACTTCTATATACGCTGCATCATGGCGAACTTGGCTTGTCCAACCTGCTTTTGACCAAATTTGTGTCCCTTGGGGAAGACCACCTCCCAAAAAACCTGTCACTTGGTCTTCTTCAACATCTTTTGGTAAATCTTCGGGGTTGAGGCTTCGTTTGAGCAAATTCATCATCACTTGCGATCGCCCACTAGAAACCGCAACACCACCGATAATACTGTGTATCAATTTAGCAGTAGCATTTGTTGTCAGCATATTGCGGTTTTCCAGTAACTCGCCCACAAAAGCCCGTTCGCGTCCATAAGGACCATCGCACCAAGTTTTTTGGCAAACGTTAATCGTTTCCATTTCCGACCAGCCCAAAGACTGGAAATAACGGTTAACAATGTTGCGCTGATACTTCCACGTCTCAAATGGTCCTGGGGGTAATTCCGGACCGGAAGTCGTTCCACTAAGAATGTCAACCACTAAACTGGAAGCATCGTTACTAGAGTCTATAATCATATCACGTATAGCTCTTTCCAGCTCATTGGAAGTAGAAATCATGCCTTTTTCCAGCCATTCATTCACCGCCACCAAGTAAAACAGCTTGACAACACTCGCAGGGTAAATGCGTTCGACACCACGGTAAGTAAATCCGCGAACTGGATGACTCCAAAATGCGTTTGGAGTCAAAGCACCACCAGTGTTTACTAGTATGGGAGGATCGTAAACAATCCAAGTCAAAGCAATTTGGTTGCGGGCTAAAGTTGGAAATGCAGCCCAAGTTGCTTCCAAAATTCCTGAACCCAAGTTTTCCAATTGTTCGTCTTTGTTGAAGAAACTCATTGTTATTCAAGAATGTCCTCTAATTTAAAAACTGAAATTCAAAATTTTCCATCAGGTGAGTATCAATGCCTAGCTGACCTGAACATATATGATTCTCCCACGCATGAGCGATTGTCAACACAAGCTGCGACTGGGCGACATATATGGGTAAGTCCGGATGTAGAGATTGTGCATAACAAGTCCCTAGAAGTGTGTTTGTGCGAGGATGACTATCCAGGATGGCTTTCGCTATCAGATTTAAGTTGGCTACAATTATGTACTATCCCTTATAAGGCTAAATCATTTTCCGAACCTGAGATTAAAAACCTACTTCCGGAAGTTATTGCGTTTACCCAAAAAGCTATGCAGAAATCAAACTTTTACCTTTGGGGGGGTACGGTAGGACCAAATTACGACTGTTCGGGATTGATGCAAGCAGCGTTTGCTTCCGTCGGGATTCGCATACCCAGAGATGCATATCAACAGGAAGCTTTTACCCAACCCATTTCTTTAGAAGAATTACAAGTTGGTGACCTTGTATTCTTCGGAACTTCCCAAAAAGCAACTCATGTGGGACTGTATTTGGGAGATAGTTGTTACATTCACAGTTCTGGAAAAGAGCAAGGGCGCAATGGAATTGGGATTGACCGTCTTTCGGAACAAGGTGATGAGGTTAGTCGGTCATACTACCAACAACTGCGCGGCGCTGGAAGAGTTGTGAAGAGTTACGAACCCAATACACGGTGAGGATATAAGGGTATATGAGGAGTGGATTGATTTCTAACGGTTTGGCTGGGCAAGATCAGGGGGTATCTCCCATGATCCCAGATGTTTCGATTGTGGTGCCAGTACATGATGAAGTCGAAAGTTTACCTCATTTGTTAGAGGCGATCGCATCTACTATGACCGCTACTGAATTAAGTTACGAAATTATCTGCGTAGATGATGGTTCTACGGATGGTTCAACACAGTTACTCAAAGAACAAGCGCAGATAAGAAGTGATTTGAAAACATTGATTTTACGTAGAAACTACGGTCAAACAGCCGCAATGTCAGCAGGGTTTAATTATGCGTTGGGCAAAGCAATTGTAACATTGGATGCAGACCTTCAGAATGACCCTGCGGACATTCCCTTGCTGCTAGCAAAGCTAGAGGAAGGCTACGATTTGGTGAGTGGTTGGCGGAAAAAACGGCAAGACGCAGCCCTCACACGCTTACTTCCTTCCAAAATTGCCAATTGGCTGATTCGTCGCATCACGAGTGTTAATATCCAAGACTATGGTTGTTCTTTAAAAGCTTATCGTGCCGAATTGGTAGCAGATATGAACCTTTACGGGGAGCTACACCGTTTTCTTCCCGCTTTAGCTTATATTGAAGGCGCGAGAATTACAGAAATGCCCGTACGCCACCATGCACGTCGCTTTGGTCGTAGTAAATATGGTTTATCACGAACCTTTCGGGTGCTGATGGATTTATTAACTATTGCGTTTATGAAAAAGTTCCTAACACGTCCGATGCACGTTTTTGGGTTATTGGGCTTAACCTCAATACTTTCTGGCGGGGCGATTGGAATTTATCTGACTTTTATCAAATTTGCATTTCAAGAAGATATTGGTAATCGTCCTTTGCTGATTTTGGCGGTTCTGCTGCTTGTGACAGGAGTACAGTTGTTCTGCTTTGGTCTGCTAGCGGAGTTGCTCATGCGTACATATCATGAGTCTCAGGGACGACCCATCTATCGCGTCCGCGAAGTGGTAACAAAAAATGTAAAGTAATGTAAAAATAAGCATACAAAATATCGCCGTCAGAAAAAAATTGGGCTAGAACAGATTCCAGCTAAGACAGGCTGTAAGCCAACTAAAACAGGTGAAATGGGAATTTATACCTGCTTTGGTGGGCTTTATTTATTGCCAAAAAATATATGGCTTAGTGGAAACTAAAGTTTAGTAAAAACCCGCATCTACCTTGAGATTTTTATACAATTTTGCTCTTGAAAATCGTAACCTGCTGGTTTTATTTGCAACAGGTTTATTATTCTGGTCTAGTTTCGCTTGTTTATTACCAGCCCTCCCTCTCTATCTAGCGCATCATGGTGCGACAAACCAACAAATTGGTATTGTCATGGGCTGTTTTGCTTTTGGTTTATTGTTGTTTCGCACCCAATTTGGGCAAATGGCGGATAAGCGAGGTCGTAAGATAGTGCTTCTCATCGGAACTCTAGTAGGCGCGATCGCACCTCTAGGCTATTTGGTTATCCAGTCCATACCCCTATTGATGGTGCTGCGTATTTTTCATGGTGTCAGTGTTGCTGCTTTTGTCCCCGGTTTTAACGCCTTGGTTGTGGACATTGCTCCTGCTCACAAACGGGGTGAAATCATTGGCTACATGAACTTAGTACATTCTATTGGTGTTGCTCTTGGTCCTGCTTTAGGTGGTTATATACAAGCCACCTCTAATCACACATATTTATTTCTTTTGTCAGCGGGATTGAGTTTAATCTCACTCCTATGCGCCATGCAAATCACTGACTTAAAACTCGAACAACAACGACAGACTCAAGCCAGCAAATTTTGGCAAACATTACTCAGTCCAAGGGTTAGAGTCCCGGCTGAAATTTTGTTGTTAGTTGGATTGGCTGTTGGTACATTAAACACTTTTGTACCTTTGTATATCAAAACAACAAGAGTGGATTTGAATATTGGATTGTTTTATACAGCAGCTGCATTCTCTAGTTTTAGCGTGCGGTTGTTCATTGGGAAAGCAAGCGATCGCATGGGTCGTGGTTTATTTATCACCCTGAGCCTGATTTGTTACTTTTTAGCAATGCTTTTTTTGTGGATGGCTCACAATGCTCAGATGTTCTTAATTGCATCAAGCTTTGAAGGCGCAGGTGGTAGTATCCTCTTTACCATACTTGCTTCCATGATGGCAGACCGCTCATCACCACACGAGAGAGGACGAATTTTTGCTCTATGTATCTTTGGATGGGATATTGGGTTGACAGCAGCAGGTCCGATTTGCGGTTACCTTGCTGAACAAAGCGGTTACCGTCATATGTTTGGCTTCAATACCTTGCTAACCCTAATAGCACTTTTTATCTTCCTCACTAAGTCCAGTAAAGGCTTTCGCAATTCCCTGCGCTTCGCCCTTGGTTATGGTCAAGATGTTTACGCAGTGAAGTCGTGAGTGAATATAGTGGTTTTCAATTGTGTGCAATACATACTAGAAGGCTTTTTATTTGAAATTCTTTAAGCAAGAACTTAAAAACCCGGTTTCTTTGAGAAACCGGGTTTCTGATAGCGCCACATTAAGTAACAAGTTTTGCCATAGCTTGATACTCAGAACGAATCAAAAACTGCTCCCTGTCTTTGGAGCTCTAACTTTACGTCTTCCTCAAGTCCAGTATTAGCTTTAAATAGAGCATTCTCAACGATCGCATTCTTAAAATTAACACCACTGAGATTGGAATAGCTGAAATTAGCACTACTTAAGTCAGCATTACTGAGGTTAGCATTGCTTAAGTCAGCACAGCTGAGATTACTATGATTCAAATTGGTATGACTGAGGTTAGCGTCCTTCAAGTTAGCATTGAACAGGCTACTGTAAGTCAGATGAGCATTGCTAAAATCTGCGTGACTTAAATCAGCACAACTGAGGTTTATTTGAATGAGTTCAGCGTCACTAAAATTCGTATAGCTTAAGTCAGCGTAATTGAGTATAATAGCCAATAATTTAGAACCTTTTAAGTTAGCATGATTTAGATCTGCCCCACGTAGGTCTGTGTATTGCAACTGAGCAGTGCTAAAGTTCGCATGGCTCAAGTCGGCACCGTTGAAGTAAGCTTCCTTTAAATTTGCATGGCTTAGATTTATACCACGGAGATTTGTCCCACTTTTGTTAACACCACTGAAATCTTTATCTCTTGGGTCTTCAGTCCTGGTTACATTATTATCTATCAACAAAGTTTTTCTCTTATTTGGCTCCATAACTAACTGACTGAAATCTTGAGATTGTGGTGTAAATTCTTGTTTAGACATCTTTTTTACCTATCAAAACTGGAGTTTCTAGTACAAGACTGTGGTACTAAAGCTACAATCTAAAGGAGGTAAAAAGCTGAAATAGTAAGCGTTCACACGTTTTACCTTTAAATGCATAACTTTTTCCTTGTTGTACTAGGGTGTTAAGTGATGCTAGATGTTTGAAATTGTGTTTGTAAATGATTGAGTCTCCTTGACTGATATATACATCTAGTATCGGCTCAAGGAACTTTAAGCAATTAATTACACAATTTTTACATTTCTTAGCATTTAGCTAATAGCTATCTGCTATCAGCTATCAGCTTTGAAGAACATCTGTGTTTTTTAATGTCCTAAGCGGCTACTGGAGTATCTATAGGACTTCTAGAGCATCGGTACAGTAATGCCAAAAACCCGGTAACTTCTGTGTTGGCTCAACGGAAAATTAGTCTTTTTGACGCTAGAAACCGGGTTTTTTAGTCCCACGAGTGAATACTGTACCGGCGCTCTAGTGGATTTTTACGAAGGTAGATATCACTCGAAAGACCTGATTTTTCCATTGCCTATTGCCTATTGCCAGCTCATACAACTGATGCTTACAAAAAAATTCCCTTTAGTGATATTCAAAAGAACCTCTGCTACTTTTTTTAATCTAGGTGTAGAAGCTTTATGCAGAGCACCCGTTCTTTACAGAAGCTTAATAAAAATGTTGATAAAAGCAATGTTTACCCATCTTTGTAAAAATGTCATCAGTGATTGTGGCACTTTTTCAACCGCACACAGAGACAATAGGAGTGTGCGGTGTGTAAGCGTTCAGCACTTTAGCCGTCAGCAGTCAGCTTGGAAACATATTTTTGGGCGTTCTCTAGGCGTTTTTGATGAGGATAAAAGCTGACGGCTAATAGCTGATGGCTGAACGCTTACGTGCGGTGTGCCATTCTGGGTAAGCAAGTTACAATTGTTAAGCAGCAATATCACTCAATATTTGCTGTGGCAGATTGAATACATTTCTACAAAACTAGCGTCTACCGTGACAATACTTCGCACATTTGACTCCCATTTGCGCTACAACCTGCTAGTGCTGTTTGCAGCAGGTTTATTGTTTTGGGCTAGCTTGGCTTCGTTACTACCAACACTACCGATTTACCTTGAATCTGTAGGTGCTAACAAGCAGCAAATTGGGATTGTTATGGGCAGTTTTGCCATTGGATTGTTGCTTTTTCGTCCTAGGTTAGGAAGGTTAGCGGATGAACGGGGTCGTAAGATTGTTTTGCTCATCGGTATAATCGCGACTGCGATCGCACCCCTTGGCTATTTATTCTTTAAATCTATTCCTCTATTGATGGTGGTGCGTGCTTTTCATGGCATTAGTATTGCCGCTTTTGCTACTGGCTTCAACACCTTGGTTGTTGACATAGCTCCAGTAGATAAGCGGGGTGAAATCATTGGCTACATGAGTTTGGTCAATCCGATTGGTGTTGCTCTCGGACCTGCTTTAGGTGGATTTTTACAAGCTGAGGTTGGAAATGAGGTTTTATTTCTGATTAGTGCTGAGTTAGCTTTTGTGGCGCTGTTGGGTACAATACCTATTGTGAATCCACCAGTGACAAAATTACCAAAAACGAATCAAGGGAATCCTCAATTTTGGCGTATCTTGATCAGTCCGAGGGTAAGAACTCCATCTATCATTATGTTGCTGGTTGGTTTGGTTTTTGGAGCTTTACACACCTTTGTGCCGTTATATATTAGAGAAACAGGGATAGAGTTAAATCCTGGTTTGTTTTACACTGCAGCCGCCGCTTCTAGTTTTAGTATGCGGATATTCACAGGTAGGGCGAGCGATCGACTCGGTCGTGGTTTGTTCATTACCCTCAGCTTAGTGTTTTACACCATATCAATGGTACTCTTGTGGATGGCAAGAGATACAACACTGTTCTTGTTGGCAGCGGTTGTTGAAGGAGCTGCTTCTGGGACGTTGATCCCCATGATAACATCTCTAATGGCAGACCGCGCCCAACCACACGAAAGAGGCAAAATCTTTGCTATATGTCTGATGGGATTGGATATTGGGATTGCGATCGCCGGTCCTGTTATCGGTTTTGCTGCTCAGGAAGTTGGTTATCGTACTTTGTTTGGTTTATCCGCCCTTCTCACCCTTTTAGCCATTTTTATTTTTCTGACTCAATCAAATAAAGACCTACGCAGTTCTCTACGTTTTTCTCTTGGTCGAGATTTAGATGACTATGCTTTAAAACAAATATGAGCGAGGAGCTAAGAGTTAGAGTACACATCTTCCTAACTCACTGCTCTTCACTCATAACTTGTTAACGGGCGAGAAGGGATTCGAACCCCTGACACCGTGGTCCGTAGCCACGTGCTCTAGTCCACTGAGCTACACGCCCTCACTAGAAATCTATATTAACACACACTTTCCCAATGACACAAGATAATTCTGCATTTTTTTCTACCGACTTAAATCACTTAGATCATCAAGGACAAGCCCAGATGGTGGATGTCTCAAATAAAACACCCACCGTCCGCCAAGCCACAGCTGCGGCTAGAGTCAGGATGCTACCAGAAACCTTCGCAGCTATTGCAAAAGGGGATGCTCCCAAAGGTGATGTTCTAGGGACCGCAAGGTTAGCCGGGATTATGGCAGCCAAACAGACAGCTTCATTGATTCCCCTGTGTCATCCCCTCCCGCTACAAAAAGTCGAAGTGCAGGTGACCCCCGACCCACAACTACCTGGCTATCAAATTCAAGCCACAGTCAAAACCAAAGCGGAAACCGGGGTAGAAATGGAAGCCCTCACCGCTGTTTCTGTCGCCGCCCTCACCCTCTACGATATGGCGAAAGCCCTAGAAAAATCGATTCAAATTGAAGCAATTTATCTTATGAGCAAGACTGGTGGAAAATCTGGAGATTATCAAGTATAGGGTATGGGGTGTGGGGTGTAGGGTTGTATTTGCTACCTCTATCGGAATGACTAGGTAATGAGTTGGATTTGAGGCTTTAGAAACTTCCAAATACAAAATCTCTTGTGGTACGGGCGTCTCGCCCGTTAGCCACCAGGAGCAGGCAAGGACGCCCTACAAGATGGATCGTTTATTTCTTGGAAGTTCCTGAGATAATTTTGCTAAATCATTTATACAAAGTGAGAAACAGGATATCTTTGAGATACCCTGTTTCTGGATTCGCAATTTTGCGGAGTTTTATCAATAATCATAGTTAGACTAGGAGTCTATCGTTAGGTAGAAATAGAAAATCTTCATTCTCAAGAAAGAGCAATAAAAGCCAGGTTATTCGATAAATTCTTCTTAGTAACGAAATTCTTGCAAAAGTCCTAATGGTTTAACCATATGGCAGCCTCCTCCCCCTAGTCACATATTAAAATTTGTCCTTTTCTTCCCACCACTGGGGGAGAGTCGGAGGTAGGGGGATCAAAGGAATGTGGGTGTACTGACTGTTGTAGACGCGTATTCCAGGTGCGTTTGTTTCTGTGTTAGCACCCCAAAGCTTTTGCAAAGCAGTCAATCTAGTCAGCGAGGAATGTTCATGACTAACGATATCGGCAAAGTAATAGATAATATCGTTCCAAACCAACCACCAATTGACCCACAATCTGACGTTCACGGATTAAAGTCTCGTCTGGAATGGGGTGAACCTGCTTTTACAATTTTGGATGTGCGCGATCGCAATACCTATAATCAAGGTCACATCATGGGTGCAATGCCCATGCCAATTGGAGAATTGGTAGACCGTGCGGTACCAACTTTGGCTAAAAGTCGTGATATATATGTTTATGGAGACAGCGACGAACAAACTGCTGAAGCTGCAAGAATGCTGAGAAGCGCTGGATTTGAACACGTCTCCGAACTTAAAGGTGGTCTGGCTGCTTGGAAGGCAGTTGGCGGTCCTACAGAAGGAATTATCGAATCAAGAACTCCTGCGGGTGCAGATGATTACAATGTTGTAGCTCGGATGCAAAATCACGCAGAAACGCAACAAAAGGGATAGTTAATTGCTAATAGCTAACGGTTAATAGCTAATGGCTAATATAGCAGTCCTCAATTATTCTTGAAAACAGAGAAACCCGGTTTCTTTAAGAAACCGGGTTTCTGGGTCTCATAATTTTCACAAATCTGCTGAGGTTTACTATAGTTACTCTTAACTATTAGCCATTAACCATTAGCCATTAGCTATTAGCTACTTTGTTAGTGTTCAAACAAGTCTTTAAATTGCAACAAATCTAAAGAAACTATAGTAGGTAGACTTAAGAAGCATTCTTGAGCTAGTTCAAAACGCTCTTCTCGTTTCAGCATATCCGTTAGTTTCTGCTGTATACTGAGTAAGTAACGCACATCATTAGCGGCATAACTAAGTTGAGCATCGGATAAATTAGCGGCGTTTCCCCAATCAGAACTTTGAGCGCTTTTATCCAATTCCACATTTTCTAATTCCTGTACTACGTCCTTAAGTCCGTGACGTTGAGTATAGGTCCGGGCTAGCTTACTGGCAATTTTAGTACAAAACACGGGGTGGACCCGAATCCCTAAATAGTAACGCAATGCGGCAAGGTCAAAACGTGCAAAGTGAAAAACTTTCAGGACATTTGATGCTTCCAAAAGTGTTTTTAAATTGGGAGCTTCAAGCTGTCCTTTAGCAATACGGATTGCAGTGACTGCTCCTTCTGCGTTGCATAGCTGAACAAGACACAAGCGATCGCGTTGCGGAAGCAATCCCATTGTTTCCGTATCGACAGCGATTTCTCCACCTTGTAGATAATGTCCAAGAGTAGCCTCATTAAGGTCGCGATCGCAAACCTGAAAATCTTCCATGAATCAGATACACTAACTAGGATATAGCAGTCCTAAATGAAATGTAAAATTTTTGTGATGACTGCTAATAGCTAATAGCTAATAGTTAAAAAGCAGTTAGCAGTTAGCAATTAG
>JAWQFQ010000106.1:0-29515 GCA_035967975.1 Scytonema sp. PMC 1070.18
CCTCCCTCACTCCCTCCCTCCCTCACTAATGATAAAAAGTCTTAGTTAAAGTGGAAAAAAGGGGGTTTGCACAAGATTAAAAAAATATGAAGTGCATTTTCCTTTGAAAAAAAATGATATGTTGGATACAGAAACATTGAATTTCGCATCTTTCTGGAGTAGTTCTCCGCAAGCTGCTCCGGATTTTCAAACAAAAAATCTATCTTCAGCAGGTATTTCAGCCAAAATTGAGTAGGACTTTGAGTACAGGTTGAAGAAGGTTAAAAAAGCTAGAATGTAGCTCAAACTCTGATAGGGATTGAGTTTTGGATGAGTACATAAATACTTGTCCCCTTTTCCATAAATACTCAACCCCTGACCGAAAAATTCAAGTCCCCCCACCTGAAAAAAAATTTTTTGAATTCTGTCATGCTTTGAGTGTGAAGGTTTCAGGGTTTGAGTACAAACATAATCAATCCAATAAATTCTATCTGGAACATACTGGCTGCCCCCATTTTGAGCAACTGATATAAATCAAGTATCGCCAACACTTAAAGCGCTAATAACAGCGCGATGAGTGAGTGGAGGGATGAGATAGCACCATGCCCCTGTGAACAGAAGTCGCGGATTGACCCGCATTCGACCCCGTCTCTAGCTTTGACACACACCAGCCGAGAAATGAGGGTTATAGCGTTGTACGAGACGCGGCTTCCATTCCTTGAATCAGTACACAGTACACAGTTACTAATATGATAACTGATAACTGATAACTGATAACTGTTGCTATGCCATCTTCTACAGGCAAAACTGGTTAAAAGTTAAAACTGAAAAGTTAAGAGGATTGCTTTTAACTTTTGACTTTTGACTTTTGACTTTAAATTAGTCCACTGACCTTTGCGAAATTCAATGACACAGTCAACAGGACTCGTTACCTCATCTATTACGGAACCAACCTTAACTCAATCTAAATCTAGTGGTTGCGGCGGATGCAGCAGCGACAGCAGCGCTACTGTGGAAGTAGATGAAAAGCTCAAACAGCGCATTGCCAATCATCCCTGCTACAGTGAAGATGCCCATCACCATTATGCAAGGATGCACGTTGCTGTTGCTCCTGCTTGTAACATTCAGTGCAACTACTGCAATCGCAAATACGACTGTGCTAATGAAAGCCGCCCTGGTGTGGTCAGTGAACTTCTGACTCCAGAGGAAGCAGCACACAAAGTTTTAGTGATTGCAGGTAAAATTCCCCAACTGACAGTGTTGGGTATTGCAGGTCCCGGTGACCCTCTTGCAAATCCAGACAAGACTTTCCGCACGTTTGAGTTGGTTGCAGAGAAAGCGCCAGATATTAAGCTTTGTCTGTCAACTAATGGTTTGATGCTTCCTGAATATGTCGATCGCATCAAACAGCTCAATGTCGATCACGTTACCATTACCATCAATATGGTAGACCCCGAAATTGGGGCTAAGATATACCCTTGGGTTCACTACAAGCGCAAGCGTTACAGAGGTATTGAAGGGGTAAAAATTCTGCACGAAAAGCAGATGGAAAGTTTACAAGCCCTAAAAGAAGCTGATATCTTGTGTAAGGTGAACTCGGTAATGATTCCGGGTATCAATGATGAGCACCTCATAGAAGTTAATAAAGTTATTCGTGAAAAAGGTGCATTCTTACACAATATTATGCCGTTGATTTCCGCACCGGAACACGGCACTCACTTTGGCTTAACAGGTCAGCGCGGTCCCACACCCACAGAATTGAAGGCACTACAAGATAATTGTGCTGGTAATATGAAGATGATGCGTCATTGCCGCCAATGCCGTGCAGATGCAGTAGGTCTTTTGGGTGAAGACCGCAGCCAAGAATTTACTAAAGCTAAATTCATGGAAATGACCCCAGATTATGACGCACAAAAACGTCAAGAAGTTCATGCGGGTATTGAGAAGTTCAAGGAAGAACTGAAAGCAGCCAAAGAAAAGGTACAAGAGACATTAAGTGTAACCTCAAGACCAGAGAGACCAAAAATCCTAGTTGCTGTAGCAACTAAGGGTGGTGGTGTGGTTAACCAGCACTTCGGTCATGCGAAGGAATTCCAGATTTACGAAGTTGATGGTAATACAGTTCAATTTGTTGGACATCGTAAGGTTGACCACTATTGTCAAGGTGGATACGGCGAGAAAGCGACTCTAGAGAATATCATTCAGACTATCGCTGATTGCAAAGCTGTGTTGGTTGCCAAAGTTGGCGACGGTCCGAAACAAAAACTGCAAGCACTAGGAATACAACCTGTTGAAGCTTACGACGCTATTGAGACGGTTGCTTTAGAATTTTACAATCAATTATGAATTATGAATTATGAATTATGAAACAGAGCATATGGGAATTGTACTTGATTTTTGCTACGTATACTGAAAACTAAACCTTTGTAGGATAAATTCTTTGCTCCGCAAGGTTTTTCAAAAATCAAATACTAGTTTTATATGCGTTCTTTTCAGCATTCATAATTCATAATTCATAATTCCTCAACTAGTAAAGGGGAGAAGTCATGACCTATAAAATAACCAGTAAGTGCATTTCCTGCGAACTGTGCATCTCTGCGTGTCCTGTTGATGCGGTTAAGATTATAGACGGTCAACACTGGATTGACCCTAATCTCTGCACCAACTGTGTTGGTACTGCCTATACCGTCCCTCAATGTGTAGCGGGTTGTCCAACTTGTGATGGTTGCGTAAAAGAACCTCGTGATTACTGGGATTGCTGGTTTGCTACTTATAATAAGCTTGTAGCAAAGTTAACAAAAAAACAAAATTATTGGGAAAACTGGTTTGACTATTATTCTCAGAAGTTTTCCGAACAATTACAAAAGAATGTTACTGGTTAGTGGTTAGTGGTTAGTTGTTAGTGATTAGTGGACAAGCAACTAACAACTAACAACTATCAACTATCAACTATCAACCATCAACTATCAACTATCAACTATGCGAAAAGACTGCATTTATCTCGATAATAATGCCACTACCAAGGTAGATCCAGAAGTTGTAGAGGCGATGTTGCCTTACTTGACGGATTTTTACGGTAACCCCTCTAGTATGCACACTTTTGGTGGGCAGGTTGGCAAGGCGGTGCGACAAGCACGAGAAGAAGTTGCTACCCTCTTAGGTGCTGATGAGTCTGAAATTATCTTTACCAGTGGGGGTACTGAGGGTGATAATGCTGCTATCCGTGCTGCATTGTTGGCGCAACCTGAAAAGCGACATATCATCACCACGCAAGTCGAACACCCCGCAGTGCTAAATGTTTGTAAGCAGTTGGAAACCCAGGGTTATTCGGTAACCTATTTGTCGGTGAATCGTCAGGGACAGTTGGATTTAAATGAACTGGAAGCTGCTCTCACGGGTAATACCGCCCTGGTGACGATTATGTATGCGAATAACGAAACTGGTGTGGTTTTCCCTATTGAACAAATTGGGTTGCGTGTAAAAGAACATGGGGCTTTGTTCCATGTAGATGCAGTGCAGGCTGTAGGGAAAATTCCTTTGAACATGAAGACCAGCACCATTGATATGTTGACCATGTCCGGTCATAAGATTCATGCACCTAAAGGTATTGGGGCTTTGTATGTACGCCGTGGAGTACGCTTTCGTCCCATGCTCATTGGAGGAGGACAGCAACGCGGACGGCGGGGGGGAACAGAAAATGTTTCAGGAGTAGTTGCATTAGGCAAGGCAGCTGAATTAGAATTAAAGCATCTAGAAGAGGCAACCACCAGAGAAAAGCGGTTGCGCGATCGCCTCGAACAAACTATTATCGCTACTATTCCAGATTGCGAAGTGAATGGTGATGTAACACAGAGATTGCCTAATACCACCAATATAGGTTTCAAGTTTATTGAAGGTGAAGCGATTCTGCTTTCTCTAAATAAACACGGTATTTGTGCCTCATCCGGTTCTGCTTGTAGTTCTGGCTCTTTGGAACCTTCCCACGTTTTGCGGTCAATGGGTTTACCTTATACAATTTTACATGGTTCCATCCGCTTTAGTCTGTGCCGTTACACCACAGAAGCTGAAATTGATACAGTTCTAGCGGTAATGCCTGAGATTGTAGAACGTCTGCGAGCTTTATCACCTTTCAAGAGTGACGACGCAGATTGGCTTCAAAAACAGTCATTAGCCGTTGGTATTAGATAGAAATGGTAAATATTTAGCAATCAGCAATTAGCAATCAGCTTTCAGCAATTAGCTATTAGCTATTAACAATCAGCAATTAGCTTTGATATATTTTACGAATGTTTTATAGACTCATAGGGAAAGCTAATTAGACACCGATAGTGTTTAGAACCTGAAAGCTGATAGCTGAAAGCTGATAGCTCACAACATAAGGACAAAAGCTATGTGGGACTACACAGATAAAGTATTAGATTTGTTCTACAATCCCAAAAATCAAGGGGTATTGGAAGAAACAGGGGAACCAGGAATAAAACTTGCTATTGGTCAAGTAGGTAGTATTGCTTGCGGAGATGCTCTAAGATTGCACTTGAAAGTTGAGGAAACAACTCAAAAAATCCTCGATGCTCGCTATCAAACTTTTGGTTGTACAAGTGCGATCGCATCCTCTGAAGCCCTGATTGACCTAATTAAGGGTAAAACCTTAGACGAAGCACTCATGGTTTCTAATCAAGATATTGCTAATTACCTTGGCGGATTACCGGAAGCAAAAATGCATTGCTCGGTTATGGGACAAGAGGCACTAGAAGCCGCTATCTATAATTATAGAGGTATTCCTCTTGATATTCATGACGATGATGATGAAGGCGCATTAATTTGTACTTGTTTTGGTATCAGCGATACAAAAATTCGGCGAGTTATTGTTGACAATAATCTTAAGACCGCTGAGGAAGTTACAAATTATGTAAAAGCGGGTGGCGGATGCGGATCTTGTTTAGCAAAGATTGATGATATAATTGAATCTGTGCGAAGAGAATCTGTCACTCCTGTCAGTACTTTGCAGCAAAAGAGTACCGTAAGTCAGCTATCTCAAAAACCGCTGACCTCTGTGCAGAAAATTGCACTGATTCAAAAAGTTCTTGATGAAGAAGTCCGACCTGTTCTGATTGCAGACGGGGGCGATGTGGAACTATATGATGTTGAAGGCAATTGTGTCAAAGTTGTTCTTCAGGGCGCTTGCGGTTCGTGTTCTAGCAGTACAGCAACTCTAAAGATTGCTATTGAAGCTAGGTTACGCGATCGCGTGAGTCAAGACCTTGTCGTAGAAGCCGTTGACTGATTGATTTAGAAGGCGTGATATGCATTCGCCTGAAACATCAAGTAGGAATCAATGCAAATGTTTATTCCAAAAGCAGAAAAGTGCGAATTTCGTTATCCAACTCGCTTCAAAGGACAAGAACATGAGCGCATTATTCGACAAACTCGGTGGACAACAAGGTGTTGACAAGGTAGTCGGTGAATTTTACAAGCGTGTTATGGCTGACGGCTCCCTCAGTCCCTTTTTCGCTAAAACTGACATGGCTAAGCAACACGCTCAACAAGTTGCTTTCTTTACTCAACTCTTCGATGGTCCGAAGGTCTATAACGGTCGTGCAATGGAAAAGACCCACACCGGAATGAATCTACAGCCTCAGCATTTTGATGCTATTGTCAAGCATCTTCGTGATTCACTCGCTGCGTGTGGAGCTTCAGCAGACGACGCAAACGCTGCTGTCGATCGCGTCTCTAAGTTGCAGGGCACTATTTTGAACAAGTAATGTCGAATGCATTGATTTTTGACGAATAGTTTCGTCAAGTCCTACTTGGTGTTTCAGGCGAATGCACATTAGGTTGTAAGTGTCAAGCAAAGAAATCTGAAGAAATTTAGAAAAAAAGCGAGAAATAGATGATAATTTCAATAGTACTAGCGGTAGGGCGATCGCCTCCGGTGACGTTCTACAACAGGTCACGGCTGTAACGGAATCAGTGTGACATCTCATCAACCAAACAGACCCACCACAAACCAACCAATCAATCAATTGCAGGAGAAAACTCATCATGTCCGACGAAAAAATTAGACAGATAGCATTCTACGGAAAAGGCGGTATCGGTAAATCCACAACTTCTCAAAATACCATTGCCGCCATGGCAGAAATGGGTCAGCGTGTGTTGATTGTAGGTTGTGACCCCAAAGCTGACTCCTGTAGTTTTTACATAACGGTCACAGAATAAACTACCCCAATTTACTAGGGTCAAAAAAACATTGCCACTATTACATCATTGCCAGAATACAACCAAAATCTACGGTGATAGTCAGTTAGTAGTTAACCAGGTAAACGGCGCTTGGAAGATTAAAAAACCTCATCTGCGATCGCGGCTAGAGCAATTCACTAAGTCTGAATTGTTTGCGATAAACTCTTTGTTATTTGTTACTTTTATTACTAGTGAGAAATTATCCTCATTTGCGTGTATTTTATTACGCATCAATTTCACTATTATTTTTATTTTCTAAATTTTGAATTGCTTTTTTTAAATAATGCTGAATAAACAACTCTAGTTGATATCCACTATTTTTACCTTTTTTTTCATGAGCTTTATTTAACAGTATATCTCTAACAGACTTAAGCCAATTCAACTCTTCCAATAATTGTTTATTGATATCCTCACACTTATATCGTTTAGTTATTGCCCAACCAACAGTTCTCCTATGGTCAACGTTCATAAGTAAAAGTACTTTTACAAAAGCGAATGGCTCTATATATTTTAATATAGGAACGTCATAATATATTTGTTCTGGTGAATTGCTTAGATATATCATTTTGTTAAACTTCCATACGTCGTCCTGCATCATAGTCAGTAAATCTTGAGCAACACCAGGTATACTTTCAAACCTTGCTAAATCTTTAACTTCGTCAATATAAGAACAAAATTTTTGAAATTCTGTAAAGTCTTTCCCTTGATAACCCAGTCCAGCATAAACTTTGCTAATATCTAAATCTTTGATACCAGTAATAAAATTTTCTAATGCACCTTCAAAATTAAGAGATACAGCAAAAGTTTTACCAATTAACTTCTCTTTAATCGTTTTATACTTTTTAGCTAAATCACTGCTATTGTGTTTGAGTATTTCATCTTCATTAGCAATGATAATGACTTTTAAATCTTGATGTTCCACAAAGTAGTTAATATAACCTAACAAATTACTAATGTCTATCTGACAACGTTCTAAATCATCGAATATTAAAATGCTTTTATCAGTGTCTTTAAGATACTCAGGAAGATTTATATCTGGGATCTCAAGGGTCCATCTTCCATCATCGTTACCATCACTATTCAAATCAATCTTTAATGCTCCTTTTAAAAAACCCTTAAAAATCTTCGCTGTTATTGCCATTCCCTTTGACGAAAGAACTGGGTGCAATTGCTGAAAAAAAGTATCTTCTATTTCAGAAAAGCTAGTCATCCCGTAAAGACTAACATATAAAAATTTTTGGTTATTTGTTTTTGGCTTTTCGCGGTATCTGTTAATAAACCATGTTTTTCCACATCCCCATTGACCTTTTAATAATACGGCAAATCCAGGTGCGTGAGACAAACCACAAAAATAATCTAAATATGTTTCAATATGGCTGTTGATGTGTTTCTGATTTTGTGTCATATTTTTGATTTTTTTATACCATTTAGATAAGTATAGCAATCGCTGACATAAGTGGATGACTATCATCGCGTCGATTAAGACGATCGCTCTTTGCTCTACAGGCATATATGCAAGCGCCTGGGGTGATCGGGTAACTGCGTCTGGGGCGTTAGCATTTAGTTGCAGTAGGTCAAAAATGTTGGGCTTGGGTATGGCGTTTGTTTCGGAGTCAGGGCAGAAAAAATCGCCCATCTTTAAAACCTTGATTAAAGATCCATTGGAGCAGATGAAAGCCGATGCAAAATCACAATACGAACGCGATTTAGCTCAGTATGAACGCGGCTTAGTAGAAACAGTTGCACAGTTGAGTACAAAGATTAGGATTAAAGGATTGAAGTGCCGATCGCATTCCTGGTGCTAGCACAGATTGGATTCTCAAGTGTCTTTGACCTCAAATGCTTGCCACTAACAGAAATTTCTGCGCCTTCGATTAACTTAAAATTAGCGCTTCACTCTTACCCATGAAAGAAACAGCAGCACAGATACTACTCCGCACTGCCTTGAGATTCTACAAAATTCGGGATCTGGAAATGCCAGAGATTAAACGTCTCATGGCTTTGAGCGAAGAAGATTTTGAGCAGGAATTCTCCAAAATGGAATCCGAAGGACTTATACCAAAAGCTTCACCCCTAGTACTTCCCCATTCAAAACAATGACATTTTCCACCAATTCTTGGTAAATTGCTCTCTTATCTTTGCTAGTCAAGCCTTCCCAATATTTCCTATTGCCAAAACAAGTAGACAAAGTACGTACCAAAGCAACGTTGATTTGGATATTAACTACTTCCCTTTGTTTAATTGTTTGAATCTCCAGCAGCGTTTGGTCGATAGCTGATTGAATAATGGGATTTTGGGGCATCTGTCGCAGCATTTTCAATTGTTCATGTCTAGCAGTTAGTTCTGGGCTATCTGCCCTGACTTCAATACTTTCAACGGTGTAATTTTTAATTTCTTCGTACCGAGCAGCTAAAGCAGTATCTACGATTGAAATAATATCTGGCAGGTACGTACTAATTTTGTTCTTACAGAAAGCATCTCCTAGATTTTCGTGTTTTTTACACCTGACTCGATAAGTTGACCACTTGGTTTTTTTACAAAAACATTGATAACCACAGTCACCACAAATGATTTGTCCTAATAAGGGTAATGCCTCTTTGGTACTATTCTTGTTGTTGCCGTAACTGTACTTATGTCGGTTATCTGACAATTTTTTCTCTATTTGTTTAAATTTGTCATTGGAAAGTAGCGGTTCATGAGTGTCTTGATATACCTCCCATTTTTCTGATTGGCTTAAATTCCCTCGCATATTGTAAGCAGTATGCCCTTGTATTACTGGGCTAGTTAGCCAATATCTCAATCCTGCTGCTGTCCATGAAATTCCGTAAGTATTTAGTATATAAACTGCAGTACTTCTTAATGTGGCGTTGTCAGATAAGAAATAATCAACGATATCAGATGCGATCGCCCAATTAGATTTACCAGATTCGTGCAATGTCATATCTGGTGCGTATTTCTCATTTACCCTCTGATACCCAAATGGCGGACGCGGACTGGCTTTCTTCTGTTCTCGGAAGTAATTTAATCCATGCCTAATTCGATCAGAAAGTAATCTCGATTCAAATTCTGCCAAACCTGCCATTTGATTCACAGAGAACCATCCAAACGGCGATGATGGGTCAACTGGGGCATCAAGCACTACTAACTTAACTCCATACTCTTCTAATGCTACAAGTGTGCGATGGATAGTGATTACACTCCGCGCCAGACGATCTATGCGAGTAATCACAATTTCAGTGATTTTCCCCTGCTTGCACATGGTCAGCATTTTATTAAATTCTGTGCGCTTATCTGACCTCCCAGACTCGACATCTGAAAAAATCAAAACAGCCCCAGCTTTTTCAATCCGGGCTGTCTGCTGTTCTAATGCGTCTGTATCTGCTTGTTCTCTTGTGGATACTCTGACATAACCTACCCGCATAACTCCCCACTTATTTACTGACCACTTTGTTAATCATACACCACCCGTTTGATGCTACACGCTAAAGCTCAAACCACCGTGTTGCACTTGGCTGCTGAACGTGGTGCAGTAGAAGACCTGGAAATCGAAGAAGTAATGTTAACTGGTTTCCGTGGTGTAAGATGCGTGGAATCTGGTGGTCCTGAGCCTGGAGTAGGTTGCGCCGGACGTGGTATTATCACCGCTATTAACTTCTTAGAAGAAAACGGTGCTTACCAAGACCTAGATTTCGTATCCTACGACGTATTAGGTGACGTTGTATGCGGTGGTTTTGCTATGCCTATTCGTGAAGGTAAAGCACAAGAAATCTACATCGTTACCTCTGGTGAAATGATGGCGATGTACGCTGCTAACAACATCGCTCGTGGTATTCTTAAGTACGCTCACTCCGGTGGTGTACGCCTAGGTGGATTGATTTGTAACAGCCGTAAAGTTGACCGGGAAATCGAACTTATCGAAACTTTGGCTGAAAAACTGAACACCCAAATGATTCACTTCGTACCTCGTGACAACATCGTTCAGCACGCTGAGTTGCGCCGTATGACTGTTAACGAGTACGCACCTGACAGCAACCAAGCTAAAGAATATCGTACATTAGCTGAGAAGATTATCAACAACGACAAACTAACCATCCCCACTCCCCTAGAAATGGATGAGTTGGAAGCTCTACTCGTAGAGTTCGGTATTCTCGACGACGATTCCAAGCATGCAGAAATCATCGGTAAACCAGCAACCGAAGTTCCTGCATAAGCAACTGCTTAAAAGTAAAAAATGCTTTGGGTGGGCATAAGCCCACCTTACCTAGAACTGAAGGCTAAAGAATGAAGGTTAAGGATAAACGACGAAGAATAAAGGCTAAAGGATGAAAAATTCGTCATCTTTCACACTTTATACTTCATTTTCATCCTTCTCCTGTCACCAGACACTGCACGAATACAGTTCATACTTTATACTTCATAATTCATTCCGCATCTTACCAGCACAGAAGCAACAGGAAGTACCATGACATACACAGAAGACAAAAATAGCGAGAACCAGGCACAAGAGCATAAGCAACTTGTTGAAGAAGTTCTCCAAGCTTATCCCGAAAAATCCCGCAAAAAGCGTCAAAAACACTTAAACGTATTTGAAGAAGGCAAATCTGACTGCGGTGTTAAATCCAACATCAAGTCTGTTCCTGGTGTAATGACTGCTCGTGGTTGTGCTTATGCAGGTTCCAAAGGTGTGGTTTGGGGTCCTATTAAGGACATGATCCACATCAGCCACGGTCCTGTTGGTTGCGGTTACTGGTCTTGGTCTGGTCGTCGTAACTACTACGTTGGTCAAACTGGTGTTGATACCTTCGGTACCATGCACTTCACCTCCGACTTCCAAGAACGGGATATCGTATTTGGTGGTGACAAAAAACTTACCAAAATCATTCAAGAAATCGAAGAACTCTTCCCTCTCAACCGTGGTGTTAGCGTTCAATCTGAGTGTCCAATCGGTTTAATTGGGGATGATATTGAAGCAGTTGCTAAGAAAGCTGCTAAAGACATTAATAAGCCAGTTGTTCCCGTACGTTGCGAAGGTTTCCGGGGTGTTTCTCAATCCCTCGGTCACCACATCGCTAACGATGCTATCCGGGACCATATGTTCCCCAGATTTGACAAGGCTAAGAAAGAAAATGCCCTCACCATTGAACCAGGTCCTTATGATGTAGCACTAATTGGTGACTACAACATCGGTGGTGATGCTTGGGCTAGCCGGATGTTGCTTGAAGAAATGGGTTTGCGCGTTGTTGCTCAGTGGTCTGGTGATGGCGTGGTTTTATAGTATAAATGCTAGTTATGCTAGATGAATTTGACCCCATCTGTCTAGCCAATTCCTCTTAGAGAGCCAAATTAGGACTTACGCATTGACAGAAATTATCAAATATGCAGCAGCCATTTCTAGCATCTGAAGCTTTGATTTTTCCACTTCACAAGCTCGATCGCCGTACCTGTTTCAAGTTGTAAGGGCGAACGGCCGAGAGCCCCTACTCATCTGAAATAACCATTATTCCGTTATACACATAATGTTCAATTTGTACAGTGCGTAAGTCCTACAAATTTAGAATTGCTGGACTTTTATGCTCTCATGAATCATTTCCCATCATTATCTTGAGTCCGATCCAACTTTTTTGCGTTGCTCCCCTACACGGCGACTATCAAAAATGCTTCCAGCTTACCATGCCCCCTTAAAAGTTATAGCCAATTCCTAACTTTACTCCCACTTCGGCTTTCTCAAACAAACCAACGTTAACACTAGTTGTTGCTGTAAATCTGCGTGATAGCGGTACGTCAACTCCTCCAGTCAGCAATCCTCGCACGTTAATATCTTCAAAGTCAGATTTTGACCTAAGCAATATACCACCTCCAATAAAAGGAGTTAGCTTGACTCTACCTGATGATGTTTTAACTGGAAAATTAGCAGTCAACGCTAAAGTTGAATCATTGCGATCGCCACCAAATATGGTGCTACCTCTAACTGACAAGGAATCACTCAAATCTCTCTTGTTCATAATCGTTATTCCCCCGTGACTCAACCCTTCCCCACTACCGCTTAAACCAATTGTGCCACCAATCCCAACATAGTTCCGCAGACGACGAGGTTTATCTTTTTCAGCAGAAGGTGCATCGGATGGCTTCACGGTTGGAGAAGGTCGAATAGAATCGGGAGTTGCTTCACTAGGAACATCGGTTGATGACAGAGATTGAGCTTGAACTCCTCGATTGCTAAAAGAAAGTATCAGAGTCAAACCCAGAATTACAACAACAAATTTTATCGGGTGTGCGTACATAGGATATCTCAAGTAAACATGAGTGAACTAGAAGAGTTAATACCGATACAAAGGAGTCCCTTGACTATTGACCGAAAGTAATGGGAGACAAGCCCAGCATCAGGGACGACCAATCACCTAATCCATAACTGCCTCACATACTTAGGAACAGAAATTAAATAAAATATATTTCTTGTGGAACGGGACGAAAAGCCCGATCAAATATTATGTACAGGCAGGATGCGACACAGCAATACAATCTTGTACTTTATTTAATCTACATTTCCTATTAAATTAATCGCTATTGTTGTACTGGTTTGAGTGTCATGGTCTTGCTCATTATGCCCATTGATACTTTTACCTGTAATTCGTTTTTGTTCGTTATCGACAGTTTGGCATTTAGGGTTTTACCAGCTGCTGGAGCATAAATCTTGCCGCCAATCCACTGTTTTTTGTCTGCATTATATTTAAATCCTGTCAGCATTTCCACACCAATTAAATCCCGCGGTCGCAATTTTTTATCGGGATTTTTAACATCTTTTTTTTCTGCACCAGGTGCTATCCAAATAATTTTGCCGTTGTAGACACCGTTATTTTGGGAAATTTGAATTCGATATTTACCTTGAGCTTCCCAGATTCCTTCAATCGATGAATTTGATGAAACCGATTGTTGGGCAATGAGCTGCGTGGAGACTGGAAGTTTTGGTGTTTCTGCATTAGCAACTAAAGGAGTCGCAAATACATTTGAATAAAGTAGTGAAGTTACTGAAATCGCCAAGTATAACGCTTGTTTTTTAGTATTCATAATTCGATCTGAAATAGTTGGAATGAGCAGGATTGTTTACTAAACTAAACAACCATTGTGGGAGGCGATCGCCCCCAAAATATTTTCGAGCCGGTCATTTGCTTATTCATTTGTTTTTAGACTTAATACTTTAACAGCAAATTGAAAGCTTTCTAATTGGAGTATTGTTGCTTGTAAATCACGGTTGAAGAGGGGATTGATTACACCTGCACCCACGAAGCCTACGAACAAATCCAAATTGAGAACAACCATCTATTCCAGTTCGCTGGCGACATCAATTTGACTTACAAACCAGGTTCTCAAATGTCCGCATCTGAACTTTGGGCACTACTGGAACGCTGGTACTTTAACGAAGGCATTCTCACCATTGAAGAGAACGGGAGACGCACTTGGGGTGAAACTAACCGCCCAAGCGATCGCACGGTCAAGGTAGTTAACCAGGTGATTCCCCAAATCCACAAGATTTTTCCCAAAGCCAAAGTCAGCAAAATAGCACATTCATCTGGTAAAAAATATATCTCTGTTATTACGGGCATTAGTATTGTAGAAGCCTTAACTTCCCACCCCAGTTCCACCCCAATACCACAGCGTCGCCGACCTGGAATTGGTTGTTGACGCAGTCAGAAGAACCTTGTAGCAACTCGGACTTTACTCGGTTCAAAAAAAATGCCAGGTTCACCGCGAACCCAGCATCCTTTCAAAACCAATTAACCTAAAAATACGCTTCAGGAGAACAATAATGAGTAGCCCCAATTTCTATGCTCGATTACGCCAGTTAGCGATCGCCTACTATGATGCCCATCACAAATCCCAAGTAACCTCAGCCACTTCTCCGTTGGAGTCCACTGCGACTTCCAGTACAAATGACCTAAATACCTGCCTCAAGTCCTCCTGTGATAGCTCCTTCCAAAATCCTGGCTGAGAATACGCCCAAGCCAATTTGTATCTATCCTGGGCGATTTTAACCCCCACACGCAGCCTAGATTCCTCTGCCTCTATTTGGTTACGGATGTCCAGGATTGCTCCCAGGATGGCGGGGTTTGTGGATTGCAACGCTTGCAGCCCATGTAACTGCGCCCGTAATTCAATAAGTGCTGGTGAATCAACCACATCAGAGTCGCGTACATTAACCTCCTGGACAATTTCCTGTGACTTGAGCGTAATAGCGTCTATTACCTGCTCGGTTAAATGCTCCAGTCGCACATTCTTCTTGTTCGCACAGAACTGGCTTCCTTGGGCATGGCGGGCGCATCTAATCCATTCCGATTGCTCATCCCCTGACTTAAACTTGTACACCGTGCGAAACATCCCACCACCACAATGATGGCAGCGCAATAGTCCCTTGAGCGGGTAATCTCCGTGCCTCCTCACTGATAGCCGTGGCTTGTTCTTGGCAGCGTGGAGTATTTCTGCTATTTCTGCCTCAGATGCGATCGCCGGATGGGTATTTCGCAGTATCACGGGTTTCCTTGGATTCTTTGGATTTCTCCTATATTCCATTTCGGTGAAATACCTGGTGTGCCCAGTGATTGCCGGGTTCTTCACCCAATGTCGCAATCCAGACAGGGAAAACTTAATACCATATTTCTCTGCCAGATGCTTGCTCACCCTCCCATAACTATGCCCACTCAGTAATAAATCAATTATCTCCCTGGCGATCGCAAAGTTATGTGAGTGTGGTTCCAGCTTATGTTCGTTATTGAGTTGGTAGCCAAATGGAGCCGTTTGCACTTTTCCCTGGCTGCGGAAATAAGCCATCCCGTGTTTGGTGCGTTCAGATAACAACCTAGATTCAAAATCAGCCAGTGCAGCCATTTGGGACGCGGAAAAACGCCCGAAGGATGAAGATATATCAATGGGCGCGTCCAATATCCGCAGTATGACTCCACAATCATTAAACAGTTGAATAGTCCTGATTACATCAATATCACTCCGCCCCAACCTATCCACGCGAGTAACCACAACCTCCCGTACCTCCCCACGCTCCACCAACTTCAACAGCTTGGTAAACTCCTTCCTGGTGTGCGATCGCCCACTCTCTATATCCACCAACACAACCTCCGCGCCAGCACCTTTTAATCTTGCTATCTGTTGGTTCAATGCATCATATTCTTCAGCTTGCTCAGTGCTGGAAACACGCGCATAGCCATATATACTCATATCATCACCACCACAACTACGTCCACATAGTCATACTATAGTATCGCGTCGTCGCCGTCTGGTGACGGTACCGTTAACGAGCTCGTCAACGGTCTTGCTGCTAAATTAGTTCTCATCCACTGCTACCGTTCTATGAACTACATCTGCCGTAGCTTGGAAGAAACTTATGGTATGCCTTGGATGGAGTTCAACTTCTTCGGTCCTACCAAGATTGCTGCTTCTTTGCGTGAAATCGCTTCTCGTTTCGATGAGAAGATTCAAGCAAATGCTGAGAAGGTGATTGCTAAGTATACTTCAACCATGAATGCGATACTCGATAAGTATCGTCCTCGCCTCGAAGGCAAGACAGTAATGCTCTACGTTGGTGGTTTGCGTCCCCGTCACGTTGTCCCTGCATTTGAAGACTTGGGTATCAAAGTTGTCGGTACTGGCTACGAATTTGCTCACAACGACGACTACAAGCGTACCACTCACTACGTTGATAACGCGACTATTATTTACGACGACGTTACAGCGTTCGAGTTTGAAGAGTTCGTTAAGCATACACACCCTGATTTAGTTGCTTCCGGTATTAAAGAGAAGTACGTATTCCAAAAGATGGGTTTGTGCTGTAAAGTGGTACTTGTTGCTCAACCGTCTTATGAGGATAGGATACGCAAGAGTTTCCAGCAAAAACCAAGCTGATACGGATGCTTTGAATCAGCAAATTGACCGCTTGAAAAAAGCAGGTGCAGAAAATATTTTAAGCGATGTCCAAAGCGGTAGGGAAGATTCGAGAAAGAATTATAAAAAGCTTTTGAAACTAGTTAAAGACGGCGTTGCTACTGAGGTAATCACTACCCGGCTTGACCGATTGGGAAGAAATACGATTGAAATTCACCGCGCCATTGAAACCTTCAGAAAATACAGTGTGAAATACACCAACCTTGATATGCCGCTTGATGGCTCAGGGTCGGCTATGGAGTGGTTTACAGTGCAGAATGTAGCGGCACTGGCAGAGTTAGAATCGCGCTCAATAAGCGACCGGGTAAGGCACGGGTTAAATTACTTTCGAGAGAATAAAAAGTATTTTGGTACTCCTCCGTTTGGGTACGCGAAAGATGAAAATTCAAGATTGATACCCCATCCTGTTAATTGGGATATTGCACGAGAAATATGTGAAAGATTGCGATCGCAATCAAAAGCATCAATTGCAATATGGCTGAAGGAAGAACACGGCATAGAAATGTATCCAACCAGCTTTCGGCGTTACATCATGAATCCGTGTCTCAGAGGACATACGGTTTATAAGGTGGATGGGACAGAGCAAATTCACTACAATACTCACATCCCGTTGCTATCTGAAGCTGAATATCAAGAATTAGTAAAAACTACCGCATTGAAGGTAAGGGACGACAGCAAGGACTCGAAGTTGCACTTCTTAGCTGGCTTGTTCCGTTGTGGGTTGTGTGGCGCAGCTATGAGTAAGAGTAGCTGCGCTCAAAACGGATATTACCGCTTTCAATGCGCCAAGTACAAGAAGTTTGGGGTAAAGGGGTGTGCGAACAAGAAAACCATTGCAGCTACTATCGTGCGTAGGTTGACTGTACAGCAGCTAATTGATTATGCCCGCGAAATAACCCAAGAAATCGAAAATCAAGTTAATACTCAAGAAGAAGATGTAGAAACATTACAACTTCAACGACAAATTGAAGGGCTTAAGAAACTGGGTGACAATCCGGCAATAATCAACGCGATCGCTGACCTCAAAAAGCAGATAACAGCCCGCGAACACCATTCAAGCGTTCGCAGTTCGACGATTAAAGAAGATAAAAAGCTGCTGTACGCATTCCTTCAAGCTGATTTTTTTGATTCGCTCTCAGACGAGGAATTGCGAAGTATCTGCCTGCGTTTTATCTCATCCTCAAAGTACGTTGGTGGCAAAGAATTAAAATGGTCAATGCGAGAGTTGGTGTAAGCCAATGCTTTTTCGCGGATTCTTACCCATACATTGTTTCGATCCATCTTTTTCTCCTGAAGCGATATTTTTAGGTTAATTGTTTTTTGCTGAATGCTGGGTTCGCGGTGAACCTAGCTTTTTCGTTACTGGTTTTTGGGGGCGTGGCGCAGATTCTCAACCCGTGCTGAAATTACGGGCTTCAACCCCTTAGCTGAACGCTCTGGGTAGTTCACGTAGCAAACTGCGGGGTTCCCAGGCGCAAATTTCACAATTGTGCCCACCCAATTGAACGAATCTGATTTGCGGTCATTACTACTCACGCGATCGCCTACCTTAAATGGGGGTGACTGAGTACTTTCGTTTTGAGATTGTTCAGTGTCAGGTATATAGGGCGTTACATCTTCTGTATTGTTTCCTTCCACGGGGTTAGTTTCAATAAGGGTAGTACTATTCTCAATTGAGTGTCCTGTCACCGGGACTGTCACTATCACTGGTGACAGTTCTTTTCCTTGTTTGGTAAGGTTTTCAGCTACTGTCACTACTGTCACCGGATTTTCGTTTTCCTGAACAGCATCCCTCGGCGATTCAACTTTGGTGGGGGGAGTACTGACTTTTGACAGTAAATCTATAGCTATTCCCGACTTTTGATACTTGACTTTTGACTTTTGACTTCCCCGAAGGGGCTGACCTTTTCCCAATTCCTCAAGTTTGCGAAATAAACCGACCGTGTACTCTGCGACTTTCATGTCAGCATTTTTCGCTTTGGTCTCAAGGATTTTTAATCTCCTGTAAGCTTCTCTGGCAGTAATACCGTCGAAATATCGAGATTGCGCTAAATCCAAAATCTTAAGCAGAACCGAACTCATATCCTCAGAGTTGGTGGTCACTTCCTGCACAACCTGGAAGGCTGCCCGATAGTATTGAGCAAACCGCACCGCACGTTCTACCGTAAATCTGGGGCAATTCCTTGTGGGTAAAGCGTTGTATGCGGATTGTCCTTTGACCAAGAAGGCGATCGCAGACGCGCTTCAAATCAAATCTCCTAGTGTTTGGAGATACGACAAAACAGCCTACTACTTTGTCCGAGACTATCAACAAGACTACCCAGAGCTACCCAAAGAGCAGTGGTTGATTAAGAAAAGCAAACACGACCGCACCATACCATTAACTCCGTACCAAACCTGGGTTATTTCGCTGATTAGGACAGCGTTTGTGATTCTCAAAAAGGAGAAATTGGTCAGAGAGTACATACAAGTAAACGGCTATGTATTCTCCAAGAGCAAATACACCCTGCTTAATGCGGAATTATACTGCAAACGGCTAATAGCTGAACTTTTTGCAAACGCTATAAGCCTTGCATAATAAAGCTTTTACCGATTTTGCAAAGTAAAGCTCTAAACCGTTTTTAGTATAGCTAAGAAACAGGCAGCGTAAACCTACCAGTTTAAGGACAGAAAAATGCAATTACTAACTGATATCTGCAAAGAAACCGGACTGAGTGTCGATGATGCACGATTAATTCTGCTAGGTGTACTACCCGAATGGGAAACTTGCACCGAGGTGGATGACCATCATGCCAACATGATCCGCCAAAGCGTACAGGCAGCATTACCAGAAGGCAATGGGGAAATTATCCCAGTAACCGGGATGGACATCAACCACCAGCAACAACTGATTGACAATGCCTCCCAGGTGTTAGGGATGCCCCTAGTACTGGCAGCTTCTCAAGAAATCCGCATGGCGATCGCACTTGAGGAAGTCAAGAACGCGGTCATCCTGGCAAGTATTGACCAGAAATCAGTGGAACTGGAAATAGCTGTCAAACAACGTGCGGATAAACGTTCTGCGGGTTACTTGACTGCCATCCAGGACTTAGCCAGCCAGTTAGAGAAGCCTGTTTCCGTTGTTGAGAGCATGGTTGCAGATGTTGAACGCAACAACGCCCAATTAGAAGAGATTTTGACTGCTGTTAGATCGGGAAAGTAATTATCAAGAGGGACAAAAACATGGATGTATTAATTGATATTGCAGGCATCGGGACATTAGGAACCATTGGGGCTGTCACCGTGGTGATCGCCAGTGCCATCAACCCAGTGGGGGCAGGACTGGTAATAGCCGGGGTAATACTCTGGGTGCGTGAGTTAGATAAACCTGAGTTCGATATAAGAAAAAGGGTAAAACCCGGACGGAGTAAACTTTATAGCCATATAAAGCTACTTCATGGTTTGTCAATAAGCTTTGGTAAATGAGAATAAAAAGAAAGGAAGTATTTTCAGTATTTAAAGGGAGTATAATGAATTTGTGATAAATTCATTGTTAGAATGAGTAGTAAAAAATTGTTAAACCGGGACAAAAGAGGGGGAAAACGTGAAAATGCTGGCAGGAAGCTAATTTGGAATAATAAGGATACAATTACAATCCGCGTTCCCAAATTCATCGCATCACAAGTGTTAGAACTCGCCCATAGACTTGATTCCGGAGAAGAAATTGAATCAGACACAAAATCAAGAATAACAGTTTCTGATTTCGTGATTCAATCAAACACTTCCAATAATGAAATAATCACACAATCAGATATCCTAAATCAAGGACAGGATTTTGATTGTGTGATAGATTCAAAATTCGAGACACAATCAGTAACCAATTTGGAAACAACAACATCTAATTTTATCCATATAAAGCTTACTCTGTGTAGTTTTTAGTCCTTTTTTTACGTCGAACTCAGGTCCATAGAGCCTGTAGATCACCACATTTTCTAACTCGATTTCAAATGGGCGAACCGGGAGTAATAACTGATGCACTACAAGGTAATGTCCCTGTTTTCTTCTCCTCTAATTCCACTACCTAGTACTCCAAGGCGTAAATTCGGTTAGGGTATAGATGAGGAAATTAAGGGGAAGCTTTTGGCAACATAACCCTATCTAAACTTACGCCGCCGTGTACTAGGCAGTTACGGGATATTAATAATGCCCGTTGGGATGAGCGAAATGAAATGGATGAGGATGGGTTTAAGGAGGAAGATATCAGGGCATATTTAGAACAAAACGGCACCATATTCTTGGTGTGCTACGACAATGGGGTTTTTGCAGGTGTGGCTTCAGCTTGTATTCTGTTAAAACCATATGGTGAATCTTGGTTGTACCTGGACGAGATAGATGTGCCTGTGAATATGAGAAAGCAAGGTGCAGGAAGCTTAATGATGAAAGAATTGTTTGAAATAGCTCGTAAAAAGGGGTGTGTTGAGGTATTGGTTGGCACAGAAAAAGATAACAAGATAGCCCAGTCTTTTTACGAATCCTTGCAACCTACAGAGGTTGAGGAATTTGTTGGCTATACATTCAAGTTGTAATATTTTCTACTGGCTTGAATTTTTTATACTTTTGCTGTAGTCTGCGGTAGTGTATCCCTCTGAGTACTACCAAGAACCTGTATTATCTAGAAAGCGGGAGAACTCCGGATTTGACCAGCGTAGGGGAAGACTTCCTTCGACTCGATATCCTTGTTGCAGATGGAAGCGCAATAACCGCTCTGCACCAGCATAGGTGCTAATTTCAGCGCCTTCCCAAATCACTTCGGCAGTGCCAGTGAGGTACAGTAGATTGCCCCGGTCGAAATCTACAAATAGTAACCCAGCACGGGGATTTAGTTCTAGATTACCGAAGGTGTTAAAGTGACAGTTACCAGCAAAATCAGGAATCGTCAGCGTATACTCATCATCCACTCGCACAAAGCCCGGTTTACCGCCGCGATGAGAAACATCCACGCCCTTCGCCGCACCTGCCGATTCATCTTGATAGGCTGTGGCAATGAAGAATGTATCAGCGGTTCCGATTAAATTGCGTTCTGCTTCCCCGAATATTACCAACTCATGGACGGGTTTAGGTGTTATCACATCATATTCACCTAGCTCAAACATCCGTGCCTGAATGTATTGGGGACAGTTACCAAAGCTTTGTCCCACCTGCACCTCGAAGCCGTCGGTAGAGGTTGCTCTAACAACACCATTCATGCGGTTACGGCGACGGGTATGCAGTTCAATTCCTAGAAAGCCAATATCAATACCTTCGCTGAGGGTAGTTGCTAAAGGGTCGCCAAATAACGGTTTAGCCGTAACTTGCAAAGTCCGCTGATCGAGAGAGGAGAGAAAACCCGGTTTTCCTACCAAAATCGAAGTCCACGGATAACCAGATGCATCTACAGTACCGACAATTACATAGGGAAGTTGGGCAAAGAATTGGCGATGCTGGTCGGGTAAATATTCCCGGATTACCCTTCGTCCTTGTTTATCCATCCGCTCCTGCGCCCCTAATCGGGCTTGAATTGCCAGTTCGCCAACATGAAATGGTGATTCGGTGCGCGACCAACCTGGGTTTACCATTGTTTTCTCTCCTTTCAAAATGTGTTAACGCCAGCAGAATTTTAAAGTCCCGCCATTGGGATGTAATGGGGGAGTTGCTTAACCCGATTAATCCACGTTAGTACATGAGGATAGGGCGCAAGGTCTATTTTGCCATCACCAGCTAGAGCTACATAGGGGAAAACAGCAATATCAGCAATGGTGGGGTATTCAAATTCTAACCAGGTGCGCGTACTTAGATGTTGGTTCAACTGGGTCAGGATATGTTCTGCTTTTTGATGCGCCCGTTCAATATTGATGCTGGTTGCACCAAATACATGGTAAAGGCGTGCATTTTCCGGACCCTGACGTATTTCTCCTGCTGTAGTTGATAACCAGCGCACTACTTGGGCTAAAGACAACGCATCTAGAGGTAGCCAGGTATCGCCACCATACTGCCGTGCCAAATACACTAAAATAGCTTGAGCATCCGCCAGTTTTATATCCCCATCAACTAGCAAGGGAACCTGTCCAAAAGGGTTGAGCGCTAAATACTGGGGCGATTTATGTTCGCCTTTCATTAAATCAACTTTATTCCATTCATATTCAACATTTAACAGTTCCAGCAACAGGCGGACTTTGTAACTGTTACCTGACATTTCGTGACCGTAGAGCTTAATCATTGTGTTATTCCTTAATAATTACAAATCTGAGCAACAATCTGAATAAAACTTAGGGTGTAATGGCACGGTTGTTAAGTCGAAACTCCCGATGCAGCAAGGGTGCTGAGGGGCTGAGGTGCAGGGGAGTAGGGGAGCGCTCTGTGTGTTCGGAGAAAATCTGTACATTACCACCAAAAAACAATTCAAGAGTACTATCATTCAATCAAAATTTACCTTTCTCCCCATCCCCTCGGCACCTCAGCACCTCAGATCCTTACCCCTCTGTAATCCTTACTGTACCTACTCTTCAGCTTAACAACCGTGCCATTCAACTTAGGGTGTAATTAAATCGCCCTTTTGCCAATGAGCATCTGCATTGTTACGGAGCGTTTCCTCCGAGGCTTCCCATTGAGGTTTAGTGTTACCAAATTCACCGTTATAAAAGAGATACAATTTGCCGTCTGTAACTTTGTAAGTCTCTGGATCGACATTCACCAGCTTTCCTTCAGAAACTGCCACGGCACAAAATCCACCATATTGAGGAATATACTGTTCGGGATAGCTCTCAAATTTAGCTTTGTTTTCTTCGCTAATAAAGTAGTAAGTTGCGTCCTCATAAGTTGAGGTAATTTGGGGATTTCCTGCAACTGGATGGTCAGTGAAATAGGAAACCGGGTCATAACCTTGAAGGGCAACACCTTGTTCATTGACGTTAGTTAGATTAGCCATGATTTAACTTCCTGAGCAAGACTGCTCGATAGTAAGGGTTAATGTTGGTCAAGCTTGATGATGCACATCAAGTTTGCAAAATAATGTTGAGATTCTTGATAAAGTGTTGTAAATGGCAATATTTAGTAATGAAGCTGGTGAAAACTTCAGGAGTTGAGCCAATCTGAGTTGAAGGTGATGCTGCCTTTTTTACGACTCAAGATTCCTTGTGATTCCAACTGGGCAAACGTTCTAGATAGTACTTCTGGTGATAATCCCAATTCGATTGCTAGACTTTTGAGGGATTGGGTGAGAGGAATGGTTAACTGTCCTACTTGGCGCTGATAGGAAAGGTAATGCAATAAGCGATCGCGGGCTGAACGAATACTTCGTAACTCCAATAACCGTTTCACAGCACCAAATCGATGGGTTAGATGGGTTAAGTATTGTTCAAATAGCGTCGGAGATTGGCGTAATACTTCCAAAAACACCTGTTTGGGAATGGCAATGACTCGTGAAGCTTGCTCGGCGATCGCCGTACAAGCGTAAATATCACAATACAATGCTGTTTCAGCAAAACTTTCGTCTGCACCTACCGAATAATGGGTAATCATTTGTTCCTCGGCGAAGCTGACTAATTTCAACCGACCCGATTCTACCCAAAAAATGTTTTGTGCTGGCTCTTGCTGCTGAAACAAAATTTGACCTTTTGCCACCTCAAGATAAGTAATAGTATTCTTGAGAGCAGCAGGTAATTCTCTAGCTGTGAACATTATTCCTCCAATTAAGATTGCAAAACATTGCAATAATCATTTGTTGGCTTTGTCATCCCCTAGACAATAAGTAGGGAGAATTTCACGCTCCAACTCAAACAGCGATGAGAAAAACCAAATTTCATCACGACACTGAGGTGGTTGAGGTAAGGTAATATGTAGTGCGTTAAATAACCGTTCTAATTTCATGATGGCTTCTCCTTAAGCGACAGTGTTATCAGCAATTAGAGTTGATAGGCGATCGCATTTACCTGGAGTCCAAGTTTCACCGAGTAACTTGTAGTTCATCCGGGGAAAGTAACCATAGCGCTGTCCCAATTCACCACTCAGTAAAGTCATCCGTTCAATTGTCCGCGCATTTTTCAACTGACCCGCATCTATGTAACGAAATGGGGTTTGCTCAACCAATTTGAGTAAGGTTGTTTTTGCTTGAGTATCATCACTGACCACAAATACATCACTCACCGTATCGCCAAAAATTGGGGCATCAAACACTTCCCACCAAACATTTTTGAATGCTCCTACTACTCGCGCTTTCGGAAAATGATGCTGAATTTGCTCGGCTCCGCTGGTATCCCAAGGCAAAATAAAGTCAGTGTAAGTATCGTTAAATGGGTTAGAAATATCTACGTACACCTTGTCATCGAAGCAATTTCGCCAAGGTTCTAGGATTTCTAACATCCCATCCCGCAAAAACATTGCTGGCAGAATCACCTCAGCTTTGGCAGCATCCTCATAACTTCCCGCAGACAATGTTGAGTGTCCCAATCCTTGCACAATTCGAGTTGCACGGGCAATGTCTCGCGAACCTAAAATTACATCAACTCCTGTTCGAGCAAACATCTGCGCTAAACGCACTCCCATTCTACCTGTACCGAAAATACCGATTGTTGTCATCACCTTTTCCTTCCTACTAGTTGGTTGTAAAATCACAAAAAAAATTAGCTTTTGATCAACAGCATCATTTGCTCAACTACTTGATGGAACCCTGTTGCTCCACCTCGAACGCGAGCAATCAACATACCTCCTTCTAGTAAGCCAAACATCAAACTCGCCATCGCCTGTGGGTCTCCATCAAACTGAAAACTAGCATCAGCAAGACCTGCATTGAGCAAAATTACCAGTCGTTCTTCGTTAGCTTGATAAAAACTGCGAACGCGCTCTACTAAGGGATGATTTAGAGTTGCTAATTCTGCCCCTAACATGGCACATAGGCAAGCTCTATCCTCGTTACCACTGCTAAGAGTGGCTTCAAACAGCCCACAATATCGGCGCAGTTTCACCTCTGGCGTATCGCTAGAAGCTAGAATCCCGTCCACTATCCGCAAAAAGCGATCGCGATAACGGTCAAGTAAGGTAGCCAACAAATCATCCTTTTTCGGAAAATGTGTGTGAATACTTGCTTTGCGAATCCCTACGCTTTCGCTAATATCTTTATAGCTCATTCCATTTACGCCAAGGCGTTGAATCAGGTCTTGAGCTACATCAAGGATTAGGGTTTTTGTATCTGTTTGCTTCATAATGACATCCTACTAGTAAGTAGGAAAAAAGTCAACTATGTTGGTTGTAGTCTTTACTCACTTCTTGCACCAACTGTAGTCACCCGTACAGATGAAATAAACTCGTGCCAAACTATAACAACATATGAATAAAACTAATTCAGTAGCTCTAGCTTTAAAAGGAACTTGAGCATCATTATTAATACAGAGACGGAGAGATGATGGAATGCAAAGACTTTTTGACCTCAGAGATAGAGATGATTGCATTTGAATCTCAAAACATGAGAGAAAAGGCGTGAAATATCGAAATTAAAGCAAGAAAAATGCTTGCCCACGCCCAAGAATTAGTTTACACCCTCAAAGAATTGATGCCGACGCAGTACCAAAAAGAGAACCTAGAGGCGATGCTGACATTGTTTTTAGAGGCACAAGGATACCCATTACCTCGCCCTAAATCCCGATAAGCAATGAACCCAAACCACGCTTTTTGGTGTTCACCTTGCTGGCGTTCCCACTGTTCCATTTCTAGCTGTCCTCTAAACTCCCTCTATCTTCCCAGCCTACCTAGTTACTGTAACGTTACGGCAACTGAGCTTCATCAGTACCACCATAAAGTATAAAGATGGGTCTGCCTTTCCGTCAAATGCACTCTTGGGATTACTCCGGACTTAGTCATTGAAAGCAAAGATGATGTAGAAAGGTATTTTTTTACGAAATTAGTAAAATAGTCTATTTTTATCCTAAATACGCTTTATAAGCTTTTTCAGTCATAATATTTCTTTGATGTTAGCTACTATAAAACTCTTATTTAGTTTGATTTTGAGAAGAAACTTAAATGTTCCTTAAATCGAAAATATTAAATACAAAAACTTTTTTAGCTAGTTTTTTTAGACTAAAAGGTCGTTTATAGCAATTCTATTTGATTTGTGAGAAAACATTGAACCTCAAAAACCCGGTATCTCAAAGATACCGGGTTTCTTTATCTCACGATTTAGAAATTATGTAGGTTGGGTATAAAAACTCTACCTGAGTGATTAATTACGAATTACCTTGACCAATCCCAAGACTCAATAGTGTTTTCCGAACGTCCTCTAAACTTAGACCGCAATAGTAATATTTGTGTTCTAGTAAATCCGCTAAATAATATCCTGGCTTCCCCATATTTATCCGAAAAAGCTCGACAACAACTTTTTTCTTGGTTGTGCCAAACATAAACTCAATATCTCCTTCCGTTGGGAGATTAAGCGGATTAAAAAAGACTTTGCCTTTGAGGAAATGCCAGTAAGATTTTTCTGGAGTAATGTGACGTTGAACAACCCGATACTCAACGGGGTAAATTATCTTAGACATTTTGTACCCACTAAGTTACGTTACAATTAGGGATAGGAAACCCCCAAGGGCAAGTTGGGGGCTGTTTGAGGTTTAGGGGTTAGGGGTTAGTTTTGGCTATTGCCATTTTCCTCTTCGTCGTCTGTCTGGATATCAAGGTCATCTACGATGTCCTCTCTATCAATTGGAGTTTCCTGTCCTGATAAGGGATCTAATTCAACCCAAGTGCGTCGTCTGAACAAGAATTGGAAGATTCTAAGGACTGGCATCCAGCCTTCACCTTTCCCGTTACCTTTGTAATTTGGATCTGTCAGTTTTTTCACCTCCTGATGAGGGAGAAGTTTTTTGCCCTCATCATTTGATATTATCCTGATATTTATCATGATAATATGAAGAGACGGATGATATAAAATTATGCCTAGAAAGAAATTAGCGCGTAAAAAGGACTACATACAAATAGTGATAGACCCAGACGACAAGACTGCCTTTGAGACTTGGTGTCTTGCCAACAGTACTACGATGAGTGAAATGATTCGTAAACAGATAGCTCCTTACGTCGCTAAAGGTAAGAAGCTGATGGAGAAGCAAGGTCAAGGTTTACAAACCTGAGCAGAAGGTGTTGAAATGTAGAGCGATCGCACTACAAGTTCTCGGAAACCCGTATTCTTTCAGGTTTTAAAAACATTCTTTTTTTGTAATGTCCTAAATTGCTGAGTTTTTTAGGACAACAAGTTAGTGCGAGCGGTAATAACTATTTCTTGTTTGTATCAAAAATATCTGATTTAAAAACCGCAGATAAACGCAGATGAACGCAGATAATGTTTATTCACAGTGTAAAAACGCGAAAATTTGTGTCTCTACAAAGCTCCATTTTCAATTTCTCAATTTCCAGCTTTAATTTTTCATTCTCTATCCTCAGTTTGGCGTTTTCTTCTTTAATCAACTCAATATCATTTTTCTTGCTCAATGCTTGATTCATCGCTAATTTTCGCATATCTAGTGAGAACCATCGCTGATAAGTTTGGGTATGAACTTGTACGCTATGCCCTAAATTATCTGCTGATGCTTTAATTGGTATTCCAAGAATATGTGCTCTAATCGCCCAAGCATGGCGTAAATCATAGGGCTTAAAGTCTAACCCAATCTTGCGGAACCACCAACTCACTCGTTGAGTTAATGCTGTGATGTCTGCATGGTTATTTTTATCTTTTTTATTAACTGCTGTTGCTAACATTTCTAAATATTTAGGATTCCTTAAATCAAATTCCTCAATCCATTGTTTATGTAAAGGTAATGCTTGTCTCTCTCCTGTTTTGCAATCTTTATGCACTTTCCATGTCAGGTCTATATTTTCTTGACTTAACCACCAATCAATATCAGGATTAGTGAAAATTTCTCGTGGTCGCAAGCCAAAGACTGCGAGCATTCCATAGGTCCATCTCCACAGTTGCCAAGTATCCTTTAGATCTTGATTAACTTGATTACCCCGAAGACGTAAATAGTCTTCAAACTTTTTGATTCCTGCGGAGATTTCTATATCAGAGGGAATTTTTCGAGAATTCTTCTCTGGCATTTTTGAATACTGAGACAAATTAATTTCAATTTTGAATGTCATGCAAAAAGCAGAGATTGCTCTAACAGCATTATATCTAGCCCATTCTTTATCTATCTTTTCTATCGAATGTATGAAATTTTCTGGAATTGCCAAGTCTTGTGGATTAGTAAATCTCTTAGCCCTTGAGAAGTAATAAAAGAAAGTATGTTCGCTTTTTGTAGTTCGTTTATGGGTTTTAAAATACTCTTCTTCAAATTTTTCCAGTAATTCCCCTATGGTTTTAAAGTCTTTTTTAGTAGCTTCAATCCCTAAGTATTTATCATTCCATGCAAAAGTTTTTCGAGCTATCAACTTTCCTAATTCGTAAGCTTCCTCTTCTGCTGTCTTTAAACCATCTAAGTTAGCTGGTATATTCAGACTAATATTATATTGTTTTCTTCCTGTACCGTTTTTATCCTGATCTCCTGGTTTAATTGGCAAGGTAGCTCTTAACTGCAAACTTCCATTAGACTCCCTAATTGTCACCTTTGCTTTTGCGGACTTTAAACGTTGATTAATTTTCTCTAACTCTAATAGTACTTTTGTTCTCATATGCTCTCTTTGCTGTTCTGCTTGCTGACTAGAGCCAAGGAAACTTCCGTCTGTAGATGGTACTGGCTCCAAATCTTCAAACGCTTGCTGATATTTGTCTTGACTGGGTTTTTCCATTGCGGTGTTTTTAGCCTACATTTAGCCTAAAAATAAGGATGTTATTAGCAAACAATGTTTAACTTTAACTCTGTTATTTGTAAACATTAGGCAGCTTAAAGCCATTAAACCACAAAAAGGATTACTCCGGTCCTTATCACGGTTATGACGGCTTTGCTGTCTTTGCTCGTGACATGGATTTAGCTCTCAACAGCCCTACTTGGGAGATTGTTAAAACTCCTTGGAAGACAGCTGCTAAAGCTAAAGTTGCTGTTTAATCACTAAAACTCGTTCCCAGGTTTAAATCAGTACACAGTACACAGTTATCAAGGACTCACCAGTCGCCGTGAGAGCAGGAAACCCTTGAAAGGCACTGGCTCACCACCAACGCTTTCTGTAAGCATAGTGTCCAGACCATTACCCAATAATGAAACTGATAACTGATAACTGACATGGGAGGTTCAACCACCTCCCTAACTCTAAGTATTCCCAGGTAGCAATCCAGAACACGGGGTTAAGGAAAATGAGGAGGATAAGAAGGATAAGGAAGTATTTTTCCCTACCCCACACCCCTACACCCCCACAC
>JAWQFQ010000107.1:0-29381 GCA_035967975.1 Scytonema sp. PMC 1070.18
CTAAGAAGGTGACTTCTTAGAATCCCCTGCCTTCAGGCATGGGGTGAATGTCAATTAAACCAATTTATTTCACTTGAAAGGGCGTGTATTTACCTCCCAATCCTTCCACAATCGTTTTCGTATTGGAAATTAACGTTTTTTGATACGTGTCACTCTCACTGCCTTTATCGCCTAATCCATCAGCAAAGAGTTCTTGCTGTGCAACTTTCACGTTTGCTTCTTTTGCCACTGTTGAAATCAACTTAGGATTGATACTTAACTCAGCAAAAATCGTAGGCACTTTGCTGTCTTTAATTTTTTTCACCAATTCTTTGACCCTAGCTGCTGTGGGTTTCTCTTCTGTAGAGATGCCTTCTAAAGCTCCTTCAACAGGAATATTATACGCCTTGGAGTAGTATCCTAAAGCATCATGGGTTGTCACCAGCTTGCGGGATTGCTGAGGAATAGTAGCAATCTCTGATTTTATCCAAGTATCAATTTGTCCTAATTGGGCAGTGATTGTTTGGGCATTTTTCTGGTAAAGTGAAGCATTTTCTGGAGCAATATTGGCGAGACTTTCTTGAATAGTTTTCACCATAGCAATCCCATTTTGAGCATTGTGCCAAACATGGGGGTCAACAACCGTCTGACCATCTTCCTCAAATTTCTGAGGAGTGGGAACAGCAATTTCATCAACCGCAACTTTGGGAGCTTTATTAGAGGTAGATTTAATCAATTTGATAAGTTGAGGTTCAAAGTTGTAACCGCCGTATAAAATTAGCTTACCATCTTCAATTGCCTTACGGTCTTCTGGGGTTGGTTGGTAAACGTGGGGATCTGCTCCTGGCTTAATCAAGCAGGTCAAATCAATCGTATTCGCTGCAACTTGCTGAGCCATGTCACACAAAACTGTATTGGTTGCTACAACTTTTAGACCTTTACCAGGGGTCGTAGTCGAAGAAACTTGCGTAGAACTGGCATCACCTGCTGTTGGGCTGGTTTGATTGGTTTGACTAGTCGATGGAGAGGAACTGCAACTTGCTAACAATTCCACAGTTAAGGCAAGGACTGCTAATCTCCAGGATTGACGCGGAATATACATTATTGTTTATTTGCTCTAGAATTTAATCATGAAATCCAGTTTAAAATGATTCTCGTTATCTTTTCAACTTTTAAAAAGTTTATATGTTAGAGGTTCAGCGCTTATCTGTTAATTATCGAGGTGTCAGTGGTTTAGAGCCTGTGAGCTTCCAGATTGCGAACAGCCAAGTCGTGGGGATTATTGGTCCCAATGGCGCGGGGAAAAGCACGATGATGAAAGCAATGCTGGGCTTGGTTCCAAAAGTCAGTGGAACTGTGCAGTATTGCAACTGTCCGCTGCATCAACAGCTACACAAGGTTGCTTATGTACCGCAGCGATCGCAAATCGACTGGGATTATCCCATCACCGTCACGAATGTAGTCCTGATGGCACGTACACGGCAGCTTGGCTGGTTCCGCAATCCGGATAGGACAGCTAAAGAAATTGTGACATCAGCATTAGAGCGAGTCGAAATGCTTGCCCTCAAACATCGTCGTATTGGTGAGTTATCTGGTGGACAGCAACAGCGAGTGTTCTTAGCTCGTGCCTTGGCACAACAGGCAGAAATTCTGCTGTTTGATGAGCCATTTACGGGAGTGGATAAGAAGACTGAAGCGATTATTTTTGATGTGTTTGCACAGTTGCGCTCGCTTGGCAAAATTTTACTGGTGAGTAGCCATGAATGGGGACAGGCATTGCACCGACTAGACCGATTACTTTTATTGAATAAATGCTTGATTGCTGATGGTTCACCACAACAGGTGATGACTCCAGAGAATTTGCATCTCGCGTATGGCACAAGCTTGCAGAATCCCTTATATCAAGATTGGGATTCATCGTTGTTTTGTTAATTGATGATTTGTTGGTTCTCGAATATCAATAATATAACCACTAATAACTAATAACTAATAACTAATAACTCTCCATGTTGACCTTACTGCTGGAACCCCTAAGTTATGAATTTATGCGGAATGCGCTTTTTATCGGCATTCTGGTTGGTATTCTCTGCCCTGTTGTTGGTAGTTATTTAATTGTTCAACGCATGGCATTACTAGGAGATGTGATTGCTCACTGTGTACTACCTGGACTTTCAATTTCCTTTTTCTTGGGAATTGATATTTTGATTGGGGCTTTTGTATCTGGGATTCTGAGTACATTTCTAATTGCCTGGATTCGCTCGCAATCTCGCGTCAAGGTGGATGCAGCAATGGCACTGACATTTTCCAGCTTCTTTGCGTTGGGAGTTACACTAATTACAGTTTTAAAAAATAAGATTGATTTAGATAGTTTTCTATTTGGAGATATTCTTGGCGTTACCTTTAGTGATATTTACCGGACACTGGTAATTACCTTGCTCATTCTGAGTGCAACTAAGCTATTTTACAAAGAGCTATTATTTTATACTTTCGACCGTACAGGTGCTCAGGCAACTGGTTTACCAGTCAATGCCATTCACTTCGGCTTTATGGCAGCAACGACCCTGACGATTATTGCTAGTATGCAAGCAGTCGGTGTTATCCTCGTGATTTCACTGCTGGTAGGACCTGCTCTCACCGCATATCTTTTAGTTAAGGAACTGCATCAGATGATGGTCACAGGAGCATTGATTGGTGCGATCGCTAGCATAACGGGGGTGTACATTAGCTATTACCGCAACATTCCCTCTGGACCTGCGATTGTCCTGGTTTCATCCATGCTGTTTTTGCTGGCGCTCTTTTTTAGCCCATCTGGTGGTATCCTCACCCGACCGGATTTAGCAGCTCATTCACTGAGCATTTTTAACAGGTTCAGGCGAGATAGATTTTAATTTAGGGCTTAACTTGCGCCCTCCTCAGCGCTATGTCGTGCGTTCAAGTCGCACCAGTCCCGTTGTTGAAAAAAACTGAATAAATTTGTCCGAATATCCTTGGTATCCCCTTGAATAGTAGATTAAGATTATGCATTGTGTTTGAAACACTTGTAGCTTATAGGCACAAGTTTCTCAAATCCGCGTCTTAACATCATATTTGCCTTAGCCATTGGAGAGCAAAAAAACATAAGTATAAAGTTTGCTATTGCGAACTTTGTGCAAAATAGGATTTGATTGGATTTAGTCTTGTCAGTCTAGACGACTCAAAAATCTCTCACAATTGTATCTGAGTTTATTTTTCCATGCTCTGATCATCTACATAATTATTCTTTTTAAAGAAAAAATACTGTTCCAGTAACCGAAGTTATAGAACCTTGAGCAAGCTACCATTTAAAGCTATTCCTTCCCAATTTATGATCATCGCCCTACCGCTAATGCTGTGGTGGGGTTACAAGGAGATGCAAAGCCAGTTTGTCTCACCCCAAGCCATTTTGGTATTAGGTGGTTCAACATCAAAATTGGAGCGAGAGAAGTTTACAGCCGATTTCGCCCGCAAGCATCCAACTTTACCGATCTGGATTTCCGGAGGTAGTCCCCCAAAAGCGACTAGACAGGTGTTTGCTAAAGCTGGTATCAATACAAGACGATTACACTTAGATTATAGGGCGAACAATACAGTTGAAAATTTTACAACATTGGTTGACGAGTTAGAAAAAAGTGGAATTAAAAGTGTTTATTTGATTACATCAGATTATCATATGCGACGCGCTCGCATTATCGGTGAGATTGTCCTAGGTAGTCGCGGGATTGATTTTAAAGCAGTACCAGTTCCTTCACGAACTACCCCCGAACCAATTGAAAAATCTATTCGTGATGGTGTCAGAGCTATAGTCTGGCTAGCTACTGGTTATACGGGTAGCGAAGAACTGAAAAAGTAGTGAAAAAGGGTAAGCGTTCAGCTATTAGCTATTAGCCATCAGCCTTGAAGCAAATTTTGCTCTGCTGTATAGACGGGCTTGAGCGAAACGAAAATACCTCTAAAGCCGAATTAGCTGAAAAGCTGAAAAGCTGACGGTTGAAAGCTTACGAAAAAGGACTTCACCACTGAGAAACCCGGTATCTCTGAGATACGGGGTTTCTACGCCCTTAACACCAACCGTCTTAAGCGGCTGCTTTTTCTTGAACTAGTACGAAAGGTTGCACGATTAGGGTGTTAAACCGCTTGGTGCGCTGAGTGTTCCACTCTCCTACTTGGGTGACTGAGGGTTTAGCAATCAATGCTTCATCAATCCAGATTTGCACTTCCGAAACTTTATCGCTAGCGATCGCCAGCCCCACATCTAACAAATCTAGTCCTTCGGAAACCACAATCACCGCATCTCTTTGAACATGAGGAATGAGCCATTCCCACTCTGCTTCATCTAAATTTTCTGTTAATTCTGCTCTTAAATCTTGATTATTCATTAGTCATGAGTTAATAGACATTATTTCTTATTCTAACGGTTTTGCAATTTTCACAGTTCTCAGTTTGATAACTGTTCATTGATTCAAACTTCTGATTTCATTTCATCGATTTCAAACCAAGAAACAATTATACCAGTTAGAGGAATAGCAATAAAAATTCCTAGTAAACCTGCAATTCTAGCACCTACAAGTAAAGCAAAGAAGACAACAACAGGATTAAGATTAAGGGTCCCCTGCATAATCCGAGGCGCAATTAAATTATCTTGTATTTGCTGGAGAACAATACAAGCTGCTAAGACTTTAAGCGCAAGCCAAACATTTTGTGATAAAACTATGAGAGTAATAATACTAATTCCTAAGGTTGCGCCTATACCAGGAATAATGTCAAATATTCCAACGATTACAGATAATATAATTTCAAAAGGAACTTTTAGCAATAGGAAAACAATAAAACTTGAAGTTATCAGAAATAAAGTCAGTAACAATTGTCCACGAAAAAAACCTAAAAAATTACGTTTGATAACACGCGTAAATTTATCTCGTTTTTTATGAGGCACTATTTTTATAAGAAGATTCCATAACTTTTCTCCATCTAACAACATGAAAAAGGCAACTACTGCAATCAATATAAAAAGCAGGAAATTAGTTATGAATCCTTGGAATATATTCAAACTAGTCACTAATATTGAGATAGCTTGACTTCTCAATTGCTCCTCAATTCCACTTAAATCTATTTGAAGATTACGTTTTTGAAGATACGCTTCTAATTGGTCAAATAAAGGAAATAAAGAATTTAAGAAAACGGTGATACTTTCAATTAATTGTTGTCCTTGAGATAAAACTGCTAAACCTATAGTTATTATCAAACTACCAAGAAGAACAAGACTAATTAAAAAAACAACAATAACGGCTATTCCATGAGGCAAAAAATGCCGCAACCATTGCACTGGATAGCTTAATAAAAAAGCTAAAATTGTAGCAAATGTAAAAACAATAATGACTGGTTCAAAGTACGCTAGAAGTTGTACGCTTGCCCAGCCAGAAGCAACTAACAGTAAAAAACGGACTAAGGCTGAATTATTCAAGCGATGCCAAAAAATGTGGGCATTAAACCCGCTCATAAGCTGTTTGGAAGGGATAAATGAGGGTGATTTGCATTTAGTAATTTGGATTAACCTGATAGAGCTTAATTGAAAAACTTATAGATTTTTCAATCATTATTTGTGTCTATCGTCTATCAATACTGTAAGTCCAAAGCACTTGACTTTAAAATGACATAACTCAATCAGCAATTACCACTTCCTTTCAGCATATTTTTACATTCCCTACCTTCCCAAATCGTGAAGTGCATTAATCGCTACTGCACACTGCTGCGTCACCTTTTCCAATTCTTCTTTGTCCATAGAATTGGGCGCATCAATCACTTCGCCAATTCTTACCGTAACTGGAACTGGACGAGGAGTCGCCGAACCTTTTTGCTCGATCGCCTGAGTTCCCCACAAACATACTGGCACAAGTGGTGCTTTTGCTTTTGCTGCAATCAGTGCTGCACCTCGTTTAGGGTCTGTCACGCGTCCATCTGGAGTGCGAGTCCCTTGTAAAAAAACTCCTATCGCCCACCCCTGTTCCAAACACTTTAAAGCAGCACGGATAGCAGTGCGATCGGCTGTACCCCGACTGACGGGATATGCACCGTATAACTGAATAGCTTGTTTTAAGACTGGGACTTTAAAAAGTTCTTCTTTTGCCATGTATGCTACAGGTCGGCGTACACAATTGGAAACAATTGGCGGGTCGTAGTTACTAGCGTGATTACTAACAACGACTAATGGACCAGTTTGGGGAACGTTTTCAGCCCCATAAATTTTTCCTTGAAAGTAAAATCGTAGCATCGGGTTAACTACCGACCACTTAAAAGCGTGGTAGAGTAACAAACTGGCAAATGGTTCGCGATTTTGAGACATGGGTAATAGCTAATGGCTAATGGTTAATGGCTAATGGCAATTAACGATTAGCAATTAACCATTAGCTCTTAACATCCTAATTCTGCTACATTACGGATGTTTTCTAGAATTAAACCAGAACAAGTGCGTTTAATTAAACCAGTGAGAACGTTTCCAGGACCTATTTCCACCACTCTTGTTATACCGTTTGCTGGTAATGCTAGTGCAATTTCTCGCCAACGCACTCCCCCGGTCATTTGCTGCTGCAAACGCTGTTTTAAAATATGTGGGTCTGTTGATGGAAGTGGTTCTACATTTGATAAAACTGGTATCGTAGCTTGCTGAAATTCTACTGATTCTAAAATATCTTGGAACTGAGCCGCAGCATTTGCCATCAAGGGCGAGTGAAAAGCTCCAGAAACCTTCAAGGGCATAGCACGCTTTACTTTGACTTGAGACATTACTGCTTGTACAGCATCTGGAGTGCCAGAAATAACAACCTGGGTCGGACTATTATCATTTGCTAGCACAACATCAGGAGTCTCAGCAATGACTTTTTCTAGTTGCTCTCGGTCAAAATTTACCATAGCCGCCATCATACCTCCATCGGCGCTATCCATAAGTTCGGCACGACGTTTTACCAAGCGTAATCCAGCCGACCATTCCAAGACACCTGCAACGTAGAGAGCAATATATTCTCCCAAGCTATGACCTGCTACTAAATCTGGACATTGCTTTTCCCTCAATATACTCGCCAAGATGCTTTCTACCACATAAAGACAGGGTTGAGTATAGAGGGTGCGCCATAGCTTTTCCTCATCTTGTTGACAAATTTCTCTGACCGACCAGCCCAAAATTTCTTCTGCTTGGTCAAATTTTTCTTTCGCGGTTGGTATATCTAACAAATCTATTCCCATTCCTAAGCTCTGTGAACCTTGTCCGGGAAAGACCCATGCGGTTTTATTCATCAGTCATTAATGTACGTGGATAATGGTTAATTGCTAAAAAGCTAATTGCTAATGGCTAATTGCTAATAAAAATTAACAATTAGCTATGAGCTATTAGCACTTAACAAATTTTTACCTTCCCCATTGAAATATTGCTGCACCCCAAGTCAATCCAGCACCAAAACCGGATGCGGCTATAATGTCACCAGATTTGATTTTGCCTTGTCGCACAGCTTCATCTAGGGCTAGGGGTATGGAGGCGGCTGAGGTATTCCCGTAGTTAGCAAGATTACTAATAACTTTGTGTTGAGGAATTTTCAGACGTTCGGCGACAGCATCAAGAATACGTTGATTTGCTTGGTGCAAAAGCAGCCAGTCAATTTGATCGACCTTGAGGTTGGCATGGAATAAGGCTTTGTCAATAACTTCTGGCACTTTTTGTACAGCAAAACGATAAACTTCTTTGCCGTTCATTATAATGGGCTGAAAGTTACCTTTGCCAACGTTAGCATCTTTAATAAGTTCTTGGGAACTGACTGTGTAACTCAAGTTGAGACAGTTATTCTGAGTCCCGTCACTTTTGAGTTCAAATCCTAATAAGCAATCTTGCTGATTTGCTTGTAGAATCACTGCGCCTGCGCCATCTCCAAATAGCACACAAGTGCGTCTGTCTTGCCAATCTACCCATCGAGAGAGGATATCTGCCCCTACAAGTAGTATGTTCTGATAAACTCCTGTTTTGATAAATTGGGCAGCTGTCACCAGCCCAAATATAAAGCCGGAGCAAGCTGCCGTTAAGTCAAAAGCTACTGCTGTCGTGGCTCCCAATTCGGCTTGAATTCGACAAGCATTGCCAAACAAGTCATCAGGAGTCGAAGTAGCTAGTAGTATTAAATCCAAATCTTCTGGATTTATTCCAGCCATTGCGATCGCCTGACGACTTGCAGTTGTAGCTAGTTCAGTCAGAGACTGGCTAGCTTTTGCCAATCGGCGCTCACGAATTCCCGTTCTTGTGAATATCCACTCATCTGATGTTTCAACCAGTTCAGTGAGTGACTGGTTGTCGAGGAAAGTTTCAGGTACTGCTGAACCACTTCCTGTTATTGCGATTCCTATATTTTGCACTGTGGCATCTCCCCAGCTATCAGCTTTTTGTCCTGTGCCTTTTGTCCTTCGTCCCTTGTCCTTTGCTGAGAGTTTTTACAAAAGACAAGTGGCAATTGACAATTGACATTGCTGTTAACTACTTCCTTGCTGAATGCTTTGATTCTGGGACTGAATTCTTTGCAGCACCTGATTGTCCACAGATTCTTTTGCCATACGAATTGCGTTAAAAATTGAGGGTGCTTGGGAACTACCGTGGCTAATAATGCAAATTCCCCCTACTCCCAAAAGTAAAGCTCCCCCATGTTCCGCATGATCCATTCGCTGCTTAATTCGCCTGAGGTTAGGTTTTAGAATTGCTGTACCGATTTGACCGCGCAATCCTTGGGGTAATTCTTCGCGGATTATTTGCAGCATGACTTCCCCGACTGCTTCGGCAAACTTGAGCAAAACATTACCTACAAAACCATCGCAAACTATCACATCAAAGTGACCAGACAGAACATCACGCCCTTCAGCGTTGCCAACAAAATTAATATGAGTATTTTCCCTTAGCAGTTGGTGGGCGCGAACTGCTGTATCATTGCCTTTACAGTCTTCTTCCCCGATATTTAATAAACCCACTTTTGGTTTTTCAATACCGATGACATATTGACTATAAACCGATCCCATGACGGCAAATTGCTCTAAAAATTTGGGACGGCAATCCACGTTTGCTCCAACATCAAGTATTAGCACTGGTTTGCCTGCTACTATTGTCGGAAACACCGCACCAATTGCTGGACGGTCAATTCCCGGTAGTCGTCCCAAACGGAGCAAAGCTGCTGCCATAGCGGCTCCTGAATGACCAGCAGAGACTACAGCATCTGCTTGTCGATTTTTTACTAAATCCATCGCTACGTTGATAGAAGCTTTCGGTTTGCGTCTAATGGCGCTTAAAGCTTCCTCATCCATTGCGATCGCATCACTGGCGGTTACTATTTCAATCTGCCCGATATTTGTTTTTGGTGGCAGTTTGCTTTTTATTTGTTGGGGATCGCCCACCAACAAGACTTCTACACCCAATTCTTCTCGTGCTCGCAGTGCGCCTGCTACGATTTCATCGGGTGCATGATCCCCTCCCATTGCGTCAATTGCAATCCGTACGCAAGTCGATCCCATTGCTCAGAGCTTCTAGAAACCTTACAAATTTTACCAGATGCCTCTTCCAGAAGGATGAAGAATTAAGGATAAAATACCAAGTACAAAGTTGCGCTCCTTTATACTTTATCCTTCTGACTTCATCCTTCAAAAGGAGGTTCTGTCAAGCCCAACATAACATGAATTACAGCTATTACTCCTAGCGTACAATTACGGCGTTGAAGGTAAAGATGACTAATCTCCCCAAAAACTGTATTTTTCAAGCACAAAAAATGCGGTTTTTACCTACTTGCCGAGCTTACCAAAAATTGTCTGATGGGAATTATGGCACGAGGAAGATAATGGATAGCCCAATCACATAAAAAATAGCTAAACATTTATGCGTAGGTACTTACATGGGTTCTCTCTAGAAAAAACGTGGTGGTCAGACCCACTTTTGCAAGGAACAATGAGAATTTTTTATAATTCAATACCAAGTAGAACTAACAATTACGTATTTTTACTAAAATTTAGTAATTAATGTTACGAAGGAAGAATGCATGCTGGAATTATTCGGTTCAGGGTTAATTTCTATCTGGTTAGAAATGGCAGGAGTACAAGTCAAGCCGACAGATATTTTAGATGTACTGTCTTGGCAAAGTAGCCCAGGCTTAGTTCTCGCCTCTGACCCAAATCCAGCTGGAGCTACTGTAGTACAGCAATATCTCAAGGGACTACAAACTTTGAAATTGGTTACACCAGAACAAACACAAAGTCAAGGGATTTGGCTACAGTCGGGACCAATGCTGATGGCTAATCATCAAGGAACAACGCCCCTACCCGCAGCTTCTTTGACCAAAATAGCCACTTCTTTGGTAGCTTTAAAAACTTTAGGCTCAAACCACCAATTTCAAACCTTGGTCAGTGCTACCGGACCAGTCCAAAATGGGGTACTCAAAGGTGATTTGGTGATCACTGGCGGTGATGATCCTTTGTTTGTTTGGGAAGAAGCCATCGCCCTAGGTAACAGTCTTAACAAAATGGGTATCAAGCGTGTGACAGGGAACTTGATTGTGACTGGTAAATTTGCCATGAATTTCCAACGCAACCCACTGCTAGCAGGTCAAATGCTCAAGCAAGCCATGAACTCTGCAACTTGGTCACGTGGAATCTCTTATCAATACTCTCTCATGCCTAAAGGAACTCCCAAGCCTCAACTGGCGATCGCAGGAGGAGTGAAATTAGGAGTAGAGTATGCCATGTTCCAACCAAACCCCCAACACACCCTACTACTGCGTCACTACTCCCTACCTTTAAAGCAAATCATCAAAGAGATGAACGTTTTTAGCAATAACGAGATGGCTCAAATGCTTGCAGAATCTGTAGGGGGAGCAGAAATTGTAGCATTAAGAGCTGCCCAATTTGCTAGAGTACCCCAAGAGGAAATTCAGTTAATCAACGGTTCCGGATTAGGACAGGAAAACCGCATTTCTCCCAGAGCAGCTTGTGCTATGTTGATGGCAATTCAAAAAGAAGCACTCGCCCATCAATTAACTTTAGCTGACTTCTTCCCAGTCTCTGGATTCGACAACCGTGGAACTATGCACTCCAGACACCTTCCAATTGCTACCGTCATGAAAACTGGTACTCTCCGAGATGTCAGCGCTTTAGCAGGAGTTGTACCCACACGCGATCGCGGCTTGGTTTGGTTTGCCATTATCAACCGAGGATACAATGTACCGAGCTTCCGTACAGGACAAGACCAATTCTTACAAAATCTTGTTAAGCAACTGCAAGTCACTTCAGCAGTCCCCACAAACCTCACCCCCCACACAGCCATCAACACGTTACCCCAATTTGGCGCAGCTAATCGTAATGAAATGGTGTATGGAGGATAGTTGTTAAGTGCTAATGGCTAATTGCTAATTGTTAATTGTTAATTGCTAATTGTTAATTGCCATTAGCCATTAGCCATTAGCCATTAACTATTGATTAACGTTTGATTCTTTTGGAATTATTTCCGTCACTACCCGCTCGTTTGAACTACCACCACTAACAACGATAGTTTCTGCTTGGAGATTACCGGAAGCTTGTTGACCCTTAAAAGTGAGCGGGGGGTCTACTTGGCGGTAAACCACGTTTCCTTGGGCTTCAACCAATTTTTTATCGAGATACCATGTTAGGGTTTGAGATTTTAGAGCTTGGCGACGTTCCCCAATACCTTGAACATTTCCTGTTAAATAAACCGTTTTTTGTGGTATTTTCATTTCCCCTTTATTAGCAGTCACCGTCAAATTTTCTGCTTTATGAAACATCCTCACGGGAGCATTAGCGGTGACAATTTCGCTGTTGAGGTTCCATGTCATAGAATTACTAGCAATTTGCACTGGTGGATCTAGTAATTCTATTTGACCATTCTTATTAAGATTAGCAATCTTAGTTTTCAAATTAACTTCAGCCGTATCTCCCCTTCCACGGTCAGTAATCTGGTTATTTTTATAACGGTCAATTTGAACCGGACGATCCCCGATGAGTTTTCCTTCTGGAATTTGCCAAATCAAATGTTCAGTCCGCATTTGCATTTGGGGATCGTTCGCTTGTGCTACAACACCCCCTGAAAATTCTACACGTTGTTCGCGAGTTTTGGCTCGTGCTTCTTGCGCTACAGCTTGTAACTGTTTGTGAGTTCCTTGGATTTGGTTGCGGACAATTAGTAAACCTTCTTGGGGTCTCCATTCTAATTCATTACCACGCAAAACCACACCATTACGAGGGTCTGTTGCAATAATTTTTCCTTTCAGAAACAGTTGCTTCCCATCTTGCTCAATATCTGCTTGCTCGGCTTTGACTTGATAAACTATTTTGCCATCCTGGTATAATTCACCATAAGGGTTTTCTGCCTCACCAATTTGTTTTTCCTTAGTATATTTTGCCTTGTTTGCTACAACTTTCCAAACAGGTCTTCCAACTTCATCAGCTTGTAGTAAGGAGACACCAATAAAAGTTAAATTGCTATCTTTGTTTTCTGGCGATGGAGTCTCAATGGGTGGTTTCTCCGTAACCTGAGGTTGACCACCACATGCCACTAGTCCGATAGTAATCATGGAGATGAGGAAATTCCCCCTCATCCCTCTTTTCTTTTGTTTGTTATTCATAATAAAAAAACATATGTAATTGGTGTAGGGGCGAACGGCCGTTCGCCCTTACCCACTTATAAACGCTGAACGCTGAAAGCTAAAAGCTGAAAGCTAAAAGCTAAACCCTTACAGTCGTTAATTACGGTTCTTGAATTTCTAGGTGTGCGTCACTCTCTCTAACGTCATCCAAAAAACCAAGCCCAGCGGAGATTGGTCGGTAGGGATAACTTTGACGAGGAGTTTTTTGAATATCTTCTTTGATTGCTTCTAAATCAATGTAGCGATCGCTAACATTAATTAAGCTGTCGCTAGTCATTGAACGCAAACTCACCACTTCTACCCTGACCCCGCGATAGCTGACGGAATTAACAGCATACGCCAGATCCCCGTCACCACTCACTAATACAGCCGTGTCGTATGAATCGACCAAAGCCATCATATCTACTGCTATTTCTACATCTAGATTAGCTTTTTTTGAGCCATCAGGTAACTGAACTAAATCTTTAGCAATCACTCTATAACCGTTTCGCCGCATCCACAACAAAAAACCCTGTTGCTTCTCGTTTGTGCGGTCTACTCCAGTATAGAAAAAAGCTCGCAGAAGTCTAGAACCTCCTGTTAATCTACACAATAGCTTTGTATAATCTATTTCAATTCCTAATTGCAGTGCTGCGTAAAATAAGTTAGAGCCATCAATAAAGATGGCTACACGACCTCGATTTTCCAAAACTTGTTCTGGCGTAAATATCGAATCGTTTTCCAGATTATTCAACATTGTTGTCATACCTCTTTTTTTATCCTTGTAATAATTAATACTTTTCAAGTTCTGATACAATTTAGAGTGCCTTATGATAATTCTTCAGGACTAATAAATTTAGTCCCGACAAATTAAAACAAATCAAAAAAGAAACTTGAAACAACTAATCATTTTTAAGCAGTTCTATTCGCTTAAAGATTGGCTGGGGTGTACCCAGTTTTTGTTCAACCGAGAGGACTCCCCAAGTCCCATGAATGGAAAAAGGCGCAGTTATTGAAGTTTTTATGGGTTCATTAAAATCAATTCCAAATCCCAGTTGCTGGTATATGTCGCTACTAATATTTGGAATAATGGGAGACAGGAGATACGCAGCTAATCTTACAGACTCAAGAACTGCATACAGAACTTGTTCTACGGTTTGCTGCTGTCCTTGTTTATACAATGACCAAGGGGCTTGTTCATCGATAAACTTATTACTGGCTTGTACCAGGGACAACACATCCTCGCATGCTTGATTAAAAGCTAGTGCTTCATAAGCATTTGTGACCTGTTCTCCAAGACGTAAACCTATCGATTTCAATGGATGATCTAAAGGAATATCGTCGGTTGTCACTGGCGGAAGATTTCCAGCACAGTATTTCTTCACCATGTTCAAAGTGCGATTGAGCAAATTTCCTAAATCATTTGCCAAATCTGCATTTAGAACATTAATGAATCTACTTTCATTAAAATCTCCATCTTTGCCAAATTCGATTTCCTTAAGGAAGTAATAACGAACGGCATCACTACCATAACGCTCAACCAGGGCTACAGGATCGAGGGTGTTACCCAGACTTTTACCCATTTTCTGACCATCTTTGGTCAAAAAACCATGTCCAAAAACTTGTTTTGGCAAGGATAAATCGGCTGACATTAGCATTGCAGGCCAATAAACGGCATGGAAGCGTAATATATCTTTACCGATTAAGTGTAGGTTTATAGGCCACCATTTCGTGAGTGCATTTTCTAAAGTCGCTTCTTCATCCGGTTCCAGCAGTGCAGTTACGTATCCGAGCAATGCATCAAACCAAACATAAAGGGTATGCTTGGGGTCGGCTGGTACTGGAAAACCCCAGTCCACATTGACTCGTGAAATAGAAAAATCCTGCAAGCCTCGTTCAACAAAGTTGAGGACTTCATTCCTGCGACTTTCGGGTTGGATAAAATCCGGTCGAGATTGGTAGAGCGCTTGCAGCTTATCCTGATATTTGGATAGGCGGAAGAAGTAGTTTTGTTCGTCTCGCCACTCAACTTCTTTGTTCGGATGGATGGGACAACGGTGACCCTCCAGCAGTTCTCGTTCTTCTTTGAACTCTTCACAGGAAACGCAGTACCACCCTTTTTGTTGTCCCTGGTAAATATCTCCAGCATCCCAGACGCGCTGAAAAAATTCTTTGACGATCGCTTCGTGACGGGGTGAGGTTGTCCGAATAAAGCGATCGTATTGAATGTTGAGCAGTTGCCACAGTGAGGCAAAACCACCAGACATTTCATCACAAAAGCTTTGGGGTGCTCGCCCTTTACTTTCTGCTGTCCGTTGAATTTTTTGACCGTGTTCGTCTGTACCTGTAATCAGCAGGACTCGACGTCCCAACAATCTCTGAAACCTAGCCACCACATCTGCTGCCATTGTTGTGTAAGCACTACCGATATGAGGCAAATCGTTGACATAATATAGTGGTGTTGTTAGTGCAAATGTCGATTCTGTTTTATTCATGCAGCGTAAAAAATGACTTGTTAAATTAAATGTGTTTTCTATCTGACTTTGCGCGGCAAAACCACGTCATTATACAATATAACTAACATATTTTCAAGTTACCTCTTAATACTAGCAAATTTCTTGGGTTTGAAATTGTTTAATAATAGGTATAAACTCAGTTAAATTCTTTAAAAGAAATGCCAATGATTTGCTAATAATCCATAGAAAATCTCTGATGACATTTAATATCAATAAATGCACAAATGCCTGCTCCACAGAGAATTCTCCACATTTTGTTGATAAGAAATTTCTACCGGAAGACAGTCGTCTAAGTTGGTTAAGAAATGTAAAGTTTGAATCAAGATAAGCTGCGAAATTTTCAAATTATGTGAAATATGAGTGTAAGAAGTCCCCTTGAGATTTCTCGCTGGTTACTGGCGGCACTATCAACAAAAATGTTCCGCTATTACGAGGATCGCATTCCCCAAGATGCAAGTGTGTTAGTCGTGAGCAATCACCGTAGCTTTATGGATGCACCAGTCTTGATGGCAGCTCTTTCAAAACCGATTCGCTTTGCCTGCCATCACTATATGGGACAAGTACCAATCATGCGGGAGATCGTCACAGGACAGTTGGGTTGCTTTCCCTTAGAAGCAAACCAGCAGCGTCAGCAAAGCTTTTTTCAGCAGTCACAGATGCTGTTGCAATCAAAGCAGTTAGTTGGCGTTTTTCCCGAAGGTACAAGTCCAATGGTGAAATTCACTGAACCCAACAGGTTGGGAGAGTTTCAACGCGGTTTTGCTCACTTAGCACTACGAGCGCAAGTGCCGGATCTAGCAATCTTACCAATCGCGCTCGCGTCCCTTGAAGAAGTTAACACATCAGCCGTACCTCTGAAGTTGTTAAGTTTTTTCGACCCGTCAGAACCTCTTTTCAATCAACCAGGTTGGCATCCCTTGGTCATTTATCACCGTGTTGCTGTACTCATAGGTCGTCCTTACTGGATTAAATCTGATGATAAAAAAAAATACCAAGGGAGAAAAGCAAAAACTGTAGTGACAGACCTAACAGAACATTGTCACTCTGAAATCACTCATTTGCTCAATGAAGGTTGCTACTAAAGTCCTTTATCATTTGTCCTTTGTGCAATCAAATCATTCTTGACAAACGACAAATGACTAACGGCTAATGACAAATAACGACTGATTATTAACTGACCAATGACTATAGCAAAAGTAGAACTAAAACCATGTTTTCTCACTCCTAAAAGGCTACAGCCTGAGTTACCCCTATTTGTTTACTTACCGGGGATGGATGGAACAGGTCAACTCTTGCGATCGCAGACGACTGGCTTAGAAAGCGGTTTTGATGTTCGCTGTTTAGCAATTCCAAGAGACGATCTCACCACCTGGGATATGCTAGCTAACAATGTACTGGACTTAATTCATACCGAACTGGAAAGAAGTTCTTCGCGGTCAGTTTACCTTTGTGGCGAGTCCTTTGGGGGATGTTTAGCTCAGAAGGTAGCGCTCAAAGCACCACATTTATTTAAACGAGTCATTCTCATTAACTCAGCCAGCGCTTTTCATCTTCGTCCCTTTTTTAATTGGGTATCCCAACTCTCCTACATAGTTCCATCATGCCTTTACGAATTTGGCGCACTAGGTCTGTTGCCATTTTTAGCAGCATTGTCACGCATTTCCCGAAGCGATAGACAAGATCTGCTAAAAAGTATGCGTTCCGTACCCCCGCAAACTGTTCTTTGGCGAATCTCTTTACTCAGAGAATTTCATATTGATGAGCAACAGCTACGTCAACTCACACAACCCGTTCTAGTCATTGCTGGTGCCCAAGATCGCCTTTTGCCTTCCATAGAAGAAGCCCAACGTTTAGCAAATATCTTGCCCAATTCCAAAATGGTTGTGTTACCCTACTGCGGACATGCTTGCCTGTTAGAAACAGATGTTAACCTTTATACCATTATGAAGGAACACGATTTTTTGGGGGCTAATTGTTAATGGCTAATTGCTAATGGCTAATGGCTAATGGCTAGTTGCTTTTTCCATGAGCTATTAACCATTAGCGATTAGCAATTAGCAATTTCCCCTTCTAGAGAGAAGACAAGCCTACCAAATCTTCGCTACAACCTGAATATATAAGTAAATAGTGAAGATAGAAAAAATGGTAGATAAAAAATCAACTTCTAATCCAACAGAAAACAAACCATCTTTATTAGAATCTATTGCTAAAGCCTTAGGCTGTGCAGTTGGAACAACAGTAGGGGTAGGCGCAGCGGCTGGGAGTGCTGCTGTGCAAGCAGGTAAAGCGGTTACAGAAACAGCAGTAGGAGTAGGAGAATCAGCGGCAAAACAAACACAGAGTTTTCTTGAGCAAGCGACTCAAACTGTAGGAAACATCACCAATCGTTTAGGTGAAAACTGGTTAATAAGAAAACTATCTGGAGTATTAAATTTAAACTGGCTAGTTGGTGCATCTGATAATGTTAATCTGGAAAAAGCAGAAGCTGCTGTCAAGAAACTACAGCAAAAGTATCCCAATGAATCCCCAAGTCAAATTTCTCATCGCATTATGGTTGAGAAAGCAACAAAGGCTGGAGGAATCGGTTTAGCAACTAGTGTTTTACCGGGAGTCGCAGCGGCACTATTGGCAATTGATTTGGCGGCGACTACGGAGTTGCAGTCAGAAATGGTGTACCAAATTGCTGCTGCTTATGGGTTGGATTTAAAAGACCCTGCTCGTAAAGGCGAAGTGCTGGCGATTTTCGGTTTGGCTTTGGGGGGCGGGCGTCTTTTGAAAGCAGCCGGATTAGGTTTATTACGGAATGTACCTTTCGCTGGTGCAGTTATTGGTGCTAGTTCTAATGCCACAATGATTTATTCATTGGGATATGCTGCTTGTCGATTTTATGAAGCAAAACTAAATGCAACCGAGTCTGTAACTTCGGACAAGAAATTAGCAGAGTTAAAGGAACAAAGCGAAAATTATCTGGAGACAGCAATAGCTCAAGAAACTGTGATGGACCAAATCTTGGTTCACATCATTTTGGCAAATCATCCAGAAAAAACGAGCGAGGACATTTTGCCGGAGTTACAAGCTGTAAACCTGAGTCCTGCGTCTTTAGAAGCCATATCTCAAGATATGAAATCTCCCCAGCCTTTAGAGAAGCTTCTCAATCAACTTAACCCGGATTTTGCTGTACCACTCTTGGCTCAATGTTACAGAATTGCCCGTATAAATGGTACGATTACACCAACTGAACAAAATATCATTGATGCGATCGCTACCAAATTTAACATTGATGTCAATTCGATTAAATCCAGTGTTGATGCACCAGATGGTGTTATGCAGTAAATGAGTATGCATTTCTTGTGAGAGTGATGAAAAAGTGTTAGAAACCCGGTTTCTTGGAGAAACCGGGTTTTTGGCGTCTCAATTATTACGCGCCTTTGAGCAGTATTAATACTTAAGAAAGAAACAATTTTAATAGAAATCTATCAGTCCTAAGAGGATGTTTATAAAGTCTACCTTTGTATCCAGATCCCCCCTAGCCCCCCTTAACAAGCAGGGAAAATACTCTTAAAGTCCCCCTTTTTAAGGGGGATTTAGGGGGATATATAACGTTTTGCTACCAACAAAAAGACTTTTAAAACATCCTCTAAGTTAGATTTTAGGAAGATTTCCAGTTTTTTTGATTGATGAAATGATGATACTGGAAATTAACTGCCTGTCGAATAGGACTCAATGACTATTATGTTTAACTTGGTCCTCACCAGAACTGCTTCAAAAGCCGCAAGTGTAATTGTTATTTCCGTAGGGTGTGCTGTATTAGTTAGTTGGTTATTTAATACTCTGCTTAAGGGTGTGTTTCCAGGAATCGTAATAATGAAAGCAAATACAGCACTCTGTTTTCTATTTGCAGGGTTATCGCTGTGGCTTTCATCTCAGGGAGGAATAAGGAGGATGAGGGAGATAGCTTTCCCAGCCTATCGACTCCTGATTCCTCAAGGATTTGCGATCGCAGTAACTCTATTGGGATTATTAACTTTTTGTCAATACCTATTTGGATGGAATTTAGGAATTGACCAATTCCTGTTTCGCGACTCGTTACAAGCTGTCAACAGTTTCTATCCAGGTCGAATGGCGGCAAATACGGCTATCAATTTTTTGCTCACAGGGGTGGCGTTGTGGTTTTTAGAACGCAAGAAGAACCATAGTTACTGGATAGCTCAGGGTTTGAGTCTGGTTGTTGCTTTGATTTCTCTACAAGTATTAGTTGGCTATGCCTATGGGGTGAAAAATTTTTACCAGAGCGGAGTTTATACTACCTCAATGGCATCATATACAGCACTTACTTTTGTCGTGCTTTGTTTAGGGATATTGTATACTCGTCCAGACTGCGGGTTTATGCAAACGATTACGAGTGAACTGAACGGTGGAGCTATTGCTCGTCTGCTGATACCAAGATTTCTAGTCCTACCCTTAGTTTTAGGCTGGTTAATTCTTTTAGGACAGAAGGCACAGCAATACGATACCGCCTTTAGCATATCGTTGTTAGTGGTATCTCTATACGCAGTGTTGATGGTGTTGATTTGGCGTAATGCAAAATTTCTCAATAAATTAGATGGTAATCGCAAAAAAGTAGAAGCTGCACTACGGGAAAGCGAAGAACGCTACCGGATGGTGGTCGAAAATGTTCCCCAGATGGTGTGGATTGGAGACCCAAATGGCCATGTAGAATACTTCAATCAGCGCTGGCTGGAGTATACCGGGCTCCCACTCCATGAAACTTTGGGTTGGAATTGGCAACAGATAGTTCATCCGGAAGATTGGTCACAAACTTTAGAAATTTGGACAACTGGACTTAGAACAGGAAATCCAATTGAGGTGCAGTATCGTCTCAAACGTTTTGATGGTGTTTACCGTTGGCACATAGCGCAGGCTTTGCCTCAACGTGATACTAATGGTACCATTGTCAAATGGTTCGGGACTTGCACTGATGTTGATGAGTGCAAACGGGCAGAAGAAGGTTTGCGTCAGAGTGCAGCACGGTTGCGGCTATTTGTAGAATCAAACGTAATCGGTATCCAGTTTGGTGATATTTATGGGGGATTGAGCGAAGTAAACGATGCTTACCTCCGCATTCTGGGCTATACCCGTAAAGATTTCGTTACCAAAGGATTGCGCTGGACTGATATAACACCACCGGAGTATTTGACGTTAGATCAGGCGGCGCTGACTGAGGCAAAGCAGAAAGGAGTTTGTACTCCCTATGAAAAAGAGTATATCCGCAAAGACGGTACTCGTGTTCCGGTGTTAATTGGTTTTGCTTTGATTGGACAGCGAACCGAAGAGGCGATCGCTTTTGTGCTGGACATAAGCGAACTGAAGCGAACTCAATCAGCCTTAATTGAGAGCGAAAAGCGTTTCCGCCATGTCACAGATACAGCTCCAATGATGGTCTGGATGTCTGGTACAGATAAGCTATGTAATTATTTTAACAAGCCCTGGCTGGATTTTACCGGACGGACAATGGAGCAGGAATTGGGTAATAGTTGGACTGAAGGTGTACATCAGGACGATGTGCAGCGCTGTGTGGAATCTTATGTGAATGCCTTTGATTCCCGACAAGATTTTCAAATGGAGTACCGCTTACAACGATTTGATGGAGAATATCGTTGGATTTTAGATATAGGTGTCCCAAGATTTACTCCTGACGGGGAGTTTCTTGGTTACATCGGTTCTTGTTTTGATATTGAAGATCGCAAACAAGCTGAAGCCCAAATTCGGCAACTCAATGAAACCTTAGAAGAGCGAGTCAAACAGCGCACTGCTCAACTAGAAGCTGTTAATAGAGAAATAGAATCATTCTCTTATTCAGTGTCTCATGACTTACGCGCACCTTTACGACACATTACCGGATTTGTAGATTTGCTGCAAAGACGTTTACAAACAGAATTATTAGATGAAACTAGTCAACGTTATCTAAATATTATTGGAGAAGCAACCAAACAAGCGGGTAAATTAATTGATGACTTATTAACTTTTTCCCGCATGGGACGCGCTGAAATGCGCTTTACCACCATTGACATAAATGTATTGGTGCGGGAAGTGCAAAGCGATTTAGCATCAGAAACTCAAAACCGTGAGGTCTCCTGGCAAATAGAAACCTTGCCACAAGTCCAAGGTGACCCCTCTATGTTACGATTGGTTCTTCGCAATTTGCTGGAAAATGCTCTTAAGTATAGCAAAATTCGCCTTCTAACGAAAATTACTGTAGGCAGTACCAGTAGTGAGCAAGAAGTGGTATTCTTCGTGCGAGATAACGGCATTGGTTTCGATATGCGATACGTTCATAAACTATTTGGAGTTTTTCAACGCCTGCATAGCGATCCCCAGTTTGAAGGTACGGGTGTTGGACTGGCAAATGTCCAACGCATTATTCACCGTCATGGCGGACGCGTTTGGGCAGAAGGTGAAATAGACAATGGGGCGACGTTTTATTTTTCGCTACCAAGGGGGTTAAAAGTGGCAAGTGGAGAGTAGAGAGCAAACAATGGAATTAAAGCGAATTCTCCTGGTGGAAGACAGCATTAACGACGTTGAGTTAATCCTGACTTCACTAGCAGAAAACCATTTAGGCAATGAAGTTGTTGTCGTCCGTGATGGTGAAGAAGCATTGGATTACCTGCACCGCCGTGGTTTATACCGACTGCGTCGAGAGGGTCATCCTGTTGTGGTACTACTGGATCTCAAGCTTCCAAAAATTGACGGTATAGAAGTTCTGACACAACTTAAAGCTGACCCAGAATTGCGAGTGGTACCAGTGGTAGTACTAACGTCCTCTCGCGAAGAGCAGGATTTGGCTCACTGCTATGAACTTGGCACAAATGCCTATGTCGTTAAGCCCATTGATTTTCATGAATTTGTTGAAGTTATTAGAGGATTGGGGTTGTTTTGGGCAATAATTAATGAACCACCACCCGGTTCGATACCTCCGGCACGCCATAATCAAGGAATTTCTGGAAGATAGCCATGTCAGGTCTTAGGTTTCTCTTGCTGGAAGATAGTTTACTAGATACAGAACTAATCCACGCCATCCTGACAGAAGGCGGAATTTCTTGCGACATCGTGCAGGTAAAAACCGAGGCGGAATTTCAGACGGTGTTAGAGCAAGGGAACTTTGACTTAATTCTTTCAGATTATTCCTTGCCTGGGTTTGATGGTATTGCTGCTCTGGAAATGGCTCACCGTTTGCGCCCTGATGTGCCTTTTATTTTCGTAACAGCAACAATGGGTGAGGAAGTCGCTATTGAAACCCTCAAAAGTGGTGCTACTGATTACGTTCTCAAGCAAAGATTAGAACGGATAGTGCCTTCGGTGCAGCGATCGCTACGGGAAGCAACTGAGCGACGCGCCCGCCAACAAGCCGAAGCAGAGTTGCGTCAACAAAAAGAAGAATTGGAACGGGCTAATAGGATAAAAGATGAGTTTTTAGCAGTACTTTCTCACGAGCTGCGATCGCCCCTGAATGCCATCCTAGGTTGGTCAAAAATATTACGTAGCCGTCAGTTGGATAACACAACTTTAATGCGAGCGCTGGAAACAATTGAACGCAACGCCAAACTCCAGACACAACTTATAGAAGATTTGCTGGATGTGTCTCGTATCATTCGCGGAAAACTGTCCTTGCGTCCTCAACAAACAAACTTGATCCCAGCTATTGAAGCAGCCATTGATACCATGCGTCTGGCGGCTCAAGCTAAATCTATTGATTTACAATTTACGATAGTGGGGAATCGAGAATGGGAAGTAGGAAGTGGAGAGGTTAACCAAAAAATTCTCAACTCAAAATTCTTTGTTTTGGGTGACCCCAGTCGATTGCAACAAATTGTCTGGAATCTCCTCTCAAACGCTATCAAGTTTACCCCTGTTGGCGGACGAGTAGAAGTCTTGCTCGAAATATTAGAGCAAGAGAATCGGGAATCGGGAATCAAGAACGAGCCAGAAATTCATCACTACCCATCCCCCCTCATCCCCAAAGGAAACCTGGAGTTTCCTACTCCCTACTCCCTAGTTTGTGCTCAAATTACAGTCAAAGACACAGGGATTGGTATTAATTCTGACTTTCTTCCCTATGTGTTTGACTCGTTTCGACAGGCGGATGGTTCTACCACTCGCAAGCACGGAGGGCTGGGACTAGGACTAGCAATTGTACGCCATCTTGTAGAACTACACGGAGGAACAGTCAGCGCAAATAGTTTGGGAGATGGATACGGGTCTACATTTACAGTAAGATTGCCCATTTTTCAAGGAATTAAGGAAGGGGGCGTCAGAAGTCAACCAAAGCATTCTCACTCCCCATCGACTATTACCCACTCGCCACTCTTTGGGGTACGAATCTTAGTCGTAGATGACGAGCCAGATTCACGGGATTTTATATCCTACGCTCTACAAGACTGCGGAGCTATAACTGAGGCGGTTACCTCTGCTTCCTCCGCACTAAAGGTCATGGAATCTTTCAAACCAGACGTTATTATTAGCGATATAGGTATGCCTGATATGGACGGCTACAGCCTAATTCGTAAGGTAAGAGCATTGCCAAAAGAACGGGGTGGACAAATTCCAGCAATTGCACTCACAGCTTACGCAGGAGACAGGGATCGCAATGAAGCGATCGCATCCGGTTTCCAAAAACACCTATCCAAGCCGATCATGCCAGATGAATTGGCTAATGTAGTAGCGGAATTGGTTAGTGGTTAGTGGTTAGTTGTTAGTGGTTAGTTGTTAGTTGTTAGTGGTTAGTGGTTAGTTGTTAGTGGTTAGTTGTTAGTTGTTGCTCCCACTAACAACTATCTACTATCTACTAACATTGAATAGCATAAATTGCTAATTTTACGCAATACTGGTACAAGCCGCTATCAATAGAATACACAAAATGGAGATTCGCGCAACTCATACGCCACTTTTAGAGTGGGTAGGTGATGGTTTAGCAATTGGATTATTTGAAGATGCAGTAGAGTTAACTGGTGAATTAGCAACTTTAGATGAAAAGTTAGCTGGTAGCATTCAAGAACTGATTGCTGAGGAAGATTTTAAGGGTAAACAAGGTAGCAGTATCTTTACACGAGTTAGTGGTAAGAGTTCAATACGTAAAGTTATAATAATAGGTTTGGGGAAAGCTGACAACCTAAAACTAGATACCCTGCGAAAAGTAGCCGCCGTCGCAGCGCGGACAGGTAAAAAGCAGAAGTGTAAGACTCTGGGACTCAGTTTACCAATATGGAATGATGACCCAGCACAAACTGCACAAGCGTTGACTGAGGGTGTTCAACTAGCTTTATACCAAGATAATCGTTTCAAATCTGAACCTGAGGATAAAGGACCACAAGTAGAGCAAGTAGATTTACTGGGACTAAGTGGACAGTCTGAAGCGATCGCTCGTGCCAATCTAATTTGCTCTGGTGTATTTCTAGCACGACAATTGGTAGCAGCTCCTGCTAACTCTGTGACGCCAATTACTATGGCAGAAATAGCTACACAAATTGCATCCGAACACGGTTTACAAATCGAAATCCTCGAACAGGAAGACTGTGAAAAATTAGGTATGGGTGCTTTTCTGGGAGTCGCAAAAGCATCTGACTTACCGCCTAAATTTATTCACCTCACTTACAAACCAGAAGGGACACCAAGACGTAAACTGGCGATTATAGGTAAAGGTTTAACCTTTGACTCTGGCGGATTAAACATCAAAGGTGCCGGTAGTGGGATCGAAACTATGAAAATTGATATGGGTGGTGCAGCGGCTACTTTAGGTGCTGCTAAAGCCATCGGTCAGCTAAAACCTGATGTGGAAGTTCACTTTATCTCAGCTGTAACTGAGAATATGATTAGCGGTCACGCTATGCATCCAGGTGATATTCTGACCGCTTCCAATGGTAAAACAATTGAAGTGAACAATACTGACGCAGAAGGACGTTTAACTTTGGCAGATGCTCTCGTCTTTGCTGATAAGTTAAAATTGGATGGAATGATAGATTTAGCAACCCTCACTGGTGCATGCGTGATTGCTTTGGGAGATGATATTGCTGGTCTGTTTTCTCCAGATAATACGTTAGCAGCCCAGTTAGAAAAAGCTTCGGAAATCTCTGGAGAAAAAATCTGGCGTATGCCAATGGAAGAAAAATACTTTGAAGGGCTAAAGTCTGGTCTTGCGGATATGAAAAATACAGGTCCGCGTGCTGGTGGTTCCATTACTGCAGCATTGTTCCTGAAACAATTCGTCAAAGAAACTCCTTGGGCTCACCTGGATGTTGCAGGACCAGTTTGGACGGAGAAGGAAAATGGTTATAACAGCGTTGGTGCAAGTGGCTTTGGTGTTCGCTTGCTTGTCAGTTGGGTTTTAAGTTAAGTAAATCATTCGTAAAAAATGAGAAACCCGGTATCTTGGAGATACCGGGTTTGGTGAGACTTCGAGTATTGTTAACCGAGCAGTATTGAAACAGAATCTATTTACGTTCTGGATGCGCTTTTTCCTCAGCCGAAGGAGTACCCATGTGATTGATGACTCCGATGAGTTGGTACAATCGCCCTAAGTCTTTTTGATTGAAGTATAAAAGAAGACGAGGTAGATCGAATGATTCATCTTGGGCTTCTTGAGGTAAAGCCTGACTTTTTTCTATGTGTCCTTTGACAAGAATGTCGCTAAACTCAGCATTGAGCTGTTCTACTTCAGCATCGGATAAATCTGACTTGAGACGGATGACTAAGCGATCGCCTACATACCTACTAGAGTGGTACACTTGGTAAAAACCAGTAATAGCTTTGCAAGCCACATCCAAATTGTCTGTCACCGTGTAAAGGGAGGGGTCTTCAGGGCTAACAAGACCTTTTTGTACCAGTTGTTTATCAACATACTGACTCCAAGACCGCCAATAATCGCCTCCAGGGTGGTCAATTAAGACTACAGGTACGGGACCAAACTTTCCTGTCTGACTTAAGGTCATGCATTCAAATGCTTCGTCTTGGGTACCAAAACCGCCAGGAAATAAAGCGACAGCATCACTTTCCTTTAAAAGAAATAGCTTGCGGGTGAAAAAATACTTAAAGTGAATAAGTTTGGGGTCTCCCTCAACAACAGGATTCGCCTGCTGTTCAAAAGGAAGTTGGATGTTTAAGCCAAAAGAATTTTCTCGTCCTGCACCTTCGTTCCCCGCTTGCATAATTCCGCCGCCACCGCCTGTCATGACCATAAATCCCAACCGAGTCACATGGCGAGCAAACTCATAAGCCATTCGGTATTCCTCAGTTTCTGGAGATAATCGTGCAGAACCAAATATAGTCACTTTGCGAACGTGTCGGTAAGCGTGAAAGAGCTCGAAACCTCGTTCCATATCAGCTAATGAAGCTGACACTATCTTCCAATCAAGACGTTCAATTTCACTCTTAGCAAGACGCACTAAAGTCAATAGTGCCTGCATTATATACTGCCGATGTTGTAATGTCGGTAACTGTTCTAATAGTTCAGCGATATCCGCTTGGAAAGACTCTATTATATCGAACGACGCAGATGAGGTCATGAGAACCATTGCCAAAAAAATGGCACTATATTTTAACTTTTGCTGTGAAATTTGTTAAGGGATTTCCAAGAAATAAATTCTCCTTCTTGTGGAATGGGCGTTCCTACCCGCACCTGTTGGCTGACGGGCAAGACTGTAGAAGAACTTTACGCGATCTGATAATTTATATTCTCAACTTAACCCACTTTGTATCTTTGCTGCAAGCATTCCAAAGCGTTTTAAGCACATTCTTAATCCACTATAAATAAAAAAAACTCTTCCCCTACACCCTACACACAATTCGCAATTCGTAGTTCGTAGTTGTTACCCACACACGCTCGCTTTATGGGCTTGATATCAACAACTGAAGTTTTTCTTTTAATTACGAATTAAAAATTACGAATTATACCCTACACCCTGTGTTTCTTGAAAGCGTTTGAGTATTGCTTTTACAATAAATGTAATAAGATACACAAATTAAAAAAGCACCTCTAGCTAAAATAGCTTAGGCGCTTTCCAAACACACCTAGAACTGCAAGAGTAAAGAGTTAAATAAAGAGGCGGCGCTTGACACCTCTGTCAGATTGTTATAAATCTTTACTTGACCATCAAGAGATTTGAGTTTTCTCAAGAAGTTGAAAGCGCTAGCGTTTCAAAGGTATTTTTCCAGAGTGTTAGCTAATGTAGTTTTCGGTACAGCACCGACAACCATATCAACTTTTTGCCCACCTTTAAAAATCATGAGTGTGGGAATGCTGCGAATACCATATTGGCTAGCAACATTAGGATTCTCATCGGTGTTCACTTTCACTACCTTCAATTGACCTTCGTACTGGGAGGAGATTTCGTCTACAACAGGAGCAACCATCCGACAGGGTCCGCACCAGGGTGCCCAAAAGTCAACTAAAACAGGAACTTCGCTGTCTAGTACTTCCTGTTTGAAGGTAGAATCCGTTACTTGTGCGGCTGCTGACATGCCTAAAAACCTTTGCCTATCTTATTTTGGAGTTTGCTGAAAATTCTACCATAGCAAAAACCCTTGCTAAAAAACGAGGCAAGTATTTTTGCTTATGGCTATAGAATTTCGATAGAAGTATCATAAGGAACCGCCCGAACAGTAGTCCGGGCGGAGTGTGGTGTGAGGAGTGAACGGAAACATGCGTCTCCGCTATTTCTATTTTAGGCGACATCTGCGATTTTGCCAGTCAGACTTTGCTAGTCTGGAAAAATTTTTGTGAGTGGTTAGTTGTGAGTGGTTAGTTGTGAGTGGTCAGTTGTGAGTAGTTAGTAGTTAGTTTTGAGTGGTTAGTTGTGAGTTGTGAGTGGTTAGTTGTTAGCTTTTATACTTCCTATCCACTATCCACTATCCACTATCCACTATCCACTATCCACCCACTATCCATCATTTACCCATTCCCAACTGTTGAGCCTTTTGATAGACTTTGCCTTCAGTTAACAGAGAAGGAGCAATTACAACTTCAACCTGTTGCATTTCTTTAAGATTTTTTGCTCCTAGAGTACCCATGCTAGTTTTCAAGGCTCCCAAAAGATTATGAGTACCATCATCCAATTGAGCGGGTCCTCGGAGGATGTGTTCCAATGTACCTGTAGTACCTACACGAATACGCGTACCGCGAGGTAGGACTGGGCTAGGAGTCGCCATCCCCCAATGATATCCCCGTCCTGGCGCTTCAGCTGCCTTAGCAAAAGGAGAACCAATCATCACACCATCAGCACCGCAAGCAATACATTTGCAAATGTCACCACCAGTGATTAAGCCACCATCAGCAATCACAGGTACATATTTTCCTGTTTCTTGATAATAATCATCACGTGCAGCTGCACAGTCAGCGATCGCAGTGGCTTGAGGAACCCCTACACCCAAGACGCCACGAGACGTACAAGCTGCACCAGGACCAATACCCACTAGTACAGATGCGGCTCCCGCTTTCATCAAATTGAGGGTAACATCATAAGTGACGCAGTTTCCCAGCACGACAGGTATGGGCATTTCCTGGCAGAATTTTGCCAAATCTAGTGGCACAATTGACTCAGGTGAGAGGTGTGCAGTAGAAACAACAGTTGCTTGCACGAAAAATAAATCTGCTCCTGCTTTTGCGACCACTGCACCGTACTTACTGGCTCCCACTGGGGTAGCACTGACTGCTGCAATTCCACCTTGCTGCTTGATTTTCTTGATTCGTTGCTCGATTAATTCCGGTTTAATTGGCTCAGCATAAAGTTCTTGCATCAGAGGAACAAATGCTTCTTTTCCTACTGAGGCAATCCGGTCTAAAATCGGCTCTGGGTCCTCATAACGAGTCTGAATACCTTCTAAGTTCAAGACCCCCAATGCTCCTAACTGTGACAGTAGCACAGCCATGCGAACATCAACAACGCCATCCATTGCACTGGCAATAATTGGAATTTCACGTTCGATACTACCAATGCGCCATGTCGTATCTGCCAAACTAGGATCGAGTGTTCTCCTACCAGGAGCTAGTGCAATTTCATCTATTCCGTAGGCTCTGCGAGCTGTCTTTCCCCGCCCAATTTGAATATCCACGCTTCTTCTGTCCCCAAATCTATTTAAGCTAGGGTATCAAAATTGTAGATATATTGGCAGAGTTTTTTTGACACTCCCTCCCTCCCTCACTCCCTCACTCCCTCACTCCTTCACTCCCTCC